>NZ_AP022570.1:3006752-3307427 GCF_010728325.1 Mycolicibacterium poriferae
TGTGCGACGAGGTGCGCGACTGTTACGCCGCGGTCGGGGTGGTGCATTCGTTGTGGCAGCCCATCGCCGGGCGTTTCAAGGACTACATCGCCCAGCCCCGCTTCGGGGTGTACCAGTCGTTGCACACCACGGTGGTGGGCCCGGAGGGCAAGCCGCTGGAGGTGCAGATCCGCACCTTCGACATGCACAAGACCGCCGAATACGGCATCGCCGCGCACTGGCGGTACAAGGAGGCGAAGGGACGCAACGCAGCCCCGCCCAGCCACGCAGCGGCCGAGATCGACGACATGGCCTGGATGCGTCAGCTGCTGGACTGGCAGCGGGAGGCCGCCGACCCCGGCGAGTTCCTCGAGTCGCTGCGCTACGACCTCGCGGTGCAGGAGATCTTCGTGTTCACCCCCAAAGGTGACGTGATCACGCTGCCGACCGGATCGACACCGATCGACTTCGCCTACGCGGTGCACACCGAGGTCGGACACCGCTGCATCGGTGCGCGGGTCAACGGCCGACTCGTCGCGCTGGAACGCAAGCTGGAAAACGGCGAAGTGGTCGAGATCTTCACCTCGAAGGCGCCCAACGCCGGACCGTCGCGCGACTGGCAGACCTTCGTGGTCTCGCCGCGCGCCAAGGCCAAGATCCGACAGTGGTTCGCCAAGGAACGGCGAGAAGAGGCGCTGGAGACGGGCAAGGACGCGATCGCGCGAGAGGTGCGCCGCGGCGGACTTCCGTTGCAGCGCTTGATGACTGCCGAGTCCATCGGCGCGCTCGCCCGCGAATTGCGCTACACCGACGTCTCGGCGCTCTACACGGCGGTCGGCGAGGGGCACGTCTCGGCCCGGCACGTGGTGCAGCGGCTGGTCGCCCAGATCGGTGGTGACGACGACGCGGCCGACGAACTGGCGGAGCGGTCCACGCCGGCAACCATGCCGGTGCGCCAGCGCAGCAGCGACGACGTCGGCGTCGCCGTCCCCGGCGCCCCGGGTGTGCTGACCAAGTTGGCCAAGTGCTGCACCCCGGTGCCCGGCGACAACATCATGGGCTTCGTCACTCGCGGCGGCGGCGTCAGCGTGCACCGCACGGACTGCACGAATGCCGCCTCGCTGCAGGATCAGTCCGAACGGATCATCGACGTGCAGTGGGCGCCGTCGCCGTCGTCGGTGTTCCTGGTCGCGATCCAGGTGGAGGCGCTGGATCGGCACCGGCTGCTCTCCGATGTCACCCGGGTGCTGGCCGATGAGAAGGTCAACATCCTGTCGGCTTCGGTGACGACGTCCAACGACCGGGTCGCGATCAGTCGCTTCACGTTCGAGATGGGCGACCCCAAGCACCTCGGCCACGTGTTGAACGTGGTGCGCAATGTGGAGGGCGTGTACGACGTCTACCGGGTGACGTCGGCGGCGTGAGCCGCGGTGGGGCAGAAGCGGCGTGAGCCGCGGTGGGGCAGAAGCGGCGTGAGCCGCGGTGGGGCAGAAGCGGCGTGAGCCGCGTCATCGCGCCGGCATCAGCACTGTGCTCAGTATCCGCTTCGTCCGGTCCTTGCCCGGCCGGTGTGCGGACAGGGGTACGAGGAGTTCGGCGAGCTTGCGGCGCAACGTCGCCAGCTCGTCGTCCGACAGCCACAGTGCCATCTGCGTGAACGACACCCCATCGTCTACCGGGTCGGCGTCGGCGTCGTCGAGGTAGCGGTCGAAGTCTGCGAGCAGTGCGGCCGCGTAGGCGGTGAAGGCACGCCGGTGATCGTCGAGACTGAGCGTGCGGGCCTCCGCCGGGCCGACAGCTGCGCTGGGCAGATGCAGGGCGTACATGCGCTCGACGGTGCCGCGCACCGGCCGCTCGCCGGTGACGACGAGAACGCCGGCATCGGCCAGCATCGCGACGTGTCGGTACAGCGATGCGCTGGGCACGTCCGTCAGATGCATCTTGAGCTGCTTGGTGGTCAGCTCGCTGCCGTCGAGCAGGGCCTGGATGATGCGGATGCGGATCGGGTGCAGGAGGAGATCGATCGACGGCATGCCGCCATTATCGCCGATGCTATTATTCTCAAAAGTGAGAACGATCAAGGAGGTGGACGATGGCGAGGATTGCGCGGGTCGGCGACGACGTGGCGGTGCAGCTGGGCGTGTGGGAGAAAATCGCCGGGCTGCACGGCGACTTCCGATTCCCCATCTCGGCGGTTGCAGCGGTCGAGGTGGACCACGACCCGCTGTCGAGTGTGCGCGGCATGCGCGCGCCCGGCCTGCATGTGCCCGGCCGAGTGAAGATCGGCACGTGGCGACGCTCCGGGCGCAAGACCTTCGCGGTGGCCCGTCGTTCCACGCCTGCGGTGCGGCTGGACCTCACCGGGCAGCCATACGACCGCATGGTCATCAGTGTCGCCGACGCAGCGACGGCCGCGAACAGCCTTCGTTGAGAGCCGGCGGGGACGGGCGAGAAACCGATGACTCCGGTGCCGGCCACGAATCGAGCTAACCGCGCTCCAGCACCGCGCGCAGGAACTCCCGGGTGCGCTCGTGGTCGGGATCGCTGAACAACTTGTCCGGGGCGGCGTCCTCGAGGACCCTGCCCCCGTCGAACATCATCACGCGGTCGGACACGTCACGGGCGAAGTTCATTTCGTGCGTCACGCACAGGAAGGTGATCTCGGTGGTGGTGGCGATGTCCTTGAGCAGGGCCAACACGCCGGTGACGAGTTCGGGGTCCAACGCCGAGGTGACCTCGTCGAGCAACAGCACATCGGGCTGCATCGCCAGCGCACGCGCGATGGCCACCCGCTGCTGCTGACCACCGGACAACTGCGCCGGATGCGCGTCGGCCTTGTCCGCGATACCGACCATGTCGAGCAGTGTGTCCGCACGCTCCTCGGCTTCGGCGCGGGAAAGGCCCAGGGAGTGAATCGGTCCCTCCGTGATGTTCTGCCGCACCCGCATGTTCGGAAACAGGTTGAACTGCTGGAACACCATCCCGATGCGCTTGCGTATCCGGCGCTGGTACTTCTCGTCGGCGGGCACCTCCCGTCCGCGCCGGGTCATGTGGCTCAGGCAGTCGCCGCCGACGTAGATGCGACCCTCGCTGACCTGCTCGAGTGTCATCAACAGCCGCAGGATCGTCGTCTTGCCCGAGCCGCTGGGGCCGATCAGGGTGACGAATTCGCCCGGCTGAACAGCGAAGTCGAGCCCGTCGAGCACGACATTGTCGCCGAACCGTTTGACGACATGCTCGAATCGGATCATGTCAGTGGCTGTATCGGACACGTCGCTCCATCCCTCGCACGAGTAGGGAAGCCGAGTAACTCAGCACCAGGAACAACACCCCGGCGATCGTGATCGGCTCCACGTAACGGAAAGCGCGCGAACCCAATTGGTTGGCCACTCCGACGATGTCGAGGACACCGATCATCAGCAGCAACGGCGTTTCCTTGAGCATCGAGATCGTGTAGTTGCCCAGCGCGGGCAACACGCGCGGGACGGCCTGCGGCAGAATCACCGCCGTCCAGGTGCGCAACCGCGGCAGGTTCAGCGCGACGGCGGCCTCCCACTGGCCCACCGGCACCGCCTCGATGCCGGCCCGGTACACCTCAGCGCAGTAGGTCGCGTAGTGCACGCCGAGCGCGATGACCCCGGTGGTCAACGGATCGAAGCGCACCCCGAAATCGGGTAGCACGAAAAAGAAGAAGAAGATCTGTACCAACAGTGGTGTGCTGCGGACCAGTTCGATGAACGCCCAGGTGGTCGAGCTGACGATGCGTATCGGTGAACGACGCAACAACGTCAGCAACAGACCCAGCGTGTAGGCCAGCGCCGAGCCCAGCACGGTCGCCAGCAGCGTGATCCGCAATCCGTCGACGACGATGTCGGGAAGGACTTCCCAGGCGTACTGCCAGTCCCAGATCACCGTTGCTCCACCCGGTCGCGACGGAACAACGCACGCACGCTGCGGCGCGGTGCCGCCGGGCGACCGAC
The DNA here is from genome assembly GCF_010728325.1 of Mycolicibacterium poriferae. The sequence goes on from NZ_AP022570.1 coordinate 3,010,712, forward strand.
CAGGGCGGCCGCCCACCGCTCCAACAGCCGCATCCCGGCGGTGATCACCACCGCCAGCGCGAGGTAGAACAACAACACGATCGTCCAGATGGTCGCGGCCTGGGAGATGAACCGGTCGATCAGGACTTCCCTTGCCTGATAGGTCATCTCGTGGACCGTGATGATGGTCAGCAGTGAACTGCCCTTGAGCAGCTGGATGAACAGGTTGTTGAAGGGCGGCACCATCTCCACCAGTGCCTGCGGCAGGATCACCCGCAGCATCCGCTGCCGCGGCGTCAGCGACAGCGCAACGGCGCCCTCGTACTGGGCGCGAGGCACCGCCTGCACCGCCCCGCGCACGATCTCGGCACCGTAGGCGCCGAAATTCAGACCCAGCACGGCGATACCGGCCGCGAGCGGCACGATCTGGTATCCCACCAGAACCGGCAGCACGAAGTAGATCCACATCAGCTGCACGACTTCGGAGGTGCCGCGCCAGATCTCGACATAGATGCGGGCCAGGGCCCGCACCGCACGCCACCGCGACAACATCGCCAACCCGAACGCGAAGGACAACACGGTCGCGATGACGATGCCGCCGACGGTGGCCTCCACGGTCAGCAGCAGACCCGCGGAGATGGTCTCGACGAACAGTCCGACGTTGTCGAACACCGGCTCAGCCGGCGGCGCAGAGCTGCTCGGTGCTCACATCCTCGGGCGGCACGTTGTCCTCGGTGAAGCCGAACGGCTCGACGATGCTCAGCCACTCGCCTGAGCCGTGCAATTCGTTGAGGTGGGTGTTGAATTCGTCGACCAGCTCGTCGTCGCCCTTGCGGAACACGAAGCCGCCGGCCTGGATCTGTTCCTCACCGTCGATCACCGGGACGAAACCCTCGGTGACCTCGAGGGGCACCCCCGGGTTGTCGGCGACCATGCGCCGCAGCGAGATGTCGGTCAGCGCTCCGGCGTAGGCGCGGCCGTCGAGGAGCGCCTGCAGCATCTCCGGCTGGCCCTGATACGGCTGGATGAGGTTGTCCGGGATGCCCATCGACTGCGCCACCGACTCCTCGACGGTTCCCGACAGAACCGCCAGCGGCACGCCCTTGGCCAGGACGTCCTCGAAGTTCGTGACCTGTTGGGGGTTGCCGGCGGGTACCAGCAGGGCAGTGGGGGTCACGTAGTCCACCGCGGAGAACTGGGCGTTCTCGCAGCGCTGTGGCAGGATCGCCATGCCAGCGGCCACCATGTCGTACTGACCGGCGTTCAACGCCGGGATGAGCTGGCTGAACTCGACCTGGGTGGCGTCGACGTTGTCGATACCCATCGCGGAGAACACCGCTTTGGCGACTTCGGGTGCCTCGCCGGTGACCTCACCGCCCTCGGTGTAGCCGTACGGCACCTCGCCGGCGATGCCGACCTTCACGGTGCCGGCGTCCTGGATGCGTTGCAGGGTGCCGCCCTGCTCGTTGTCGGGGACCTTCGAGCAACTCGTCACGAGCGCCGCGCCCAGCACGGTCGCCGCGGTCGCCGCCCCCAGCCTGATGAAACTCCGTCGTATCGAATCGGCCATGACCCATCCCTCGTCGTTTTCGTATCCACACGTGCGTTTCGGGTGAACTTCAGCCAAACGAACGTATGCGTAAACGGGCGGGCAGGTCAAAGGGTCTCGACGCCCCCGAACCCCCTCGTGGGCGATTCGCGACCTGGGTCAGTCCAGCTGGATGGACTCCACGACGACGTCCGCGGCGGGTGGGCCGTCCTGCCCGCCGCCCTGCACACCCTCGGCGGCGATCTTGTCCAGCGTGGCCAGACCGGTCTCGTCGATGGTGCCGAACACCGTGTACTGCGGTGGCAACTGCGAGTCCTGGTAGACGAGGAAGAACTGGCTGCCGTTGGTGCCGGGGCCGGCGTTGGCCATGGCCAGCGTGCCGCGGGGATAGACGACGGGCTGCATCAGCGCAGGGTCGTCGGGCTGGTACTGGGTGGTGGGGTACTCGTTGGCGAACTCGTAGCCGGGGCCCCCGGTGCCTTCACCGGTCGGATCGCCGCACTGCAGCACCGACAGGGATTCGCTGGTGGTCAGCCGGTGGCAGGGGGTGTCGTTGAAGTAGCCCTGCTGGGCGAGGCTGGCGAAGCTGTTGACGGTGCACGGCGACTTGCCGTTGTCCAGCTGCAGCCCGATGTTGCCCTGGTTGGTCTCCATGCTGGCGCTCACCTGGGCCGGCTCGGTGGGCACCTCGCCGGTGCGGGGCGGGTTGTTCGCCTTGCTGGCCTCCTGCGCGGCCGGGTACTGGCAGTTCTGTCCGAGTCCGTCCGGGGCGGTGAATTGCGGCAGGGCGGCGACTTGGCCCGGCTCTGGAGCGTCGAACGGATCCTGCTCGGGCGCCTGCCCGGTCGTGTCGGCCGCCTCGGTCGACGACCCCGAGGTGGGGGAATCGGAATTGCCGGTGGTGAGGACGATGGTGGCGACCACGGCGCCGATCACGACCACCGCGGCGACCGCCGAGCCGACGATCATGTATGTCCGGCGTTTGCGGTCCTTCTCGGCCCGTCGCTCGAGCTGGCGCTCCAGCTTGCGCTTGGCTGTCGCCCGCCGTTGTTCGTTCGTCGGCACCCCGGGTCCCTCCTTGCAGTCGATCCGGTCGGCACCGAGTGTGCCAGTTCACGGCGAGTGGAGGCGCCGCGACCCTCGTGAACAGCGGTGCGACCTGGGCGTGGGAAGCTGGGAGGCGTGTTTATCACCGGATTCCCGGCCGGCATGTTGGCGTGCAACTGCTACGTGCTGGCCCCGCGGCAGGGCGCCGACGCCATCGTCGTCGACCCCGGCCAGCGCGCGATGGGTCCGCTGCGCCGCATACTCGACGAGAACCGCCTCACCCCGGCGGCCGTGCTGCTCACCCACGGCCACATCGACCACATGTGGTCGGCCCAGAAGGTCGCAGACACCTACGGCTGCGCCACCTACATCCACCCGGCGGACCGGTTCATGCTGTCCGACCCGATCAAGGGCTTCGGAGCGGGCTTTTTCGCCGGCGTCGGCCGGGTCGCGGTGGCGGCGATGTTCCGCGAGCCGCGCCAGGTGATCGAGCTGGACCGGGACGGCGACAAGATCGAACTAGGCGGCATCACCGTCGCGGTCGATCACACGCCCGGCCACACGCAGGGCTCGGTGGTGTTCCGGGTCGACGGCGGCGTGGCGAACGGGCCCGAGTCCGTGGCATTCACCGGTGACACCTTGTTCAAGCAGTCGGTGGGTCGCACCGACCTGCCCGGCGGCAGCGGCCGCGATCTGCTGGAATCGATCGTCACGAAACTGCTCGTGCTCGACGACGAGACCCTGGTGCTGCCGGGGCACGGCGAGAGGACCACGATCGGTCTCGAACGCCGCACCAACCCCTTTCTCGAAGGTTTGACCCCGTGACCGACACTTCTGCCAGTTCCTCACCCCTGCATGCCTTCCGGGCGCCGAAGGGGGTGCCGGACTACGTACCGCCGGAATCGGCGGAGTTCGTCGCGGTGCGTGCGGCGTTGCTGGAGGCGGCGCGCCGCGCCGGCTACGGGCACATCGAGCTGCCGATCTTCGAGGACACCGCGTTGTTCGCGCGCGGCGTGGGCGAGTCCACCGACGTGGTGTCCAAGGAGATGTACACCTTCGCCGACCGCGGCGACCGGTCCGTGACCCTGCGCCCAGAAGGCACCGCGGGGGTGATGCGGGCCGTCATCGAGCACGGGCTGGACCGGGGCGCGCTGCCGGTCAAGCTCGCCTACTCGGGCCCGTTCTTCCGCTACGAACGTCCCCAGGCCGGCCGGTACCGGCAGCTGCAGCAGGTCGGGGTCGAGGCGATCGGCGTGGACGACCCGGCCCTGGACGCGGAGGTGATCGCCGTCGCCGACGCCGGATTCCGGTCCCTGGGACTGGACGGGTTCCGCCTGGAGATCACCTCGTTGGGCGATGACAGCTGCCGTCCGCAGTACCGGGAATTGTTGCAGGAGTTCCTGTTCGGATTGGACCTCGATGACGAGACCAGGCGGCGCGCACAGGTGAATCCGCTGCGGGTGCTCGACGACAAGCGACCCGAGGTGCGGGAGATGACCGCCGCCGCACCGGTGATGCTCGATCACCTCTCCGAGGCGGCCAAGAGCCACTTCGAGACGGTGCTGGCGCATCTGGATGCGCTCGGCGTGCCGTACACGATCAATCCGCGCATGGTGCGTGGCCTGGATTACTACACCAAGACCACGTTCGAGTTCGTCCACGACGGACTGGGAGCCCAGTCCGGCATCGGAGGCGGCGGTCGTTACGACGGGTTGATGCGTCAGCTGGGTGGGCAGGACCTGTCGGGGATCGGATTCGGTCTCGGCGTGGATCGCACGCTGCTCGCGTTGCGCGCGGAGGGCAAGAGCGCCGCCGACGCGGCACGGGTCGACGTGTATGCGGTGCCGCTCGGCGGTGACGCCAAGGTCGCCCTTGCGGTGTTGGCCGCGCGGCTGCGCGCGGCCGGCGTGCGCGTCGACGTCGCCTACGGTGACCGCAGTCTCAAGGCCGGCATGAAGGGCGCCGACCGCTCCGGCGCCTCGATCGCGCTGGTGGCCGGTGACCGGGATCTGCAGGCCGGCACGGTGGGCGTCAAGAGCCTGGCGACCGGCGAGCAGGTCGACGTGGCCGTCGCCGACGTCGTCAACGACGTGCTGTCCCGATTGGGCTGACTGGGCCGGCGGGGTTCCGCGAGCGCGCGCGTCCGCACGGCGACACTCCGCGTCGGGCCGTGCCGGACCGCGCGCTCGTCAGCGGGGAGCGCCATGGACCACACGTGTGAGCACCGCGTCGAGGTCGCCGACTCCGCCGCCGAACGGGTTGCCGCGCTTGAGGACTCGAGTGCCGTCGGGCGTGACCGCGACCAGCTTGGCTGAACTGGACGTCGCCTGCATCCTGCGCTCGAATCTGACCTGGTCCAGCGGCGCGACGACAGCGCCGGTGCCGTCGCGGTACACCCGGGCGGACCGGTCGAAGATGGCGACCGGGGTGAAAGAGGTCAGCGGACCGCTGCGTCGGCGACGTACGGTCTTGGCCGAGATGTACATCGCTGTCGCCGCGGCGCCCGCCACCGCGAGCAGCGCAACGCCGAGCCAGGCCGGCCCGCCGGACACGCCGCCAATGGCGCCCGGCAACAGCGACACCAGCCCGAAGCCGCCGAACACCAGGGTCACCACCACGAGCACGAAAACGACGATCTCCGTCGGGCCACTGCCGCGGTCGACCAGGATGACCTCAGGCCCCCGTTCGGCGACCACCAGTCCGCCGTGCTCGGCGAGAATGATCGGCTCCTCGGGAGTGCCCACGGCTCAACGATGGACGAGATTTGCCGTGCAGGTGCCTGTTTGTACGAATCCCGCGGCACGGCGCACTGCGGCACGGAGCACTGCGGCGCGACGCGCACAGGGAAAGCGCGTCATGACCGGTGTTTCGCCAGGAACGCCGCCACGTCAGCCGCCAGCTGCTCGGGCTGTTCGCCGTTGATCGCGTGGGACGCGCCGTCGTAGACCTTCACCGTGGCCATCGGCAATGCGGTCCGGACGGTCCGGGCGCCTGCGCGCGCATCGTGCATCGGCGACTGAGCGGCGAGGATCACCAGCGTGGGAAGGTCCAGGGTTTTCAACTGCTCGGGGCTGATCCTCCCCGGCGCCGGGGTGCGCTTTCGGTAAGCGTGCATACCGGCCTCGATCATCGCCGCCTCGGGCACGTCCTGCACGGGGGCACCGCCGGCGGTCCAGCTCGCGAAGTTGTCACGCCAGGCCTTCGGAAAAGCGGGCACACTCGCCGGAATCGACCGCAGGATCGCCGTCGGTGACAGACCGGTGAGCACCTGCACGGGCTCCACCAAGGTCAGCGTTTTGACATGGCTGCTGCCGCGCAGCGCGGCATTGGTCGCGGTCCACCCGCCCAACGACAGCCCGAGCAGATTGACCTCGGGATCAGGCAGTTGGTCGAGGACCTCGTGCAGCCACGCGGCCTGGTCGTAGGCATCGGTGATCGGACGGGTTTGGATGCTGCGCCCCGGCTCGCCCAGCAGGTCCACTGTGTACACCGAACGGTGTGCGAGCAGCGAGGGCATGTTGTCCGCCCAGATCGGGGTGCTCGACTGGGTGCCCGGCAGCAGGAACAGCGGTGCGCCGGCCCGCCGACCGGCGAATCGGTACACCCTGACAACACCGAAAGACGTGCGAATGTCCAACACCTGCTGTGGAGTCGGCATCTGGGCCATGGCGCGGTCATACGCGGCGAAGTAGCGGTCCATCGCCTCCGCGGAGCGAAAGTGCCCGACGGCCGCATTGGGCGCGAGCACCCATCCCGCGCCGAAGGCTCCGATGACGCTGAGCACCGCCGTCAGCCAACCGCGGTGGCGCCGCCGCCTGCGCGCTGCGCTGTCGGGGAGACGTCGCGCCATAGCCTCCACCGTGACATGTCTGCCCGGTGTCGGAAAGCCTCAGATAGCCATGGCGGCGCGCACGTCTGCTTCCGAGGACGAGCCGCCGGTGCCGGTCGAGGTGATCCGCCCCGATTCCAGGACGTAGTAACGCTGCGACGACTGCAGCGCGAAACCGATGTGCTGCTCGACGAGGAGCACGCCGAGGTTGCCGCGACTGGTCAGCGTGGTGATGGTCTCCTCGATCTCGGCGACCACGGAGGGCTGGATGCCTTCGGTGGGTTCGTCGAGGATCAGGCATTTGGGCGATGTGATCAGCGCACGCGCGATGGCCAGCTGCTGGCGCTGACCGCCGGAGAGCAGACCGGCCCGCCGCGTCAGCAATTCCTTGAGCGCAGGAAAGAGGTCGAGCTGTTCGTCGATCAGCTGCTTGCCGTTCTTGCGCCCGTCCGCCACCACCTGGAGGTTCTCGGCGGTGGTGAGCTGGCCGAACGACTGCTGGCCCTGTGGCACGTAGGCCAGGCCGCGGTTCACCCGCGCGCTGGGGCGCAGCTTGGTGATGTCCTCACCCTCGAAAAGCACCGTGCCCTTCGTGCACTTCAACAGACCCACGGCCGCGCGCAGCAGCGTGGTCTTGCCGGCGCCGTTGTGCCCCATCACCGCGGCGACTCCGTCGCCGGGCACCTCGACGCTGACGCCGTGGATGACCTCGGTACGGCCGTAACCGGTGTGTACGTCGACCAACTCGAGCATCAGGACTTCTCCTCGATCAGTTCGGCAGCGCCGGTCTCCTCGGCCTCCGCCGAACCGGCAGCGGCGGTCCCGAGGTAGACCTCCTGAACCTTGGGGTTGGCCTGCACCTCGGCCACCGACCCCTCGGCGACCACCTGCCCTCGGGCGAGCACCGTCACCGACGTCGCGAACTCGCGCATGAAGTCCATGTCGTGTTCGACGACCACGACAGTGCGTTCGGCGCCGATGCGGCGCAACAGGTTTCCGGTCTCCTCACGCTCTTCGTGACTCATGCCTGCGACCGGTTCGTCGAGCAGCAGCACATCGGCGTTCTGCACCAGCAGCATGCCGATCTCCAGCCACTGCTTCTGGCCGTGGGCCAGGATGCCCGCAGGCTGATCGGCGAGCTTGGTCAATCCGGTGGTGTGCAGCGCCTGCTCGATGGCGGGGAGCACGCCGTGGCGGCGCCGCAGCATCGTCCACACCGACCGGCCGGCTCCGGCGGCGATGTCGAGGTTCTGCAGCACCGACAGCTCCTCGAACACGCTGGCGGTCTGGAAGGTTCGGCCGATACCGCGTCGGGCGATCTGATGGACCTTCTTGCCCAACAGTTCCACACCGGACTTGTTGACCGACCCGCTCGCCGGCACCAGCCCGGTGATCGCGTCGATGACGGTGGTCTTGCCCGCACCGTTGGGTCCGATCAGGAAGCGCAGGTCGCCCTGGAACAGCGTGAGGTCGACGTCGCTGACCGCCTTGAAACCGTCGAAATCGACGGTCAGTCCGCGGACCTCCAGATACTGGGTGCCCATGCCGACGTTGCCGCCTTCGACCGGTTCCTTGCCCGCCGAGCTCGCGTGAACCTCGGTCATGAGCGGGCACCCACCTTCTCCGCGTCGGGGTCGTTGTCGGGTTCGGGCGTCGGCTCGGCTCCGGATCTCTTGCGGCGGCGCGCCCACAGCATGCCCAGCCCGGCCAGACCGGCCGGGAAGAACCCGACCACGACGATGAACAGCGCGCCCTGGGCGTAGATCCAGCCCGACGGGTACTGCTCGGAGAACAGGGTCTGCGCCCACGCCACGCCGATCGCCCCCAGCACCGGGCCCAGCAGGGTGGTGCGGCCGCCGATCGCCACGCCGATCAGGAAGGCGATGGACGGCAGGATGCCGACCTGCGAGGGGGTGATGAAGCCGACGATCGGGGCGAACAACGCCCCGGCGATGCTGGCGAACAGCGCCGCCACGGTGTAGGCGACGACCTTGGTGTTGGCGGGGTCGTAGCCCAGGAAACGGACCCGTTCCTCCCCGTCGCGCACCGCCACCAGCAGTTCGCCGTAGCGGCTCTGCATCAGTTGGCGTACCAGTGCGACGACGGCCAGCAGCGTGGCCGCGGCGATGAAGTAGAGCATCTGCTGGTTGACCGGGTCGGCCAGCCGGAAGCCGAAAAACGTCCGGAAACCGTTGAGCCCGTTGGATCCGCCCAGCAGCTCGGCCTGGCCGATCAGCAGGATCGCCATCGCGGCTGCCAACGCCTGAGACAGGATCGCGAAGTAGGCTCCCTTGACCTTGCGTTTGAACACACCCAGGCCCAGCAGCGCTGCGATGCCGGCCGGGATCACCACGATGGCTACCAGCGTGACGAACGGCGACGCGAACGGCACCCACAACGCGGGAAGCTCACGCACACCGGCGATCTGCATGAAGTCGGGGACGTCGTTGCCGGCGATCTCGGCGTCGGCGATCTTGAGGTGCATGCCCATCATGTAGCCGCCGAGACCGAAGAACACCCCCTGTCCCAGGACCAGCATGCCCCCGCGGCCCCAGGCCAGCCCGATGCCGACGGCCACGATCGCATAGCAGAGGAACTGCGCCAACAGGCTGAGCCGGAAGCTCGACAGCAGGGCCGGGGCGATCGCGAACAGCGCCACCGCGGCGACACCAAAACCGGCCCAGGTCTGCCAGCGTCCCACGAGACGTCCCGGAAGACTTTCCGGAAGACTACGCACACCGGCTCCTCGCACTAGCGCTGGTCGGTGCTCGTCTGCTCCTCGCGCGAGCGCTCGTCGGCATCACACCAGACTCCTTGTCCGAACTGTGAACAGGCCCTGCGGACGGACCTGCAGGAAGACCACGATCACCACGAAGACGATCACCTTGGCCAGCGACGCGGTGGTGTTGTACTCGATGAACGAGTTCAAGAAGCCCAGCGCGAACGCCGCGATGACGGTGCCCTTGATCTGGCCCAGGCCCCCGACCACCACCACGAGGAAGGCGTCGATGAGATAACTCTGCCCGATCGTCGGACTCGTCGAACCGATCAACGTCAACGCCACTCCGGCGACGCCGGCCAGCCCGGAGCCGATGAAGAACGTCGTGATGTCGGTTCTGCGCGACGAGATGCCGCTGGTCTCAGCAAGATCGCGGTTCTGCACCACCGCCCGGATCCGCCGGCCCATCGGGCTGGCCTTGAGCGCGATCGCGAGCGCGGTGACGCAGGCGATCGCCAACACCAGGATGAACAGCCGGGTCTTCGGAACGACGGCGCCGAAGATCTCGACTCCACCCGACAGCCACGGGGGAGCGAAGACGTTCTTGGCGGGAGCGCCGAAGAGGTCACGAGCCAACTGCTGCAACACCAGTCCGACGCCGAAGGTGACCAGCAGGGTGTCCAGCGGTCGGTGATACATGCGGTTGATCAGCGTGACCTCCAGCAGCGCGCCCATCGCACCGCCGACGACGAACCCCACCACCAGCGAGATCAGCAGGGACACACCGGCGCTGGAGACCACCTGCTGTACGACGTAGGCGGTGTAGCAGCCGGCCATGATGAATTCGCCGTGGGCCATGTTGATGACGCCCATCTGGCCGAACGTCAGGGACAAGCCCAGGGCGGCGAGCAACAGGATCGAGCCGAGGCTCAATCCTGTTGCCAGTTGCCCGATCAGGACATCCATGTGCGCGTCAGCCCGACAGACCCTCGGCCCACGGATAGCCTTCGAGGAACGGATCCGGCTCGATCGGGCCGGGCGACTCCCAGATCGTGTAGATCAGGCCGTCGTTGCGGATCTCACCGATGCGGGCGGTCTTGGTGATGTGGTTGTTGTCGCCGTCGATCTGCACCAGGCCTTCGGGAGCATCGAACTCGACGCCGCCGGCTGCCTCCTGAACATCGGGCACCGCAAACGATTCCGCTTTCTCGACGGTATTCTTCCACAGATACACCGACACATAGGCGGCTTCCATGGGGTCGGAGGTCGGCTTGTCGGCGCCGAACTTCTCCTTGTAGGCCGCGACGAAGGCGTTGTTCACCGGGCTGTCGATGGTCTGGTAGTAGTCCCAGGCGGTCAGCTGGCCTTCGATGTTCTGCACGCCGATGCCGCCGACCTCTTCCTCGGCGATGGACACCGACACCACCGGCATCTCCTGCGGTGTCAGGCCCACGTTCTTGTACTCGCGGAAGAACGCGACGTTCGAGTCACCGTTGAGGGTGTTGAAGACCGCATCGGCACCCGAGGCGCGCACCTTGTTGACGATCGTGGAGAAGTCCGTCGACCCCAGCGGCGTGTAGTCCTCGCCGAGGATCTCCATGCCGTTGGCCGCGGCGTACGCCTTGATGATGCGGTTGGCGGTCTGTGGGAAGACGTAGTCGCTGCCCACCAGGTACAGCGACGTGACGCCCTGCTCCTTGAGGTAGTCCAGCGCGGGCACGATCTGCTGGTTGGTGGTGGCCCCGGTGTAGAAGATGTTGGGGGAGGCTTCCAGGCCCTCGTACTGCACCGGGTAGTACAGCAGCGCGTTGTTGTCCTCGAAGACCGGCAGCATGGCCTTGCGGCTCGACGAGGTCCATCCGCCGAACACCGCCGCCACACAGTCACTGCTGATGAGCTTCTGGGCCTTCTCGGCGAACACCGCAGGCTCGGACGCACCGTCCTCGGCGACCAGCTGGATCTGCTTGCCCATCACGCCGCCGTCGGCGTTGATCTGCTCGACGGCCAGATCGATGGCGTTGCGCACGGTCACCTCGGAGATCGCCATGGTGCCCGACAACGAGTTCAGCGCGCCGACCTTGATCGTGTCACCAGAGGTGTCGACACAGGACTCGGCGTTTGCTGCACCCTCATCTCCGGCGCGGCTGCCGCAGCCGGCCAGTATCAGGCTGGTGGCGGCGAGGACGCTGCCGGCGGCCAGGGCCGACCGGGTGAAGGAGTACCGTCGAGAGTGTTGCATGAACAGCCTTTCTGCGCATCGGCAGCGCTCATCCGCAGATGAGGCGTTGTGAGAGGGATCTACAGAACGCTTCCGGGGGACACCGCGGCGGCCGTGGCGCGCGGTGTCGTCTCGGGACGTTAGAGCGCCTGTGTTTCTGCGAAGTGTCTGTGTGTGACATTTACATTAACGTGAACACGACACCAACAATCGTTTGCCGTTGACGTCGGCGGCCGTCGAAAACGACTCGGCCGGTAACGATCCGGTACGGTCCGGCGATGTGACCAACATGCGAACAGCTACAGCGAAGGTAGGAGCAGTCGTGGGGGCGTCCCTGGTCGCCGCGGCGGCGACGGTGGCCCTCGGCCCGGTGTCGGCCCATGCCCAGGAGGCGCATCAGGTCCGCTACACGCTGGCCTCAGCAGGCGCCTACGAGTTCGACATCTTCTACCTGACGAGCCAGCCGCCCAGTATGGAGGCCTTCAACGCCGACGCATACACGTTCGCCAAGCGCGAGAAGGTGACTGTCGCGCCAGACGCCCCGTGGGTCTTCGAAACCACGATGGCCGACCCGCAGTGGGCGATCATGCAGGTCAGTTCCACCACCCGCGGCGGACAGGCCGCGCCCAACGCGCACTGCGACATCGCCGTCGACGGTCAGGTCGTCGTGCAGCACGACGACCCCTACAACGTGCGGTGCCAGCTCGGTCAGTGGTGACCCACGCGCTCTGATCGCGTGGTCAGCCCGGCCAGCGCCGAGGGCAGCGGCGTGCTGTGCACGATGCCCAGCCGCTGGGTGGCCCGGGTCAGCGCGACATAGAGGTCGGCCGCACCGTGCGGTCCGTCGGAGAGTATCTGTGCCGGCTCCACGACGAGCACGGCGTCGAACTCCAAGCCCTTGGCGGCTGCGGGCGTCATGACGCCGGGCAGTCCCGGCGGCCCGATCACCACACTGGTGCCGGGCCGCTCGGCCTCTGCATCGGTGAAATCTTGGATCGCATTGAGTAGTTCGTGCTCCTCGAGCTGTGCCGACCACGGTGGCATCCCGGTCGAGCGCACCGATTCCGGTGGAGTGATCTCGGGGGCGGCGTCGGCGAGCACTGCGGCGGCGACGGCCATGATCTCGGCCGGGGTGCGGTAGTTGACCGACAGGCCGCGGTACACCCAGCGCCCGGGGACGTACGGCTGTAGTGCGGCCTCCCAGGATCCCACGCCGGCGGCCGCGCGGCGCTGGGCGAGGTCACCGACGATGGTGAACGAGCGGCTCGGGCAGCGCCGCATCAGGACGCGCCAGTCCATCGCGGAGAGTTCCTGTGCCTCGTCGACGACGACGTGCCCGTAGGTCCAGTTGCGGTCGGCCGCGGCGCGGTCGGCGAGGTCGCGGGTGTCGCGCTCGAGGAAGCGTTCGGCGAGGTCCTCGGCGCCGATGACGTCGCCGGCCAGTAGTTGGTCCTCGTCGTCCATCAGGTCTTCGCGGCCGATCATCAGGTCGAGCACCCCGGCCGCGTAGGCCGCCTCCTCGCGACGTTCCCGTTCGGCGGCCTCCTCTCCGGAGCGGTCGTGACCCAGCAGGTCGACGAGTTCGTCGAGCAGCGGCACATCGGACACCGTCCACGCCGCGCCGTCTGCACGCCACAGCGCCACGTCGGCGCCTGCGGCCCGCAGCCGGTCGTGCGAGGAGTAGAGCTCGGAGAGAAGGGTTTCCGGCGTCAGCACCGGCCACAGTTCGTTCAACGCCGCGGCGAAGCCGGCATGGTCTTCCAATTCGTCGACCAGGTCGGCGCGCAGGTGCTCCCAGGCGGCGCGGTCGTCGCGGGTCAACCAGCCCCGGCCGATCCTGGCAATCGCGCGTTCGGTCAACACCCATGTGACGACATCGACGAACACCGCCCTGGCCTCGTTGTGCGGCGCTCCGCCGGCCCGCGCTTCCTGGATCGCCCACTCGGCGGTCTCGGCGTCGATTCGCACCGCGACGTCGGAGAGATTGATCGGCAGCGGATCGTCGGGCACCCGCTGGCGGTCGGCGACCGCCGCTGCCAGGACGTCGAGCATCCTCAGCGACCCCTTGACCGCGGCGGCCGCGGGGCTGTCCTCGGCGGTGACCGTCAGGTGGGGCACGAGATCACCGGTGGTGGTGAACACGACATTGGTCTCACCCAGCGAGGGCAGCACCCGCCCGATGTGGTCGAGGAAGTCGGCGTTCGGCCCGACGACGAGGACACCGTGGCTCTCCAGGCGGGCGCGCTTCGTGTAGAGCAGATAGGCGACACGGTGCAGGGCGACGACGGTCTTGCCGGTGCCGGGGCCGCCTTCGATGACCAAGACACCCGAGTGGTCACAGCGGATGATCTCGTCCTGCTCTGCCTGGATGGTGGCGACGATGTCACGCATGCCCTCACCGCGCGGCGCGTTCACCGCTGCCAGCAGGGCTGCGTCACCGGATCCGTCGCCGCCGTCGCCCGGGGCGCCGAAAAACTCGTCGGTGAAGTCGATGACCCGCCGACCCAGGTTGTGGAACTGGCGACGTCGGCGCACATTCTCGGGGTGCGCCCCGGTCGCCACGTAGAACGGCCGCGCCGCCGGCGCGCGCCAGTCGATCAACATCGGCTCGTGGTCGTCGTCCGCGTCGAAAAGGCCGATACGACCGATGTAGGTGCGCTCGCCGGACACGCTGTCCAAGCGGCCGAAGCACAGTCCGTGGTCGGCCACATTCCACCGGTGCACCTGTTTGGCCAGCGCCCGTACCTCGACGTCGCGGTCCACCAGCGACCCACCGTTGCCGCGCAGCGCTGCGGCGTAGCGGCTCTGCAGCCGGGCGCGTTCGGAATCGAGACGTTCGTAGAGCTGCGCCACGTAGGAACGTTCGGCGCGCAGTTCGTCAGTGTGGTCGGCAGTGTGGTCGGCAGTCGACATGGGCCCCTTAGATGTATCCGGGTCGCGGATTCTTGACAGGTGGTCGAACGTATGTTCGCATGAAGTATGCGGTGGGCGGGTCAGAGTATCGACGTCGACGACGGCGCACTCCCGGGGCTCCAGCGTATCGGCCTGATACGTAGTGTGCGGACACCGCAGTTCGAGGGCATCACCTTCCACGAGGTGGTGTGCAAGTCCGCACTGAACAAGATTCCCAAGTCGTCGACCGGTCTGCCCTTCAACTACACCGTGAACGCCTACCGCGGTTGCTCGCACGCCTGCCGCTACTGCTTCGCGAGGCCCACCCACGAGTACCTCGAATTCGACTGCGGCAGCGACTTCGACAGCCAGGTGGTGGTCAAGACCAACGTGGCGGAGGTGTTGCGGCGCGAGCTACGCAGGCCGTCGTGGGCGCGGGAGACGGTCGCGCTCGGGACGAACACCGACCCGTACCAGCGCGCCGAGGGCCGGTACGCGCTGATGCCGGGCATCATTGCCGCCCTGCGTGACAGTGGCACACCGTTTTCCGTCCTCACCAAGGGCACGCTGCTGCGCCGGGATCTGCCGCTGCTCGTCGACGCCGCCGAGCGGGTGCGGGTGGGGGTGGCCGTTTCGCTGGCCGTGGGGGATCCGGCCCTGCACGCCGAGGTGGAGCCCGGCACCCCGACGCCGCAGGCACGGCTCGCGCTGATCGCGGCCATCCGGGAAGCGGGCCTGGACTGTCACGTCATGGTGGCGCCGGTGCTGCCGTATCTGACCGACTCCGAAGAACACCTCGACGGGCTGTTGGGGGCGGTCGCCGCCGCGGGTGCGACCAGCGTCACGGTGTTCGGTCTGCACCTGCGCGGGAGCACCCGGGGCTGGTTCATGGACTGGCTGGGCCGGACCCGCCCGGACCTGGTGGCGAATTACCGCGCCCTCTACCGCCGCGGAGCGTATCTGCCGGCGGAGTACCGAACCATGCTGCAGCGCAGGGCGGCACCCCTGGTGGCCCGCCACGGCCTGACCGGTGACGGTCGCGCGTTCCGCGAGGCGCCGGCGGAGCCGAGGCCTGCGCCGGCGTATCAGGAGGCGTTGTTCTGAACCTGGGTCAGCTCTTGTTGCGCTTGACCTCGTTGAAGGGGACGCCGCGGTCCGCGGCGAACTCCCGGGGGAACCCCAGGATGCGTTCACCGATCACGTTGCGCGCCATCTCCGATGTGCCGCCGCCCAGCGATCCGGTCTGGCGTGACAGATACCGCACCCCGACGTCGAGCATGACGGCGACGGCCGCCGCGATCGGTCCTTTCGGGGGCGCCACGACGACCGCAATGCCGCGTTCGCTGACCCGCCGTTCTCCAGCGGGCTTCGGCGAACGGAGGCGGCGTCGCTACTGACGATCGAGTTGCCTCGTCTGCAGGGGCAGCCGCAGCACTACATGACGCGCGATTCGCGGCAGCGGTCGCAAAACGATACAAGTCACGAACCGTCTACGTCTCGCATGCGGCCCGGCGGTACGAGACGCTGAGCCAAATCAAGGTGTTCACTGGACGATCGGGCCAACTGCGCGAGGTCATGCGTTGGCGCGATCGAGACGGTGCCGTTGGCCAGGCCGCGCTCAACGATCTGAGTCCCCATGAGCGCCGGTGGCTGTTCATCGAGGGTCCGGCCGGCTCGGAACCCCAGTGTCTGTGGCTGAGTGCCGACGGCACTCCGTTTGCTCCGCATTCGTGGGAGGCGGTGTGTGGTGCGGGATCCCAGCGCTGCCTGGATGTCCTGGGCATCGGGCTACTTGAGCATGCTGCCGGCGTCGACGGGCAGCGGTACGCCGGTGATGTAGCGGGCTTCGTCGGAGGCTAGGAACAGCACCGCGTTGCTGATGTCGACGGGTTCGACCCAGCCGATGGGCAGGGTATGCATGAACTGTGCGGCCACCGCGAGGTCGTCGGGGCCCGGGGTTTCCAGATCCGGGCGGAACAGTTTAATGGTGCCCTCGTTCATGAACATCGGGGTGTTGACATTGGTGGGACAGACCGCGTTGACGCGGATGAAGTGCTGGCCCAGTTCGACGGCAAAGGTGCGCATCAGACCGATGACGCCGTGCTTAGCGGCAATGTAGTGCCCGGTGTTGGGGTAGGGCTTGAGGCCACCGACCGAACTCGTGAGGATGATCGATCCGCCGTTGCCACCGGAAATCAGTTGCGGTACAGCGGCCTTCACGGTCTTCCAGACACCGGAGAGGTTGACGCCGATCATGTCGTCCCAGTCCTCTTCGCTGGTCTTGTCCAGCGTTTCGCCGCCGTTGCCGATGCCGGCGTTGGCCACCACGATGTCCAGGCGCCCGAGTTGTTCGACGCCGTCGTCGAGTGCCACCTTCAGCGCGTCGTAGTCGCGGACGTCGACCTGGGTGGTGACGATACGGCGACCGAGGTTCTTGACCAGGTCGACGGTTTGGGCCAGGTCATCGGGGGTCGACGGGGCGATCTGGCTGTCGGCACTGATCGGTCCGCAGATGTCGACGGCAATGATGTCAGCGCCCTCCTCAGCCAGGCGCACCGCGTGACTGCGACCCTGACCGCGTGCCGCGCCGGTGACGAATGCAACCTTGCCCTCTACCCGTGCGCCCATCTAGCCACCTCCGTTTCTCAGGTCGGCCGGGCCCTTCCCGTGCCAACGTTCGACGTCCTAATAATTGGTCGATCGATCAGGAAGTATTGCGGTCCGTTGCTCGGCTGTCAATGAATGTCGGTTACGTCAGCCCAGGGGCGAACTAGTCGACGGAATGCGCCGCCTCCGGCGACGGGGCGCCCAGTGTTCGGAGTTGGTGCTCGACGAATTCGCGTAACTCGTCGTGGCCGAGGGTGACGCCCACGGCTTCCTCGTTGCACAGGCTGCGGGCGGTCTGCGCGATGAGCATCGAGACCGCTACCGGCGGAGCGGCCTGCAGATCGATGCCCCTGGCGCGCAACGCGACGGTGACCGCTGCGGTCTCGATATCCCGCACCCGTTCGGCTATGGACTTGAGTTCGGCTCGGATCGCCTTGCGGTGATTGGCCAGCGCCATGAACTCCGTGTTCAGCGCTGTCATTCGAAGATCGCTATTCAACGTCCACAGCGCCGTCAACGGGTCGTCAGCGGCGAGTGCATCACGGATGCGATTAAGGGAGACCTCGGTGCCGGCACGGAGCACCTCGAGAAACAAGTCGTCCATCGACGGAAAGTAGTAGTAGACGAGGGCCTGTTTGACACCGGCTTCGGCGGCAACCCGACGCGAGGTCGCCGCGGCGTAGCCCTCGTCGCGCATGATCGTCGCGGTTGCCGCGATCAGGCGTAAACGCGCACCGTTGTCCGCGGACCGGGCCTTTCGGGGTGCCGCCATTCAGTGCGCTCCTGCCGCGTGCTTGCTTGACCGTCTGTGCGGCGTCGTGATAAACATGCAGCATTCTAGCAATTTGATCAATCGATCAGTAGGCGCAGAAATCAGACGACAGAAACGGCGGTTTCCGATGTCGAGCACCAATGGGCGGGTGGTCGTCGATCCGCAGCTTTGCGAAGGGCACGCGCTGTGCCTTGAGTCGGCTCCCGAACTCTTCGACCTGTCCGATGACGATGTGGCGACTTGCATTGCGCAACCGACCGCGGAGCAATGGCCTCTCGTCCACGCGGCGATCGACGCCTGTCCGCGGGGTGCGATCAGCATCGTCGAAGACTGAACCGCGGCCCTGCCCCAGCTCCGTTTCCCTCACGAAAGGCCACCTTCGTCCATGACCGATCTGGCATCCGCTGACTTCTTCTCCGACCCGGCACTCGCGCAGGACCCCTACGCATACTTCGACGCCCTGCGCGAGCAGAACCCCGTCTTCCGTGAGCCGCACCAGGGGGTCGTCGCCGTCACCGGTTATCAGGAAGTGATGGCCGCGTTCAAGGACCACGCGACGTTCTCGGCCGTCAACGCGATCGGCGGGCCGTTCCCGCCGCTGCCGTTCACTCCCGAGGGCGATGACATCAGCGAGCAAATCGAGGCCCACCGCCACCTGTTCCCGATCCATGAGCACATGGTCGTCATGGATCCCCCGGCGCACGAGAAGGCCCGCTCGCTGTTGAGCAAGCTGCTCACCCCACGGCGCCTCAAGGAGAACGAGGACTTCATGTGGAAGCTGGTCGATCAGCAGATCGACCAGTTCATCGACAACGGTCGCTGTGAGTTCCTGTCGGAGTACGCCAAACCGTTTGCGACGTCGGCGATCATCGACCTGCTCGGAGTTCCGGAGGAGGACCGCCCTGAGTTCCTCGCGGCCCTGGGCGCCGAGCGTCCGGATGGTAACCGGGTCGGCGCTCTCGACGGTGAAGCCGTCGGGCTGGACCCCTTGCAATACCTCGACGATAGGTTCCTCGGCTATCTGGCCGCCCGGCGCGCCGATCCGCACGACGACGTGCTGTCGGGGATGGCGGCCGCGCTCTACCCGGATGGGTCGACGCCGGAACTGATCGAACTCGTCAAGCCCGCGACGTTCCTGTTCGCCGCCGGGCAGGAGACCGTCACCAAACTGCTGTCGGCCGCCGTACAGGTGCTCGGCGACAACCCCGAATATCAGGATCGGTTGCGCGAAAACCCGGATGGCGTACCGACGTTCATCGAAGAAGCGCTGCGGATGCACTCACCGACGAAGGTCGATTTCCGCCTCGTCCGCAAGACCACCGAATTGGGCGGCGTGCATCTGCCTGCCGGCACCGTAGTGATGCTGTGCCTGGGTGCGGCCAATCGAGACCCGCGCAAGTTCGATGATCCCCATGAGTTCCGCCCTGACCGCAAGAACGTCCGTGAGCACATCGCGTTCGGCCGCGGCATCCACACCTGCGCCGGCGCCCCGCTGGCCCGCGTCGAGGGTCAGATCACCGTGCGACGGCTACTCGATCGAATGAGCGAGATCCGCATCGACGAGGACTTCCACGGACCGGCCGGTGCGCGCAACTACGCCTATGAACCGACGTTCCTGCTGCGCGGTCTGACCCAGTTGCACATCGAATTCGACCGAGCGCTCTAGATCTCCTCGGGCCTTCGCAACACCGAAAGGTTGTCATAGCATGGCGTTTCAGGCTGTCCTCGACGAACTCCGTCAGCGGCCGGGTGCCGGCGAGATGATCCCGATCACCGACCCGGTCAGCGAGGAACAGGTCGGCGAGTTCACCGACGGGGGTGTCGCCGCGGTCGATGAAGCCGTCGCTCGAGCTCGGGTCAGCTTCGAATCCGGTGTCTGGCATCAGAAGCCGGGATCGGAAAGGGCGAAGGTGCTCGGTCGCGTCGCCGACTTGATCGACCAGCACGCCGACGAACTGGCCGACATCGACTCGCGTAACACGGGCATGCCGCTGATGCAGGCCCGCGCGATCATGGGGACCAGCGCCGAGATCTTCCGCTACTACGCGGGGTGGTGCACCAAACTCAACGGGATCGCCCACGATGTGCAGCAGACCGGCGGTATCACCGGCGTCGACTCGAACATGCACGGCTATACCCTCAAACAGCCGTACGGCGTGGTCGGCCTGATCTTCCCGTGGAACGGACCGGTGTTCAACGCCTGCACGAAGCTGGCGCCTGCGCTGGCAGCCGGCTGCAGTAGCGTCGTGAAGCCCGCGGAGGAAACCCCGCTCTCGGCGCTGGTGATCGACAAACTGCTCAGGCAGGCGGGAGTGCCCGAAGGCGTGGTGAACCTCGTGACCGGTTACGGGCACACCGCCGGCGCCGCGATCAGTGAGCACCCCGGGATCGAGAAGGTGGCGTTCACCGGATCCACGGAGGTGGGCAAGCGGGTCGTCCAGGCGGCAAGCGGGAACCTCAAGCGGGTCACGCTCGAACTCGGCGGTAAGTCGCCGGTGTTGATCTATGACGATGCCGATATTGACACCGCCGTCCTGATGGCGGCAATGGGAATCTTCATTCATTCTGGCCAGGGCTGTATCTGTGGATCGCGAATCTTCGCCCACCGCAATGTGTATGAGCGCGTTCTGGAAGGTGTTGCCAATCTGGCCAACACGGTCACACTTGGCGGTCCGACCGAGGAGGCGCTGATCGGTCCGCTGATCAGCCAGAAGCAGCTGACCCGTGTGCTGGGATTCATCGACGAGGGTAAGCGCGACGGCGTCGAGGTGGTGGCCGGGGGGCACCGCCTCGATCGTAAGGGCTATTTCGTTCATCCGACCGTGCTGACCGATGTGGACCCCGCGATGCGCCTTTATCAGCAGGAGATCTTCGGACCGGTCGTCCCAATCCTGCCGTTCGACGACGACGACCAAGTCGTGGCGCTGGCTAATGATTCCGACTACGGCCTGGCTGCCACGGTGTGGACCAAGGATGTCGGCCGGGCCCACCGGCTGGCCAAGCGCCTGGAATCCGGGACCGTGACCGTCAATTGCCAGATGGTCTTCGACCACTCGATGCCTTTCGGCGGCTGGAAACAGTCCGGCTGGGGCTACGAGTGGGGCCGTGACGGCGTCGAATCTTTCATGAAGACAAAGAGCGTCTACGTGCAGCTCTGAGATCGTTCAAACACCGAGACCAATTCACAAATGGGTTCGATGCCGTCAGCCCTTCGTGCTGATCCTCAGGCGGTCCCGCAGCATCGTGCACTGGCTGGTCAGGAATCGCCGGGAGATCGCAGACTCTGGGGCCACGGCGTCGAAGCCGTGAAACGCTCCCGGAACGACTTCCAGCCGGCACTCGACATCGGCTTCCCGCAGACGCTCTGCGTAACTGTAGGATTCGTCGCACAGCACGTCCAGGGTCCCCACACCGATCCAGGCGGGAGCGATACCTCGCAGGTCACCCCTGCGGGCGGGCACCGCGATGTGTGGATCGGCACCGACGAGATAGGCCGACCACCCGAGCGCGTTGCTCGCGTTGTTCCATAGCCGGCGCAGTCCGCGGTCCGCGTCTCGGCGCATTGCGGTCCGGTCGTCCAACATCGGGTAGAGCAGAATCTGTGCAGCGATGTCGACTTCGCCGCGGTCGCGGGCCATCAGCGCGAGCGCTGCGGCCAAGCCTCCGCCGGCGCTTGCGCCCGCCACAGCCACCCGCTTTGCATCTACCTCCGGGTGCGCGGCCAGCCAGGTCAAGGTCTCGTAGCAGTCGATGAGTGCGGCAGGATAGGGATGGGCGGGTGCCAAGCGGTAATCGACTGCAGCGACCAGTATTCCTAGCTCCTCGGCAAGACGTCGGCACAGACCGTCGTCCATCGCCGCACTACCCAATACATAACCGCCGCCATGGATCCACAACAGCGCAGCACCACCGGGCGTGCTCGCCACGGACGGTTGGTGCACGCGGACGGCCAGACCTGAAGGCAACGTAATCGCGTCGGTATTCGGATGAGGTCTCACGATTCGCGGAAGCCGGGCGAAGGCCCAGACGGTCACCGGCGTGACCAGAGTGTTCGGCAGGAACCGACTAACGCGCCGTAGCTCTGGGTGGAACGCCGATGCCGAAACTCGTTGACGTAGTGGGCGAAACACGGCGGCCGGGGTGGTTGTCACGTGCGATTCCGGAACTCGTTCCAGTCTCCGATCGCACGCAGGCGCCGGCGCTGCTGCGATGCCGCACCTGCGTCGAGTCCGTGGCCACGCTCCTCGAGATTCCCGATCACCCGTTCTCGGTGGTCGACCGGGTTGGAGTCGTCGTACTTGAACTTGGCATCGACGTGCAGCACCGATAACCGGACACCGCGGATACCGCGCAGCATCCGTCCGTACGGACCCTCGTCGACCGCGACGGTGGCGTGGCCCCCCTCGGGCTGAAAGTCGCCCAATTGTGCTGTCAGGATCTCCACCTTACCTTCGGGATCATCGACAATTGTTGGGCGGCAGACGAATTGCACGGAGGAGTAGTAGCTGGTGGGGACGCCGTCCTCGTCGGGGCCACCCGCCTTGGCTCGCCAGTAGGTCGGGATGTAGGCGTAGTCCCCAATGACTGCCAGCCGGACCTCGTCGGCCGCCTCCAGGTGCTGCCAGACCGGGTTGGGCCGGGCCAGATGGACCAGCAACTCAGCACCGGCGACGGTGAAATGGGTCGGCACCAACACCGGCGCCTGGGCCGGGCCGATGTTGTTGACAGCCAGCACCCCGAACCGGTCGGTGTGAGCCAGCCAGTCCTGCCATTCTCCTGCGTCCAGTGCGCTATCCCATGGATGAATCAACACGTTCAGTCTCCGGATTTCGTCTCTGGATGGTTCTGCAGTAATCGTTGTGCGGTGTGGACGTCGGGTCCCAGACGGCGCAGATGAGAGGTCAGATCCTCGGCGGCGGCGCACAGTTGATCGTCGGTCAACGGGTCCAGGGCGTCCATGATGAACAACGCCGAGGTGGTCTCCTCGCTCAGCTGGGTGCGGCGCGCCTGGCGCCAGTTCCAACGCCTGCACGTCACGCCGGTGTCGTCGCACCACACGACCTCCCCGACGTCGGGATGCTCGGTGACGGTGACGCCGTCGGCCGTGGTGTCGAAACTCTCCTCGCCAGTGGCGCGGATCAGCTGTGGCGCACCGCAATACCGCGAGAGATCCTCGCCACCCACGGGGAGCTGGTGCATCACCGACACCGCGTTGTAGAGATCGGTGATCCGGTTCACGCGAGGCAGGCCACCCTCAACGCGGCGAGTCAGGGCTTCCACACTGTTGCGGGTACGTTGCGGCTTGGCCCCGAACGCCCGGTATGCCTCGCGCCAGGCCGCGATATGCGGCAGCTGATCCACCGGGCGCTCGCGCAATGCCTGGCGCGCAATCGCTTCGGCCTGCTGCAGAAGGGCTTCGCTGGCGTCGTCGCCGGGTCCGGGCTCGAGGCCGTCGACCGCCACCAGCAGAGCGCGGTAGTCGGGCCGCAACGCGAACACCCCATCATGGACGCGGGCGCTGTCTAGAAACTCTTCGAGTGCGAACTTCTCAACCACTACGCGCCTCCGATGCGGAGCCCACTCCGGGTTCGAAGACCGCCAGCGAGAACCGGGCACCTGTCTGGTGGGGATTGGCGTAGGCGTGGCAAACGTCGCCGGGAAACGCCAGAGCATCCCCGGTTTCGAGGAGTATCACCTGGTCGTCGACGTCGACGGTGATCGCACCCTCGAGAACGTGTACCAACTCTTTGGTTCCGGCGACGTGAGGCTCGCTCGCGTGGCGATCCCCGGGCCCCAACGACCAGTCCCACAACTCCAGGACATCCGGGGGAGTCGTTCCTGCCATCAACACGCCGCGCCCGCCCTTGACGCCGGTCCAAAGTTGCGCGCCCGCGCCGCTGCGGGTGACCTTGACCGACTTGGGTTCCGGCGGTTCGACCAACGCGGGCAGCCCCACCCCGAGCGCGTCACTGAGCCGGAGCAACGTTCCGACACTGGGATTGACCGCGCCCTGCTCGACGTTGACCACCATGCGACGGCTCACCGACGCAACGTCGGCAAGCTGGTCCAGCGTCCACCGACGCCGCCCACGCTCCTGCTTGACGCGTGCGCCGATCGCTGTCGCCAGCTTGGCGGCCTCCTGGTCCATATAGAGCATGATAATGCACTATGAGTGCATTGATCTAGCTCGCCTTCGAGGCTCAGCCCAACCCGATACGGATGTTCTTGACCTGCTGGAATTCCTGCAGACCCTCCAGCCCGCCGGTGCGGCCGGCACCGCTGTGCTTGTAGCCGCCGTACGGACCCTGCGGGGAGATTCGGCTGCCCTGGTTGATCCATACTGATCCGGACTCGAGCTGCCTGGCTACCGTGTGTGCCCGGTTCAGGTCTCGCGTGTGCACAAAGGCGTTGAGGCCGTAGCGAGTATCGTTGGCGATCCGCACGGCCTCGGCCTCGTCACTGAATCGGATCAAGGAGACCACCGGACCGAAGGTCTCGGTCTGCGTGAGCGTCGAACCGTTGTCGACATTGCCGAGCACCGTCGGTTCGATGTAGTAGCCCCGTGCCAGTGCACCGACGGTGATCCGTTGTCCGCCGGTGAGCAACTCACCGGCCCTATCTCCGACGGCCTGGTCAACCACCGAGAGAATTCGGGTGAGCGCCGCCTCGGAGATGACCGGCCCGAAGGCGGTGGCCGGCTCCAGCGGATCGCCGATGCGCGCGGCGTCGATGACGCCGAGGAACCGCTCGACGAACGCGTCGTAGACGGTGTCCTGCACAAGGATTCGGCTGGCGCACGCACAGCTTTGCCCCGATTGCATGAGCGGTCCCTGATGGGCCGAACGTACTGCAGCGGCGTCGAGGTCGGCATCGGCGAAGATGAGGTTGGCCGACTTTCCACCGAGTTCGGTCACTACCGGGGTCAGATTGTCGGCCGCAGCCTTGAGCACCGCGCGGGCAGTCTGGTCCCCGCCGGTGAAATGAATCTTGCCGATTCCGGGGTGGCGCACCAGCGCGTCCCCACCGTCTGCCGCGGCCGGCAGCACGTTCACCAACCCCGGTGGTAGCCCCGCTTCGATGCAGAGCTCACCCAAACGCAATGCCGCCAACGGCGCCACCTCGGACGGCTTGAACACCACGGCGTTTCCCGCCGCGAGCGCCGGCGCAAGGCAGGATGCGGCCACCACCAGAGAACCGTTCCAGGGGGCGATGACGCCCACCACCCCGTACGGTTCGCGTTCGATGAAGTTCAGATCGGGGCTGCCGCTGACCGGCGTGCTCAACCCGTGCAATTTATCGACGTATCCGGCGAAGTGTCGGAGGAACTGCTCGACCATGATGGCGTTACCGGCATACGAAATCGGCACCCCATAGTCATGAGTGTTGAGTTCGGCGAGCTCGCCGAGGTGTTCGTGCACCACGTCGGCGAGGTCGATGAGCGCGTCGCGTCGCTGGTCGACTGTCAACGCTGCCCACTGGCGTTGCGCCTCCTTGCCGGCCGAGACCGCAAGATCCATCTCTTTCGCCCCGGCCAACGCCACGGTGGCGTTGCACTCACCGGTGCCCGGGTAGATGTGTGAGTGCCGGTCGACCGATGTCGACGTGATCCGGTCCGACCCGACGAGCAACCCGATGACTCGATCGAACGGCATGGCGGTCACGAATTGCCTTGTGACTCGTCGGCCCATTCCTGGGTCACCCGTTGCTTCTGCTCACCGATGACCTGATTCAGGTTCGACCCCTTGGGCCAGCCGTAGTGCGCAGCGAAATGCAAAGCCAGCTCGTCCATCTCATCGAAGGAGAGATCTCTGCTCTTCAGTGCGGCATAAACATGACTCAGGATCGGATATGGGGCGTCCTGGAAGGCGACACACGCGACGGTGATCAACCGCCGCTCTTTCATCCCCAGCCCGGGCCGCAGCCACATCTCCCCGAACACGAAGTTCAGGATCCCGGCGCCCTGGAAGGGATTGTCCCGAGTCGGGGCGAACGGCAGGCAGTTGACGTCCTTGAACGACTGCTCGCCCACCGCGAGGCGTTCCTCGGGGTCGCTGGGGGTGCTCAGTGGTAGCAACGGTTCCGGCGGGGGTACCGGCAAGCCCCGGTCCTGGTGAATGCGTTCCCACTGCTCGTCGACGACCTGGTTGAACCGCGACGCTTTCGGCCACCCGCCGTACACTGCGAAATGTAGTACCGTCTCCTGCATTTCGACGACGCTGACGTCGCCGCTGTTGAGTGCGGCATATACGTGATCACGCAGGGGGCCCTCGGCATCGGCGGCAGCCGCACACGGCAGAGTGATGAACCGGCGTTCCCGGCGCGTCAGGCCGGGCCGCTGCCACACCTCGGCGAAGACGAAGTCCAGCAGATGCGTGGTCGCCGGCGTCGAGTCCTGAGGTGCGGGGATCGTCATGATGTCGGCGTACGCGCGTCGGCCGCGCTCGAGGCGGTCCGGGGCAACAGTCGTCACGTCAAGACTCTTTTCACTCGTGGTCAGCGGATGGTGACGCCGGCGTCGACCTTGAATTCCAGGCCGGTGACATAGCGGGCCTCGTCGGACACCAGGAACAACACCGCGTTGCTGATATCGACCGCCTCGGCCATCACGATCGGCAACGCATTCTGGAAGATCGGCCCGAGGTCGGCCCGCTGCTCATGCAGCAGGGTGTGCAGGGTCGCCGGTTGCATACCGGTCGGCACCCCAGTGGGATGCACGGTGTTGACCCGGATACTCTGTGCGGCGAGCTCATTGGCCAGCGCCTTGCTCATGCCGACCACGCCGTGCTTGGACGCGGTGTACGGGGTGTGCAGCGGTGAGCCCTTGATACCGGCGGCCGAACTGACGTTGATCAGGGCGCCACCGCGCTCGACGAGATGGGGGATGGCGGCCCGACAGGTGTTCCACGTGCCGATCAGGTTCACGTCGACGACGGCGCGCCATTGCTCGGCGGAGGTGGTGTCCCAGGTGCCGCCGGTCAGCACGCCCGCATTGGCTACCGAGGCGTCCAGGCCACCCAGCTGGGTCACCGCGTCGTCGACTGCCGCCGTCAACGCTTGTTCGTCTCGGACGTCCACCACCTGGGTCACCGCTCGCCGCCCGTGCTTTTCCACCAGTCGTGCGGTTTCTTCGAGGTCTTCGGTGGTGGCGAGCGGATATTCGATTGCGGGCAGCGATTCACAGATGTCGACCAGGATGAGGTCGGCACCCTCCTCGGCCAGTCGCACGGCGTGGCTGCGACCCATGCCGCGGGCGGCCCCGGTGATCAGGACCCGCTTGCCCTCGACGCGCCCGCTCATAGCTTGTTGCAAAAGCCGGCGTCGACCGGGAAGGTGACCCCGGTGACGTACTTGGCGGCGTCGGACACCAGGTAGGCGATGGCGTTGCTGATGTCCTCGGGTTCTAGCATTGTCACCGGCATGGGGTTCTGCAGGTGTGGTCCACCCTCGGGGTAGGCCTCCAGGAATGCCGTCATCTCGGGATTGACCGCCATCATGGTGTTCACCCCGGTCGGGTGCACGGTGTTCACCCGGATGCTGTACGGCGCAAGCGCATTGGCCAGCGTCCGCATCATTCCGACGATGCCGGTCTTGGATGCCGAGTAGCCGAGTCCACCGCCGCGCATGCCACCGAACCCCTTGAGGCCGGCGGTGGAGCTGGTGAACACGATCGCGCCGCCGCGCTCGCCGGCGATTAGGTGCGGGATCGCGGCCTTAGCGGTGTGGAACGCGCCGTTCAAGTTGACGTCGACGACGGCGGACCACATCTCAAGGTCTTCTTCGATGCTGATCTCGCGGAATGCGGTCGGTGCGATACCGGCGTTGGCGAGGACGATGTCCAGGCGCCCGAACTGCTCCACACCGTCGTCTAGCGCTGCCTTCAGCGCATGAAAGTCGCGGACGTCGGCCACCGACGCCAGCATCTTCCCACCCACGGTCTCCACCAGGGCGACCGTCTCCTGGAGCTCTGCGCGCGAGGCCATCGGATAGCAATTGGCCGCGATGTCCGCGCAGATGTCGATGCCGATGATGTTCGCGCCCTCGCTGGCCAGACGGACCGCATGACTGCGGCCCTGACCACGGGCCACCCCTGTAATGAAGGCGACCTTGTCGTCCAGAGAACCCATTGCTCCTCGCTTCGTTGCGCCCGGCCGCCACAGAGCGACCTGAGTAACCGTGTTACACCGGCTAGAGTAACCATGTTACTCACGGGAAGGCAAGGGGCGATGACCGAAACTTCCGCGGCACGGCACAACGGTGACCGCCTGCTCGATGTCGTTGTCGAGATCCTCGAATCCGAGGGCTACGACGCCGTCCAACTACGCGAAGTAGCCCGACGGGCACAGTCGTCGCTGGCCACCATCTACAAGCGCTACCCGACGCGCGACGATCTGATCCTCGCTGCCCTTGAGTACTGGTCGCAGCGACACCGCTACGCCGGCATCACGGTCGGGGGAGGTTCGGAGGCGTCGCTGTATGACGGTTTGATGCAGATTTTTCGCACGATCTTCGAACCCTGGGAGTCGCACCCGGAGATGCTCGCAGCCTACTTTCGGGTGCGGTCATCGCCCAACGGGCAGAGGCTGTTTCGCTTCGGGCTAGACCTCGTCGCCCCGGCTGGACTGGAGGTGCTGGCGGGCGTCGACGACGAATTCATCGCCAATCTCGACGCAATCTTCTCCAGTGTGATCTACGGACTACTCGGACGCTTCTCCGCCGGCGAGATCGCCGCCACCGACATCCTGCCCGTCCTGGAACGCACGGTGTACTGGCTGACCTTGGGCTACGAATCGGCACCGCCCCGGAGACCAAGTGCGTCGATCAAGCGCCGTTCGAACTCAGGGGGCTGACCTCCTCGTCGCCGCCTTCTGACTACGGTTCGGTAAACAGGCGCAACACGGCTGGACTTGACAGGGAACGCTACTGCTTCGCGAGGCCCACCCACGAGTACCTCGAGTTCGACTGCGGCAGCGACTTCGACAGCCAGGTGGTGGTCAAGACCAACGTGGCGGAGGTGTTGCGGCGCGAGCTGCGCAGGCCGTCGTGGTCGCGGGAGACGGTCGCGCTCGGGACGAACACCGACCCGTACCAGCGCGCCGAGGGCCGGTACGCGCTGATGCCGGGCATCATTGCCGCCCTGCGTGACAGTGGCACACCGTTTTCCGTCCTCACCAAGGGCACGCTGCTGCGCCGGGATCTGCCGCTGCTCGTCGACGCCGCCGAGCGGGTGCGGGTGGGCGTGGCCGTGTCGCTGGCCGTGGGGGATCCGGCCCTGCACGCCGAGGTGGAGCCCGGCACCCCGACGCCGCAGGCACGGCTCGCGCTGATCGCGGCGATCCGGGAAGCGGGCCTGGACTGTCACGTCATGGTGGCGCCGGTGCTGCCGTATCTGACCGACTCCGAAGAACACCTCGACGGACTGTTGGGGGCGGTCGCCGCCGCGGGTGCGACCAGCGTCACGGTGTTCGGTCTGCACCTGCGCGGGAGCACCCGTGGCTGGTTCATGGACTGGCTGGGCCGGACCCGCCCGGACCTGGTGGCGCAGTACCGCGCGCTGTACCGCCGCGGAGCGTATCTGCCGGCGGAGTACCGAACCATGCTGCAGCGTAGGGCGGCACCCCTGGTGGCCCGCCACGGCCTGACCGGTGACGGTCGCGCGTTCCGCGAGGCGCCGGCGGAGCCGAGGCCTGCGCCGGCTTATCAGGAGGCGTTGTTCTGAACCCGGGTCAGCTCTTGTTGCGCTTGACCTCGTTGAAGGGGACGCCGCGGTCCGCGGCGAACTCCCGGGGGAACCCCAGGATGCGTTCACCGATCACGTTGCGCGCCATCTCCGATGTGCCGCCGCCCAGCGATCCGGTCTGGCGTGACAGATACCGCACCCCGACGTCGAGCAGCCCGTTGCCGTCGTCGACGACACCGGCAGTGCCGGCGATCGTCAGAGCGGTGTCGATTTCCAGCTCGGTGGTCTCAGCGTGGAACAGCCTGATCAGGGTGCCTGAGGTCGGGGGGAGGGACCCGTCGGAGACGCCGCGGAAGACGTGCTCGATCAGGTGGTCCTTGACCAGCCTGCGAACCAGCGCACGACCGGCGAGGTCCTGAACCCGGGGGTCGTCGCCCTGCCCGGTGGCCTCGGCCAGCGCGACGTGATTGGGCGGCATCTCGCTGGCGTTCTCGGCGCCGGTGCCGCTGGCGAACTCCGAGCCGCCACCGACCGCACGTCGTTCGTGGAACAGCTGACGGGAGGCCACGGTCCACCCGTCGTTGACCTCGCCGACCACCGCGTCGTCGCCCAACTCCAGGCCGTCGAAGAACTCCTCGCAGAACTCCTCGTTGCCGTTGACCTCTTTGATCCGGCGCATCGTGATACCGGGCGCATCGAGCGGCACGAGGAACATCGTCAAACCCTGGTGCTTGGGCACGGTCCAGTCGGTGCGGGCCAGCATCAGGCCGTAATCACCGGCGAATGCACTGGTGCTCCAGGTCTTGGCGCCGTTAATGATCCACCTGTCGCCGTGGCGGTCGGCGCGGGTGATCACCCCCGCCAGATCGGATCCGCCGTTGGGCTCGCTGAGCAACTGGACCAGGATTTCCTCACCTCGGATCGCCGCCGAGATGCGCGCGCGTTTCTGCTCCTCGCTGCCCATGTCCAGAATCGTGGCCGAACAGATGGTGAACGAGGGAGTGTTGAGGATCAGCGGCATCTCATAGGCGCGGCATTCGGCGTCGAACGCCCGTTGATAGGCGTAGTCCAGGCCCAGTCCTCCGTACTCGCGGGGAAAGCAGATTCCGGCGAAACCGCCTTCATATAGCCGCTTCTGGAGTTCCTTGGCGCGCTCCCAGGATGCGGCTTCGGCGCGCACCGAGAACGGCGGATCGTCCGGGTCGATCGGGGGCATGTTGTCGGCCAGCCAGGTCCGCGCCCGCGCCGCGAATTCGTCGACGGTTTCGGTTTTCTCGCCGGCGGTAGCGGTCTCGGTCATGCCTGCGTCTTTCTGCTCAGTGCGTACACGGCGCGGTGGTGGTCTTCCGGCGACCCGAACATCGCGCGATTGAGGGCGGCCCGGCGGAGGAACAGGTGCAGGTCGTGTTCCCAGGTCACCCCGATGCCGCCGTGCAGCTGAACGCAGTCCTGAATGATCACCGGGGCACGCTCGGCCACATAGGCTTTGGCGACACTGACCAATGTCGTCGCGTCGGGCGTGCGCTGCGACACCGCTGTCACGGCAGCCGTGGTGGTGGCGCGACACGCCTCGAACCACATCTTCATGTCCGCGGCCCGGTGCTTGAGCACCTGGTAGGACGCCAGCGGACGGCCGAAGCTGTGCCGGTCGAAGAGCCACTGGGTGGTCATCTCGAGCACGGCGTCGAGGATGCCGACCAGTTCGGCACACTGCAAGACCAGCGCGATCTGACGCTGACGTTCGATGAGGGCGGGCGTCTGCTCGGCGGAGCCGACGGCGGCGCTCTCGGGTACCTCGACGGCGTCGAAGGCCACTCGCGCATGTCGTTTGACCAGATCCACCGAGTCCTGGCCGGTGACCGTCACTCCCGCGGTGTCGGTCGGCACCAGGAACTGTCGCAGCGCGCCGTCGCACGCCGCGACCACCAGCACCGCGCCGCATTCCGTGCCGGCCTCGACGCGGTCCTTGACTCCGTCGATCCGGTAACCCGAATCGGTTCTGCTGGCGATGGTCGAGATGTCGTGGTGTGCGGGGGTGAACGGGCGGCCGGGTTCATAGACGGCCCACGATGCCACCAACGCGCCAGAGACCAGGGCCTCGATCGAATCCTCATGACCTGCAGGGGCTTCGACGAGACCGGCGAGGACGGTGCTGACAGGGTGCAAGGGCCCGGGTGCCACCGAGCGCCCCGCATGCTGAGCCACCAGCGCCAGGTCGGCGAGGCCGTCACCGGAGACGCTGCCCCCGCCGAGTTCTTCGGGCACCAGCAGGCTGGCCCAGCCCAGTTCGGCGGCGCGTTGCCACCATTGCGGCTCGAAGGAGGCGCCCGCAGAGTGCAGTTCCCGGACATGGGACAGCGAGGCCTGTTTGTCGAGAAATGTTCGAGTCGTCGAGGCGAACAGCATCTGTTCCGGGTTGGCGGTGTCGGTCATGGGTGCTGATCAGCCTCTCACGGGTCAGGCGATGACGAGGGCGGGCGCGTCGGGCTTGAAGACCTTCTTGTTGGGAACCTTGAACAGCTCGATGAGGTTGGCACCCATGACCTTTCGGATGCTCTGCGCGTCGAGCCCCTGGGCCTCCAGGTCGCCGACCAGGTTGATCGGGTCGGCAAGCCCTTCCGGGTGGGGCCAGTCGGAGCCGAAGATGATGCGGTCGATGCCACACAGTTCGGCCATCTTCTTGAAGTCGTCCTCCCAGAACGGTGCGACGTAGACACCGCGTTTGAAGGCCTCGATCGGGTCCTCGGGGAACTCCTGCGGCATCTTCGAGTAGACGTCTTTGAACTGGTAGAACAGGTACGGCACCCACGACGCCCCGTTCTCGATCGACAGGATGCGCAGGTCGGGGTTTCGGGTCAACGCCCCGTGGCAGACCAGCGCAGCCATGGTGTCCTCGATCGGGCGCTTGCCCATCGCCACCATGCGGAATGCCGTCGGTTTGAACGGCAGGAATTCGTCGGCGGGCTCCCAGTCGTTGAGGTACTGGGCGTAGCCGCTGTCGGAGGCGTGCATGCACACGGGGATGCCGGCTTTGACGCACGCGTCCCAGAACGGGTCGAACTCGGGTAGACCCATCGAGCGGCGTCCTCGGAAACCGGCCACCGGCGCCGGCCGCACCAGGACCGTCTTGGCGCCGCGCTCCAGGCACCACTCCAGTTCCTCGAGGGCTCGGTCGACGATGCTGAGGTTGATCACCGGGGTGGAGAAGATCCGGCCCTCGTAGTCGAACCGCCACGTCTCGTACATCCACTGGTTCAGCGCGTGGACGATGTCGAGGATCAACTCCGGATCATCCTTGAGCCGTTCCTCGACGAGGCTGGCCAGCGTCGGGAACATGATCGTGTAGTCCAGGCCGAGACCGTCGAGGACCTCGAGGCGGGCCTCAGGGTTGCGGAACGCGGGGATGGCCTTCATCGGCTTGCCCATCACCTCGCGGTAGCTCTTGCCGCCGCTGCCGTGCCGGAAATACTCCTCCTGGGCGCCGGGACGGGCGACGACCTCGAAGGTCGGGTTGGGGATGTAGTCGCTGATGTGGTTGCGTACCACGATCTTGGTGCGGCCCTTGACGTCGATGTAGTCGATGACGCCTTTGCGGTTGTCCGGCAGGAACTGGGTGAGCGCCTCTTTGGGCTCGTAGAAGTGGTTGTCGGCGTCGAAGACCGGATAGTCGAGATCGCGTGAGGGCATGATGTCGCTCCTGGTTTCCGCTACTGGTAATGCCATTACCGCTTTGGTGGTAACGACATTACCACGCAGCGGTGTAACGCCGCCAGAAGTGCTTCAGCGCGGATTTCGGCTGTTCAGGGGGTGTTCTTGGGATCGGCGTGCAGGCTGCGCAGGCAGAACGCGTAGACGTGGTCGCCGTCGATGGGAACGCCGTTGAGCTCGCTGCCCAGATCGCGCAGCCGCAGCGCGCCGAGCACCGTCTGCATCAGGATCGCGGCGTCGGTGTCCACGTCGAGATCCGCGCGGAACGTGCCCTCGGCGATGCCGCGGCGCACGATGTCGGTGATCAGGCCGTGCAGGGGCGAGAGAACCTTCGCGAACTCCTTGGGTCGGGTCTCGAGAAGGTGGTCGTTGTAGTAGGTCAGGCCCCGATTGATGCTGTCCTGGGTGCTCGACTCCGCCGGGGCGCTGATCCGCCGGATCAGGGTGCGCAGCGCCTCCGCGCTGGGCAGTCCGGCCGTCTCGGCCCGCCAACGTTCGCTGGCATCGGCCATGATGCGTTCGACGAGCGCCAGCAGAAGCTCGTCCTTGGTCGCGAAATGCTGATAGAACGCCCGCAGGGAGGTCTTGGAGCGCTCGACGACCTCCAGCACCGTGAAGTCGGTTCGGCCTGTTTCGCCGAGAATCCCCAGGGCAGAACGCATGAAGCGGTTCGCGCGGGATTCGGCCTCGGTGCCCCCAGGCCGGCCCGGCTGCGCCTTCGCGCTACGTGAGGCCATAGACCGCTCACTCCTCGCCGTCCGGGAATCGATTGGTAATGACGTTACCGCTCTGGGCCGGGCTCGGTTAGGGTTCGGTCTCGACGCACACCGAGTGGAGGCGAGAGCACATGACAACCGATTCGGCAGACACCCAGTGGACGGTGCAGGACTTGCTCGACCTGTTCGATGCCCAGCCCACCGGTCCGGACACCTACACCGTCGAGACCGGGCTGGCCGGCGTCGACGAGCGCCAGGTCGTCGAAGGAACCCAGATCCTGGCGGCCTCGATCGTTGCTGCGGCCAAACGCTTTCCGGAGAAGTCGATCCGCTCGGCCTACTCGGTGTTCGCCAGGGCCGTGCTGGTCGGCGCCGGGCCGGTCGAGCTGGGCATCGACGTGATCAGTGAGGGCCGCTCGACGGCCACCGCGGTCGTCACGGCGACCCAGAACGGTAAACGCGTCATCACCACCACGATCCTGGCCGACGTGCCGACCGCCGACGTGATCCGTCACCAGCTGCCCCGGCCGCAGGTCGCCGAGCCGGCGCAGGCCCACGAATCATCGATGCCGATGGTGGGCAGGCAGGTCCGGCTCGTCGACGTCCACGACGTCAACAGTCCCGACGAGGTCGGGCCGCCCGAGCTGTTCGCCTGGCTGCACTACGACCCGATCCCCACGCGAGATGACCTGGCCAAGGCGTTGATCGCGTACTTCACCGGCCACCTGGGCATCTCGACCACGATGCGGGCACACGAGGGAATCGGCACGAGCCAGGCGCATCTCACCGTCTCGACGGCGCCGATGACGGTGTCGGTCAGCTTCCACGAGCCCGTGCGCTGGGACGGCTGGCTTCTCTACGGCCACGAGAGCACACAGGTCGGCGCCGGGATGTCCTACGTCAGAGGAGCGGTGCACACCGAAGCCGGCGATCTGATCGCCTCCTTCACCCAGGACGCCCTGATCCGTCCGCTGCGCACCACCGACACCGCGATCAAGGAGCACTCGCGACTCTAGGGCTGCGTCAGCAACGCTGAGCGCAGCACCTCCAGTGGCAGGCCCCCCAGGTCCAGCGCCCGGCTGTGAAAGTCCTTGAGCGACAGTCCGCGTGCCAGCAGGTCATCGCGCAGCTGCTGCCAGATGCGTTGACCGATGGCGTAGGAGGGAGCCTGGCCGGGCCAGCCGAGATAGCGGTCGAGCTCGAACCGCAGGTTCTCCTCGGCCATGGCACTGTGCGATTGCAGAAACGCCCAGGCCCGCTCGGCGTCCCAGGTTCCACCGTCGGGCGCGGTCAGCCCGCAGTGCACGCCGATGTCGATGACGACCCGGGCGGCCCGGAACCGTTGCGCGTCGAGCATGCCCATCCGGTTGCCCGCGTCGTCGAGCCAACCGAGTTCGGCCATCAGGCGTTCGGCGTAGAGCGCCCACCCTTCGCCGTGTCCGGACACGAAGCACCCCATGCGGCGCCAGCGGTTGAGCTGATCACCGAGCACCACCGCGCGACCGATCTGCAGGTGATGCCCAGGTACCCCCTCGTGGAACACCGTGGTGGTCTCCTGCCAGGTGTGGAAGGTGTCGACCCCCAGCGGCACCGACCACCACATCCGGCCCGGCCGGGACAGATCCTCCGATGGGCCGGTGTAGTAGATGCCGCCGGTGTGGGTCGGTGCGATGCGGCACTCCAGCTGACGCAATGGTTCGGCGATGTCGAAGTGCGTGTCGGCCAACGATTCCACTGCGCGGTCGGACAGGTCCTGCATCCACCGTGCCAGCTCCTCGGTGCCGTGGATCAGGTAGCGGCGCTCGCCGTCGAGGCGTCGCAGCGCCTCGGCTGCGGTGGCGCCGGGATACAGCCGATCGGCGATGGCGTCCTGCTCGGCGACGATGCCGCGCAGCAGTTCCAGTCCCCACTCGTAGGACTCGTCGAGGTCGACCGCGGCGCCGAGGAAGCTGCGGGACAACACCTGGTAGGCCTCGCGCCCGCAGCCGTCGGCGTCGCGGGCGTGCGGCCCGATGTCCTCGCGCAGCACGCGCGCCAATGCGGCGTAGGCGTTCGCGGCCTCCTGGGCATGCTGGTGCAGTTCGTCGCGCAGCGCGGCGGTGCCCGGTGCTGCCTCGGCGACCATCCGGACGAACAACTCCTGGATCTGCCCGGACTGTTCGATGCCGCGCCTCACCTGGCGGGCGGCCGGCGCCCGGCCCGCGGACACCGCGGCGCGCAGACCGTCGGCGTATCCCGCCGCGCGCTGGGGAATCTGGGCCAGCCGGCTGTTGATAGTCGCCCAGTCCTCCTCGGTGTCGGTGGGCATCAGGTCGAACACGTCGCGCATCGTCTGCAATGGGCAGGCGATGACGTTCAGCTCGCCCAGGTCCAGGCCGGCCTCGTGCAGATCGAGCAACACGCCGAGGCGTTCGCGCATCGCGGCGACGGTGACGGCGTCGGCGGCGTCCGCCGGAGCGGTAGCGTCCAGCTCGCGCAGCGCCGTACGCGCGGCCTCCGCGCGGGCGACGACTCCGTCGGGGGAGTAGTCGGTGATCTGGTCGTCGTACCCGGCGATGCCCGATTCGGTTGCCCCGCAGGGATCCAGGGCGGCAGAGGTCTCGAGGTAGCGGTCTGCGACAGCGTCGACCGCCGTGGCCGGCCTACCCAAGGTTGTTCGTGGCGAAGGTGTCACACCTGGCCGGGTCGCCGGTCTGGTAGCCGATGGTGAACCACTTCTGTCGCTGTTCGGAGGACCCGTGCGTCCACGACTCGGGGCTGACCCGGCCCGTGGCGGACTGCTGGATGCGGTCGTCACCGACCGCTGACGCCGCCGATAGCGCATCGGCGATGTCTCTGTCGCTCAACGGTTCCAAGAACGGCACCCCGGTGCTCTCCTGTCTCGTGATCGCGGCGTGGTGGGCCCACACGCCCGCGTAGCAATCGGCCTGCAGCTCGGTGCGGACCCCCGCGCCGGTGGCGCCCTGCGGGTCCCGCTGGGCGCGGCCCAGCACCCCCTCGAGATTCTGCACGTGGTGGCCGAACTCATGGGCCACCACGTACTCCTGCGCCAGGGGCCCGCCGCTGGCGCCGAACTGGTCGACCAACACGTCGAAGAAATCGGTGTCGAAGTAGGCGGTCTGGTCGACGGGACAGTAGAACGGGCCCACCTCGCTGGTCGCCCGCCCGCAGCCGGTGTTCACCGACCCGCTGAACAGCCGGATGGCCGGGCGGGTGTATCCGGGCATCAACTGCGCCCACACGCCGTCGACCGAGTTGCCCGTCGCCACCACGCGGCACTGCACGATCTCGTTGGCGTCCTCACCGGTCTGGCACTGGGACAGGTCGAAGCCCTGCGCGTCCACCCCCTGGGTGTCGGGCTGCGGCTGCTGCGACATCACCGAGCTGGGGTCGACGCCGAGCAGCAGCGCCACCACGACGATGACGAGCCCGCCCAGCCCGCCGCCGATCGCGATCCCGCGTCCCGGACCACGCCCACCTCCGCTGGTGGACGTGGTGCTGGTATCGATCCGCATGCCCTCGTTGAAGGTCATCGCATCACCCCAATTCACCGGCCTGGCAGCCAGGCCAGTTCAGCTTTGCACACTACGATTCGTTGCGTGCCTGTCGTCGCCGGACATCCCACCGTCGTGCGCACCCCATCGGGTGATCTGAGGGGCGACACTGAAGGCGGCGTGGGGGTGTGGCGGGGCGTGCCGTACGCCGAGCAGCCCGTCGGGCCGCGTCGGTTCCAGGCGCCGGGGCCGCTGAAGCCGTGGTCGGGCATCCGGGACGCCCGCGAACACGGTCCGCTGCCGCCGCAGACGAAGTCGTTCGTCGGCGGTGGGCGCGATGACCCCAAGGTGCGCGACGAGGCGTGTCTCACGCTGACGGTGTGGTCGCCCGACACCACGGCGTCGCTGCCGGTGATGGTGTGGATCCCCGGTGGCGCGTTCGTCTACGGCGCCGGGCAGTTCCAGCTGTACAACGGGTCGCGGCTGGCCGCCAACGGCAACGTGGTCGTGGTCAACCTCACCTACCGGATCGGGGTGTTCGGCGGATTCGAGCTCGGCGATCTCGGTGAGGGGTTCGACGACAACCTGGCGTTGCGTGACCAGATCGCGGCGCTGCGGTGGGTGCGCGACAACATTGCCGCGTTCGGCGGCGACCCGCAGCGCGTGACGGTGTTCGGCGAGTCCGCCGGCGGCACCTCGGTGCTGGCGTTGCTGGCCAGCCCCGAAGCGCGGGGACTGGTGCACCGCGCGATCGCGCAGAGTCCGGCGTTGCCGTTGATCGCCGACCGGGAACTCCGTGCGCAGCGCGCCCACGCCTTCATGGCTCATCTCGGCGTGCCCGTCGACCGCGTCAAGGAGTTGCCTCAACGCCGGCTGCGCCGCGCCGCGGGCATGGTGCAACTCGAGAGCGCCGCCACCACGCCCACGCTGGCCTACGGGCTGACCCACGGCACCGAACTGCTGCCCCGGCACCCCATCGACGCGGCGCGTGCCGGGCAGGTGGCGCAGGTGCCCCTGATCATCGGCACCAACAGTCACGAGGCCTCGATGTTCGCCTGGACCAAGCCGCCGATGTTGCCCACCACCGAGGCGTCCATCGAGGCCTACTTCGACCGGACCGGACCGGAGGTCAAAGAGTCGGTGCTGCAGGCCTATCCGCGCTACCCCCGGCGCAGCGCGTTGTTGGCCATCGGTTCCGATGTGATGTTCGGCGGTCCCTCGTGGGCGTTCGCCGACGCGTACAGCGCACACGCGCCGACCCGGATGTACCGCTTCGACCACTTCGGGGTGAGCCTGCGCATGCTGGGTCTCGGCGCCACCCACGGCAGCGAGATCGTGCACATCCAGCACAGCTACGCCTCGTTCATCGGCCGCAAACTGCATCCGCTGGGCCGGCGGTTCCAGCCCGCCGTGGGCCGCCGCATGCAGCGCGCCTGGCTGGATTTCGCCTGTGATACCCCGAGCGTCGACGACGCCCACTGGCCGGTGTACCGGACCCCGGAGCGGCTGACCCGGCTGATCACCTCGGCCCGCGACGTGATGGCTCCCGACCCGGACGGACCCCGCCGCGCGGCCTGGGCCTCGGTGTACTAGTCCGGCGCGCGCCTCTGGGTCTGCTCGGCGTGCCGGGCCTGCCCGGTGTTCTAGGTCTGGGCGGTGGAGTAGCGCTGGTCGGTGTAGGCGCGCAGATTGTGTAGGAAACGCTGGAACAGCCAACCCATCACCGGGCGTCCGGTGAACAGACCGAACCGGCCCGCCAGCCCGTTGGGCTCCAGCGCCATGATCCAGGTCAGATGGCAGCCCGTGGCGGTCTCGGTGACGCGGTAGTCCTCGGCGAAGGCCGCGATGGCCCCGGTGCTGGCCTCGTTGAAGCGAAACGCCATGCGGGTGCAGGGCTGCCAGACCAGGTACTCCTCGTGGCCGGTGATTCCGCCGCGCATCTCGACCGTGCGGGTGGTGCCGACGCCGCGCGGCTCAGGGCTGGTCCAGGTCACCTTCGTGATGACGCTGGCCCAGTGCGGCCAGGACGTCTCGTCGGCGAGCACCTCGAACAGCTGTTCCGGGGAGATCGCGAGGTCGACGGTGCTGACGAATCGGTACGGCGCAGAGTCGACGAAGTCCAGGCCGACCCTGGTGCACGGATGCCGCTCGGTCATGCTGTCAACCCTTCCACGCCCGGTTGACAGGTCACCATAGCTGTCGAGTCAGGCCGGTTCTCGTCGCCCCTTAGACTGAGCAGTCGTTTGCAACCCCCTACTTCGAGGAGTGCCTCGTGCTGCGCACCCGCACCGCCGGCTCACTGCGGTCCGCCGACGCCGGACAGACGGTCACGCTGGCCGGCTGGGTGGCCCGCCGACGTGACCACGGCGGCGTCATCTTCATCGATCTGCGGGACGCGTCCGGCGTCGCGCAGGTGGTGTTCCGCGAAGGTGACGTGCTGACGTCGGCGCACCGCCTGCGCTCGGAGTTCTGCATCGCGGTGACCGGGGTCGTGGAGATCCGTCCGGAGGGCAACGCCAACCCCGAGATCGCCACCGGCGACGTGGAGGTCAACGCGACGTCGTTGACGGTGCTGGGGGAGAGCGCGCCGTTGCCGTTCCAGCTCGACGAAACCGCGGGCGAAGAGGCCCGGCTGAAGTACCGCTACCTGGACCTGCGACGCGACGGCCCCGGGCAGGCGATCCGCCTGCGCTCCAAGGTCAACGCCGCCGCGCGGGCGGTGCTCGCCGACCACGACTTCGTCGAGATCGAGACGCCGACGCTGACGCGCTCCACCCCGGAAGGCGCCCGCGACTTCCTGGTGCCCGCCCGGCTGCAGCCAGGCAGCTTCTACGCGCTGCCGCAAAGCCCACAGCTGTTCAAGCAGCTGTTGATGGTCGCCGGCATGGAACGCTACTACCAGATCGCGCGGTGCTACCGCGACGAGGACTTCCGCGCCGACCGCCAACCGGAGTTCACCCAGCTCGACCTCGAGATGAGCTTCGTCGAGGCCGACGACGTCATCGCGGTCTCCGAACAGATCCTGCGCGCGCTGTGGTCGCTGATCGGCTACGACCTGCCGCTGCCCTTGCCGCGGATCAGCTACGGCGAGGCCATGCGCCGGTTCGGCACCGACAAGCCCGATCTGCGGTTCGGTGTGGAGTTGGTGGAGTGCACCGAGTTCTTCTCCGACACCCCGTTCCGGGTGTTCCAGGCGCCCTACGTCGGTGCCGTGGTGATGCCGGGCGGTGCGTCCCAGCCGCGCCGCACGCTCGACGGCTGGCAGGAGTTCGCCAAGCAGCGCGGGCACAAGGGTCTGGCCTATGTGCTGGTCGGCGACGACGGCGAGCTCGGCGGCCCGGTCGCCAAGAACCTGTCCGAGACCGAGCGGGCCGGCCTGGCCGCCCACGTCGGTGCCGCACCGGGTGACTGCGTGTTCTTCGCTGCCGGGCCGGCGAAGTCGGCCCGCGCGCTGCTGGGCGCCACCCGCATCGAGATCGCCAAGCGTCTCGACCTGATCGACCCCGACGCCTGGGCGTTCACGTGGGTGGTCGACTGGCCGCTGTTCGAAGCGGCCGACGAGGCCACCGCCGCCGGGGACGTGACCGTCGGCTCGGGCGCGTGGACCGCGGTGCATCACGCGTTCACCGCGCCCAAACCTGAGTCGGTGGCCACCTTCGACACCGACCCGGGGTCCGCGCTGGCCGACGCGTACGACGTGGTCTGCAACGGCAACGAGATCGGCGGCGGTTCGATCCGTATCCACCGCCGCGACGTCCAGGAGCGCGTCTTCGCGATGATGGGTATCGACCGGTCCGAAGCCCAGGACAAGTTCGGCTTCCTGCTCGACGCGTTCACCTTCGGCGCGCCCCCGCACGGCGGGTTGGCGTTCGGCTGGGACCGGATCGTCGCGCTGCTGGCCGGGATGGATTCGATCCGCGAAGTCATCGCGTTCCCGAAGTCGGGCGGCGGCGTCGATCCGTTGACCGATGCGCCGGCCCCCATCACCGTCCAGCAGCGCAAGGAATCCGGAATAGATGCCAAGCCCGAGGCGTCGGAAAAGCCATGACCACACCTGACGGCTCCGCGCTGGCCGACTTCAACCAGGCGATCATCGACGAGTTCCGCGCCAACGGTGGCGTGGTGGGCGGCCCGTTCGAGGGCGCCACCCTGCTGCTGTTGCACACGACCGGCGCCAAATCCGGCCGGCCCCGTGTCTCCCCGCTGGCGTATCTGACCGTCGACGGCAGGATGATCATCATCGGCTCCTACGCCGGCGCGCCCAAGGATCCGGCCTGGGTGCACAACCTGCGGGCCCACCCCCGTGCGCGCATCGAGGTCGGGACCGATGCCTACGACGTCGCCGTGCGCGAGCTACCCGCCGGCGAGCGGGACGCGACCTATCCGAAGGTGACCGAGATGGCCCCGGCGTTCGCCGAGTACCAGGCCAAGACGACGCGGGTCATCCCGCTGTTCGAACTGACCCGGGAATAGAAGCGCGCCCGTCGTGGTCTGGTCTCGGTGTGAGTGAGAACACCGAATTCAACTCAGATGACCTCATTGCCGACCGCAATGCCCTCGACCAGATCAACCGCCAAGTGGTCGACGAATTCCGGGCCAACGGCGGAAAGGTGGGCGGCCCCTTCGCCGGCTCCGACCTGATCCTGCTGACCACCGTGGGCGCCAAATCCGGGCAGCCGCGGGTATCTCCACTGGTGTACTTCGAGGTCGACGGCCGGATCCTGATCGCGGGTTCCTTCGGAGGTTCGCCGAAAGCTCCTGCGTGGGTTCACAATCTGCGTGCGCAAGCGAAGGTGCGAGCCGAAATCGGGACCGAGTCGTTCGATGCCGAAGCCCGCGAGCTGCCGCGCGGCGAGCGCGACTCGCTGTATCCGCGGGTGGTCGAGAAGGCGCCGCAGTTCGGCGAGTACCAAGCCAAGACCTCTCGCGCGATACCGCTGTTCGAGATCACGCGCGCTTGACATCCGAATCCGGCGCGGCGAAGCACCGTGGGGGTCGCTCACCGCGCCGGATCCGCACGTTCAGAGGCGCTCGATGATCGTCGCGTTCGCCATGCCGCCGGCCTCGCACATGGTCTGCAGCCCGTAGCGACCGTCGCGCTGCTCGAGCGCGTTGACCAACGTCGTCATGATGCGGGCGCCGCTGGCGCCCAACGGATGCCCGATCGCGATGGCCCCGCCGTTGACGTTGGTGCGGCTCAGGTCGGCGCCGGTGTCGTGTGCCCACGCCAGGACCACCGGTGCGAACGCTTCGTTGACCTCGAACAGGTCGATGTCGGACAACGACA
Organism: Mycolicibacterium poriferae; assembly: GCF_010728325.1. Next base: position 3,053,206 of record NZ_AP022570.1, read on the forward strand.
GCCCGGCCCGTGTCAGGACCTTCTCGGTGGCGGGGATGACGCCGGTCAGCATGTAGAGCGGATCGGAGCCGACGGCGACCGTGGTGTGGATGCGCGCGAGGGGTCGCAGTCCGAGGCGCCGCGCCGCGGCGCCGCTGGTGATCATCACCGCGGCACTGCCGTCCGACAGCGGCGAGCTGTTGCCGGCGGTGATCGCCCAAGTGATGTCGGGAAAGCGGGCGGCAATCGCGTCGCTGTAGAACGCCGGCCGCAGCCCTGCCAGCGTCTGCACCGTGGTCTCCGGGCGGATGATCTCGTCGGCGGCCAGCCCGGCGATCCGGGCCAGTTCGGCGTCGAACAGGCCGTCCTTGGTCGCTCGCGCTGCCTTCTGGTGGCTTTCGGCGGAGAACTCGTCGAGCTGGGTACGCGACAGCTCCCATTTCGCGGCGATCAACTCGGCACTGATGCCCTGTGCGACCAGCCCGTCGGGGTAGCGGGCGGCCATGCCGGCACCGAAGGGGTTGCTGCCCGGCAACACCGAGGACCCCATCGGCACCCGGCTCATCGACTCCACACCGGCGGCGATGACGACGTCGTAGGCGCCGGCGAGCACACCCTGGGCCGCAAAACTGACCGCCTGTTGGCTGCTGCCGCACTGGCGGTCCACCGTCGTGCCGGGCACGCTCTCCGGGAATCCGGCACCCAGCAGGGCATTGCGCGCGATGTTGGCGGCCTGGTCGCCGACCTGGGTGACGGCACCGGCGATGACGTCGTCGACCTCGGCGGGGTCGACGCCCGTGCGCGCGGTCAGCTCGCGCAGGCTGTGTGCCAACAAGTCGGCGGGCAGGATGTCGTGCAGCGACCCGCCGGGTTTGCCTTTGCCCACCGGCGTGCGGACCGCTCCGACGATCACCGCGTCACGATCGGAATACTCGGTCATCTGTCCTCCTGAGCCTCACTGCTGGGTAGGGTTTTCTATACTTAGATGGAACACCCTAGGTTCAGTGTTGACTACCCAGACGTGGAGTGATGTGCATGACAGTTCTGCAGGGACCGCTCGTCGACCGTGACACCTGGTCACCGGTGGGCCGCTGTCCGATCGAGAAGACGATGGCCCTGCTGGGCACCCGGTCGGCGATGCTGATCATGAGGGAGGCGTACTACGGCACCACCCGCTTCGACGACTTCGCGCGGCGCGTCGGGATCACCAAGGCCGCGACCTCGGCACGGCTGGGCGAACTGGTCGAAGCCGGTCTGCTGGTGAAGCGTCCCTATCGCGAACCGGGCCAGCGCGCCCGCGACGAGTACGTGCTCACCGAGGCAGGTACCGAACTGATGCCGGTGGTGTGGGCGATGTTCGAGTGGGGCCGCAAGCACCTGGGCGACACCCCGCTGCGGCTGACCCACCTCGGCTGCGGCGCCCCTGCCACCGTGGAAGTGGTGTGCGCGCAAGGACATCCGGTGCCGCCCGACGAGCTGGGGGTGGACCTGCGCAAGCCCGCCCCCAGCTCGTGACCCGGGTCAGACCAGCTGGGCGCGGAACTCGCGCGCCGCACCCATGAGCTCCTGAACCCGCGACTTGTCCACCGCGTTGGCGAAGATGCCGTCCTTCTTGAAGTAGGTGCCGACCACCGCGCCGTCGGCCACCGACAGCTGGGTGGCCACGTTCTCCGCGCGCACGCCGGTGTTGACGAACACCGGTACGGTGCCGGCTGCGTCCTTCACCACCCGCAGCGCCTCGATGTCGGTCGGCGAGCCGGCGGTGGCGCCGGACACGCAGATCGCGTCGGGCAGGGTGGCGAACACCGTGGTGCGGGTGATCGAGGCCAGATCCCGCTCGGCCAGGTACTGGGCCGACTCCGGCACGATGTTGAACAGCAACTTCACCTCGGACCCGCCGACACGGGCACGGTGGCGGGCCACCTCGCCGACATTCGTGTCCCACAGTCCGAAGTCACTGGCGTACACGCCGGTGAAGATCTCGCGGACGAACTTCGCTCCGGTTGCCACCGCCAGATCGATCGACGCCCGCCCGTCCCACAGCACATTGACCCCGAACGGCACCGAGAGATCGGGAAGCAGTTCGCCGATGATCCTGGCCATCGAGATCGCGGTGATGGGTTCGGTCTTCGTCAGGTACGGCAGGCTGAACTCGTTGCTGATCATCACGCCGTCGACCCCGCCGCTCTGCAGCGCGTCGAGTTCGGTGCGGGCCCGTTCGACGACGGCGGCGATGCCGCCCGTGGTGTCGAAGCCGGGGTCGCCGGGCAGGGCGGACAGATGCAACATGGCGATGACGGGTTTGGCGACGTCGAAAACCTCGTCGAGCCAGGTGGTGGTCACGGGGTGCCTTTCTCTTCAGATGGATGGGGAACGTTCGGGGAGGCGTCAGTCCATGTAGGCGCCGCCGTTGACAGCCAGCGCCTCACCGGTGATGAAGCGCGCATCGGGGGAGAGCAGGAACGCGACAGCCTGGGCCACATCGTCCGGCTGCTCGAGCCGGCCCAGCGGGGTGTCGGCGAGCATCATGTCCCGCACGGCGTCCGGCGTGGTGCCACGCAGCTGCGCCTCCCACTGCAACTCCCTTGACTGCATGGGTGTTTCGACGAAACCCGGGCAGACGCAGTTGACGGTGATGCGGTGCGGACCCAGCTCGTAGGCCATCGCCTGGGTCAGGCCGACGACACCGAATTTCGAGGCGACGTAATCGGCCAGGTACGGCACGCGACCTTGCTTGCCTGCCATCGACGCCGTGTTGACGATCGCTCCGGATACCCCGGTGCGCACCATTTCCCGCGCTGCGGCCTGACCGCAGACGAACACGCCCTTGAGATTGACGTCGACGGTCTGGTCGAAGCGCTCGACGGGCGCGTCGAGGAAGCGGTGCATGAACGAGATTCCCGCGTTGCTGACCCAGGCCGACAAGCCCAGCCGGGCGGATACGTCGGCGGCTACCTCGGCCGCCGCCTCCGCCGACGTGACGTCCAGCGCGGCGGCTTCGTGACGGGCGGCGGTGTTCGGCAGCCCGGCGGCGACCCGACGCGCCGCCTCGAGGTCGAGGTCGGTGACGACGACACGCCAATCCCGTTGTGCCAGTGTGGCGGCGATCGCCGCGCCGATGCCCGACCCCGCTCCGGTCACCACGACTGTTCTGGTCATCTGTGCAGGTGTTCCTATCCGTTGTCGGTGCCGACGAGCCGCCGGCCGTTGTGGGTGTCGAAAAGATGTGTGCCGCCGTCGCGGACGGTGAGGTCGACGCCGGCGCCCTCGTTGATTCCGGCCAGGCGTGCGGTCTCCACGACGCTGGTCAGCGCGGTACCGCGCGCCTCCAACGTGACGATGGCGCGGGGGCCGAGGTGCTCGATCAGCACCACCCGCGCGGCGCCGTCGCTCGCCCGCGGGGTGAGCAGCAGATCGTCCGGGCGCACACCGAGGGTCACCGACGAATGGTTCGTCGCACAGTCGGTCGCCAGTGTCACCCCGGCGGCGGTGGCGAACTCACCGACGCTGAGCGCGCCCTCGAGCAGGTTCATCTTCGGGCTGCCGACGAACGTCGCGACGAAGGTGTCGGCCGGCCGGGCGTAGACCTCCTGCGGCGTGCCCAGTTGGGCGATGTGGCCGTCGCGCATCACCACCATGCGATCCGACAGGGTCATCGCCTCCTCCTGGTCGTGGGTGACGTAGACCGACGTGATGCCCAGCCGGCGCTGGATCTGCAGCAGCTCGGTACGGGTCTCGACCCGCAACTTGGCGTCGAGGTTGCTCAGCGGCTCGTCGAACAGGAACACCGACGGTTCGCGGATGATGGCCCGACCGATCGCCACGCGCTGCTGCTGACCGCCGCTGAGGTCCTTGGGTTTGCGGCCCAACAGTGCCGAAAGCCCGAGCGACTCACCGATCTCCGCGGCGCGCGCGAGCGCCTCGCGGCGCGGGGTGCGGGTCGCCCGCAACGGGAAGGCGATGTTCTCGGCCACCGACAGGTGCGGGTAGAGCGCGTAGTTCTGGAACACCATCGCGATATCGCGGTCGCGCGGTTGCAGGGCGGTGACGTCGCGTCCGCCGATGCTGATGGTGCCCGAGCTGACCGACTCCAGACCCGCCAGCATGCGCAGCGTCGTCGACTTACCGCATCCCGAGGGGCCGACCAACACCGTGAACGAGCCATCTGGCAGCTCGAGGTCCAGATCGGTGACCACGGGCAGGGTTCCGTAGGTCTTCGTGACGCCGGAGAATCGGACGGTTGCCATGAGGATCAGTCACCAATGCCTTTTCTAGAACTTGACCGCGCCGCCGCTGATGCCCTGCACCAGCTTGCGTTGGATGAAGAAGCTCGCCACGACCACGGGCACGACCGCGATGAGGATCGCCGCGCTCATGGAGCCGATCTGCACCCCGCGGAACGTGTTGAAACCTGCGATGGCCACCGGCAGGATCGCCGCCTTGCCCGGCGCCAGGATGAGCCCGTAGAACAGGTCGTTCCACGACAGCGTGAAACCGAAGATCGCCGCGGCGCCGATGCCGGGGAGAACCTGGGGCAGGACCACGAGGCGGAACGCGGCGAACCGGCCGAACCCGTCGACCTGTGCCTGCTCCTCCAGCGAGCGGGGCACCGCCTCGAAGAAGCCGATCAAAAACCAGGTCACCACGGGCAGAACGAAACTCAGATGAGAGAAGATCACCGGCAGCAACGTGTCGGTCAGCCGCAACGCGTAGGCCATCGTCAGGAACGGGAACACCAGCACCGCCGGCGGCAGCACCTGTGCCGCCAGCATGCCGAAGCGCGTCAGCGTGCCGCCGGCGCGGTACCGGGCGATGGCGTAGGCGCCCATGCTGCCCACCACGACGCTGATCCCGACCGTCACCAGGGCGACCAGCGCGCTGCGCCCGGCCGCGCCGAGGATGCCCGAGGCCAACACTTCGTGCCAGCTGGCGAACGAGGGGGTGAAGGCGAGAAGAAACGGTTCGTTCAGTTGGGCAGGGGTTTTCACGCTCGCGAGGGCGACCCATACCAGAGGGAACGCGACCGTGATGCCTGCGGCCCACAACAGTGCCACCCGCAGCACGGTGACCATGGCTGACCGGTTCATCGCGCGCGTCCCTCAGCGGTCCGGGTCCGGTCCAGCCGGCGGAACGCGACGACGATGATGCCCAGCACCACCACCAGCACCACGAACGCCATCGAGGCTGCCGAACCCATTCGGAAGAACTGGATTCCGGTCTGGTAGATGAAGTACTGCAAGGTCTCGGTCTCGGTGCCCGGACCGCCCCTCGTGGTCGCGAAGACGTATTCGAAGACCTTCATCGCGTCCAGACTGCGCAGCAGGATGGCGACCACCAAGACGGGGGCCAACAGGGGAAGCGTCACGCGCCGTAGCACATACAACCCGCCGGCACCGTCCACGCGGGCGGCGTCGAGCGGCTCCTTGGGGATCGACTCCAGCCCGGCGAGCAGCAGCAGCACCATGAACGGCGTCCACTGCCACACGTCGATGAGGGCGAGGGTGAACAGCGCCTTGCCCGGGCCGAAGAAGTCGTACTCGATGCCGACGCTCGACAGCATCGCCGGAATCGCACCGAGCTGGTCGTTGAGCAGGAACCGGAATGTCAGTCCGACGGCGATCGGTGTGATGAACATCGGCGCCAGCAGCATCGACCGGGTCAGATCGCGTGCCCAGCGTTGCTTCTGCAGTGCGAGCGCGAGGGCGAGCCCGATGACGAGTTCCAGGCCCACCGCCACGACGACGTAGATCGCGGTCGTGGCGAACGCATTCCAGAAGCCGGCGTCGCCGAACGTCGCCACGAAGTTGTCCGTGCCGACGATGGTCGGCGCGCCGCGGTCGGTCAGCTTGTAGTCGGTGATGCTGAGGTATGCGGCGTAACCGAGAGGGAAACCGACCACCCCGACGAAGAGGGCGATGAGGGGCGCGACCATGCCGTGCTGAAATTTCAGGGGGGAGTTCACGGTGGTCTTCGCTCCTTTCGTGGGGTGGTCGGTTTCCGGCTTCTTGGTGATCGAGGTCAGCCCTGGATGCGCTCGGCCTCGGCCTGCGCAGCGGCCAGAGCGTCCTCGACGCTCTTGGTGCCCGCCACGGCTTCGTTGAGTTCCGTGCCGACGGCCTGGATCATCTCCTCACCGCTGGGTCCTTGGCTCAACGGCGCGGAATTGGCCAGCAGCTGCTCGACGGTGCGGTAGTAATCGGCGCCGTAGCGCCCCTCGAGCACCGCCGGGTTCTGCAGGGTGCTCTGCCGGATGGCCGCCCCACCCTTCTCGGTCCGCACGACGTCGTTGGGCTTGGCGGTGAGCCAGGACACGAATGCCCACGCGGCATCCGGCGCCGCCGAGTTCGTGGGAATGGCCCAACTCCACGAGCCGAGGACCTGCTTGCCGCCCGGGATGGGGGCGAGCTTGATGTTGCCTGCTGCCGGGCCGGAGCCGGGTTCGTTGAGCGCGGGCAGCTGCCAGTTGTAGTTGATCATCGACGCCGACTGGTTGGCCGAGACCGAGCGTTGCGCCTCGTCCATGCTCCAGTTCAGGCTGTTGGCCGGGGCGGCGGTGGTGTAGGTGTCGATGTAGGCCTCGAGTGCCCGCTTGGCCTCGGGGGTGTCGAGGGTGACATTGCCCTCGGAGTCGTAGATGGATCCGCCTGCGGCGAACAACCAGTTGCCCCACTCCTCGAAGATCTTGTAGCCGCGCTGTGGCTGCATCGCGATACCGGCACGCTCGGGCGTGGTCAGCGCCTTGCTGGTGGCGACGAGCTCGTCGAGGTTGGTCGGCACCTGCTGGTTGGCCGCGGTGAGGTCGGCGGTGTTGTACAGGTAGCCCAGCGCGTAGTTGTAGAACGGCACTGCGTAACGCACGCCGTCGACGGTGGTGATGTCGGTCAGCGGGGTGAAGAAGTCGGCGGCGTCGTAGTCGGGGGTGCTGTCGATGCGGGAGTCCAGCGACTGCAGGAAGCCGGCGTTGGCGAAGTCGACCATCCACGGGTTGTCCACCACGATGAGGTCGTAGTTGGCATCGGAGGACTGGAACGAGGACACGAGCTTGTCGCGCATCTGGTCGTAGGTCAGCGATTCGATGTCGATCGTGACATCGGGGTACTCGGCGTTGAAGTCGGCGACCATCGATTGCACGATGTCGGTGTCGGGCACGTTCTCCATCAGGATCCGGACGGTGCCGGAGATGTCGGTGGGAACGTCGCCGGAGGCGGTCGCGGCGTCACCGGACTCCTGCTCGGGACCGCCGCTGCCGGCGCACCCGGCCAGCGCCAGCGCGAGGACGGCCAGCAGGGCGATTGCGGCGGAGACGAGAGGATATCGGACGCCGGTCCTGTCGCTCCGCCCCGAAGTGGGCCATTGCGTGATTCTCATTGCGGTGTCATCCCTTCCGTTTCATTTCGGGGTTCTTGTCGGTTGTGACGTGCTCATCGGTTCTGACGTGCCAGGGCGTGCGACACCGGAGTCACCGCGGAGCCGAGTTCCCGCCAGGTGGCGTACGCCTCGTCGTAGACGCGGCGCCGGTCGGGGTCTGGACGGAACGGCATCTCGAGGCTGACGAAGCGTGCGGCGTCGGACCAGTCGTCGAGACTGCCCACCCCGATGGCGGCGATCACCGCCGCGCCCAGCGACGCCCCGGGATGGCCGCGCACCGGCAGCATTTCGTGACCGAGCACGTCGGCGTGGATCTGCTTCCACAACGTCGAGGTCGATCCGCCGTTGGTGATCATCACCCGGGTGAGCGGGATGCCGATCTCGCCGAAGACGTCGACATGGTGGCGGAACCCGAACGCGATCGCTTCCAGCACAGCCCGATACAGATCGGCACGGGTGTGTCCGAGGTGCATGCCGGCGAAGACACCCCGCAGGTTCGGATCGTGGATGGGGCTCTTCTCGCCCAAGAAGTACGGCAGGCACAGCACCTCGGCGGGACGGCGGGTCGCCGCCTCCTCGTCGAGCGCGGGCAGGGCGCTTCCGCCGATGAGGGTCTGGAACCACCTGATCAGGCTTCCGCTGGTGGCCATGCAGCCGTTGGGCAGCCAGTGGCCCGGCACCGGATGCGCGTCCAGGTAGAGCCGCTCGTCGACCACGCTGTGGTCGGTGGCGACCAGGATGTCGCCGGCCCCACCGAGTTTGACCAGGGCGTCGCCCGGATCGTTGACTCCGGCGGCGAACGCCGACAGGACGTGGTCGGCGCCGCCGACCACCAGAGCGGTGCCCGCGCGAAGGCCGCTGGCTTCGGCTGCCCGGGGGCTCAACTCACCGATCTGCGTGCCCGGCCTCACCACTGGGGCCAACGTCACGGCGTCGAGTCCCGCCGCGGCCAGGACCGCGTCGGCGGTTTCCCCGTCGATGGTGAACAGCCCCGACTCCAGCGCCCAGTTCTGTTCGACGTGCAAAGGCGCGCCCAGCGCCGTGAGCATCCAGTCGTAGGAACCGACCCAGCGGGCGGTACGGGCGTAGACCTGTGGTTCGTGTTCGCGCAGCCATACCGTCGTCGGGGCCACCGACTGCTGGGTCAGCGCCGAGCCGGTGAGGTTGACCAGGTCCACCTCGGCAAGCGTGCGAGCGAGGTCGGCGACCTCACGGTGTGCTCGGGCGTCGTTCTGCAGGATGGCTCGCCGCAGCGGCTTCGCGTTCGCGTCGACCGGTACGACGGCGGGCACCATTCCCGAGGTGGCCAGCGCACCCACCTGCTCGGCGGCCACTCCGGAGACCGAGAGCACTTCGCGGATGGATTCGATCGCGTTCGTGTACCACTGACCGGTGTCGGCCTCGGCGATCCCCGGACCGGTCGAGTGCAGATCGGTGGCTCTGGTCGCGGTCGCGACGATGCCGCCGAGGGTGTCCAGCAGCACGGTCTTGGTGCCGGTGGTCCCGATGTCGATGCCGACGGTGTAGCGCGTCATCGTGCGTCCGCCTCCGAACCCGCGCGCGGTGTTGTCCGATGTCGCTGTGCGGCAACACAGATCACTTCGACCCCGGCCCCGCGGGCGGCCACCAGCGCGGGGTGGTCGGCGGGGCCGTCACTGACGATGGTGTCGACCTGCGCCAGTGTGGCGATGCTGACGAAGGTGACCCGGCCGAGCTTGCTCTTGTCTGCGGCCACGATGACTCGGTCGGCACGGCGGCTGGCGGCCCGCTTGACCCGGCTCTCGGCCTGGTGGTAGTCGGAGATACCGCGGTCACCGTCGATGCCGGCCACGCCCATGACGAAGGTGTCGCAGTTGTAGTTGGCCAGCGTGTCTTCGGCCCCGGCGCCGATGAGGCTCAGTTCGCCCGCGCGCAGTTCGCCGCCGGTGAGCACCACCGTCGTGTCGGGCTCATCCACCAGAGCCAGCGCCGCGAGCACGCTGGGCGTCACGACCGTCAGCCCCAGTCCGCGGCCCTTCAGCGAGTTGGCCACTGCCAGTGCGGTGCTGCCGGAGTCGAGAATCAGCGTCTCCTTGCGCCCGATCAGTTCTGCGACGACGTCAGCGATGTGGTTCTTCTCCTGGGCGGCATCGGCCATGCGGGTGGCGAACGACGGTTCGGTGTCCTTGCCCTGCACGGCGATGGCGCCGCCGACCACGCGGCGGACGACGCCGAGCGATTCGAGTGCCTCGACGTCGCGCCGGATCGTCATCTCGGAGACGTCGAACTCGGCGGCCAGCTCGGCGTAGTTGATCTCCCGCGCCGTGCGGACCTGCTGCTCGATGCGCTCCCGGCGGGTTTTCACATCCACGGGAGACATCCCGCGGTCTGTGTAAATTTCACAAGAGCTCCCAGTTGTGGGCGGGTTGAACGGGAAAAACGAGCAACTCGATGTGAATCTATAACAGCCTCGGAGTGCTGTCCATATTTGACGCCACCGCAGTTCACCTGCGGTGCATGTCACGGTCACAGCCGGGTGGGATTCGGTTCCGTCCGTCCGAGCGGTCGTCGACGCAGACGCGCCGCCGACGCGATCTGCGGTTGGGGGACCGGTGTGGTGGGATTGCCGGTTATGGGTATCAAGGTGGCCCTGGAGCATCGCACCAGCTACGCGTTCGACCGCCTCGTCGAGATCTATCCGCATGTGGTCCGGCTCCGGCCCGCGCCGCATTCGCGCACTCCGATCGAGGCCTACTCGATGCAGGTGGAGCCCGCCGACCACTTCGTGAACTGGCAACAGGACGCATTCGGGAACTTCCTCGCCCGGCTGGTCTTCCCGACCCGGGCCCGCGCGTTGACCATCACGGTCGGCCTGATCGCGGATCTGAAGGTGATCAACCCGTTCGACTTCTTCATCGAGGAATATGCCGAGCAGATCGGCTTCACCTATCCCAAAGCGCTGGCCAACGACCTCAAGCCGTACCTGAAGCCGGTCGACGACGTCGCCGAGGGATCCGGCCCGGGTGAACTCGCCGCGGCGTGGGTCAAGAATTTCTCGGTCGCCCCGGGGACACGCACCATCGACTTCCTGGTCGCGCTCAACCGCGCGGTCAACGCCGACGTCGCCTACAGCGTGCGGATGGAGCCCGGGGTGCAGACGCCCGATTTCACGCTGCGCAGCGGAATCGGTTCGTGCCGCGACTCGGCCTGGCTGTTGGTGTCGATCCTGCGTCAGATGGGGCTGGCGGCCCGCTTCGTGTCCGGATATCTGGTGCAGCTGACCTCCGATGTGGAGGCGCTCGACGGCCCGTCAGGCCCGACCGCCGACTTCACCGATCTGCACGCCTGGACCGAGGTCTACATCCCCGGCGCCGGATGGATCGGTCTGGACCCGACGTCGGGCCTGTTCGCCGGCGAAGGACACATCCCACTGGCCGCGACCCCGCACCCGGAGTCGGCGGCCCCCATCACCGGTGCCACCGGCAAGGCCGAGACCACCCTCGAGTTCAGCAATCTCGTCACCCGCGTGCACGAGGATCCGCGGGTGACGCTGCCCTACACCGAGGAGTCCTGGGCGGCGATCAACGCGCTCGGTGAGGTCGTCGACGATCGGCTCCGAACCGGTGATGTGCGGCTGACCGTGGGCGGGGAGCCGACGTTCGTGTCCATCGACAACCAGGTGGATCCGGAGTGGACCACCGACGCCGACGGCCCGCACAAGCGTCAGCGCGCCTCGGCGCTGGCCGCCCGCCTGAAGAACGTGTGGGCGCCCAACGGGCTGGTCCAGCGCAGCCAGGGCAAGTGGTATCCGGGTGAACCGTTGCCGCGGTGGCAGATCGGTCTGCTCTGGCGCACCGACGGCGAGCCGTTGTGGACCGACGACGCACTGCTGGCCGACCCCTGGCCCGAGGAGGCGGTCGCCGCCGCACCGGCCTCCGACGACGCGGCCCGCGCGCTGCTGACCGCGGTCGCCGATGCGTTGGGACTCCCCGCCGCCCAGGTCCGCCCGGCCTTCGAGGATCCGCTGAGCCGCCTGACCGCGGCGGTGCGGCAACCGGCCGGGCTGCCCGTCGACCCGGCCGACGATCTCGAATCCGACAGCGCCGCGGCCCGCGCCCGGCTGCTGGCCCGGCTCGAGAGCCCGGTCGACGAGCCCGCCGCCCACGTCCTGCCTCTGCACCGGCGCGACGACGACACCGGGTGGGCCAGTGCGGATTGGACGCTGCGTCGGGGCCGCATCGTGCTGCTGGAAGGAGACTCGCCGGCCGGGTTGCGGCTGCCGTTGAACTCGATCAGCTGGAAACCGCCGCGGCCCTCCTTCGACGCCGACCCGATGCACTCACGAACCACGTGGCGATCAGACCGCGGGGGAGCGGCCACCGCCGACGCGGTGGTCGAGGACGTCGACGACGACGCCGAGTGGACGCCGACGACCGCGTTGGTCGCCGAGGTCCGTGACGGGTTGCTGTATGTCTTCCTGCCGCCCACCGACGACGTCGAGCACTTCGTCGACCTGATCGCCCGGATCGAAGCCGCGGCCGCCGCGACCAGGTGTCCCGTCGTCATCGAGGGCTACGGTCCACCCGCCGACCCGCGGCTGTCGTCGATGACGATTACGCCCGACCCCGGGGTGATCGAGGTCAACGTCGCACCCACCGCGAGCTTCACCGAGCAGCGCGAACAACTCAAGACGCTCTACGAGCAAGCCCGCCAGGCGCGGTTGTCGACCGAGTCCTTCGAGGTCGACGGCACTCACGGCGGAACCGGCGGCGGAAACCACATCACCCTCGGCGGAATCACACCCGCGGACTCACCGCTGCTACGCCGTCCCGACCTGCTCGTCTCGCTGCTCACCTACTGGCAGCGGCATCCGTCCCTGTCCTATCTGTTCGCCGGACGGTTCATCGGAACCACGTCGCAGGCGCCCCGCGTCGACGAGGGCCGCCCGGAGTCGCTGTACGAACTCGAGATCGCCTTCGCCGAGATCGCGCGGCTGGCCTCGCATTCCGGAGGGCACGCCGAGCAATCGGCTGCCGATCATGGTCGCTCCGCAAGCTCCGCCCTGGAACATGGTCGCTCCGCAAGCTCCGCCCTGGAACATGGTCGCTCCGCAAGCTCCGCCCTGGAACATGGTCGCTCCGCAAGCTCCGCTCCGTGGATCGTGGACAGGGCCCTCCGCCACCTCCTCACCGACATCACCGGTAACACCCACCGCGCTGAATTCTGCATCGACAAGCTCTACAGTCCGGACTCCGCACGCGGCCGGCTCGGTCTGTTGGAGCTGCGGGGCTTCGAGATGCCCCCGCACTACCAGATGGCGATGGTCCAGTCCCTGCTGGTGCGCTCGCTGGTGGCATGGTTCTGGGACCAGCCACTGCGGGCGCCGTTGATCCGCCACGGCGCCAACCTGCACGGCCGGTACCTGTTGCCGCACTTCCTGATGCAGGACATCGCCGAGGTGGCCGCCGATCTGCGGGCCTACGGGATCAACTTCGACACCAGCTGGCTGGACCCGTTCACCGAGTTCCGGTTCCCGCGCATCGGCACCGCCGTGTTCGGCGGCGTCGAGATCGAACTACGCGGGGCGATCGAGCCCTGGAACGTGCTCGGAGAGGAGTCCACCGCCGGCGGCACCGCCCGCTACGTCGACTCGTCGGTCGAACGCCTGCAGGTGCGGCTCATCGGCGCCGACAGGCGGCGCTACATCGTCACCGTCAACGGCCACCCGATTCCGCTGCTGGCCACCGACAACCCCGACGTCCAGGTCGGCGGCGTGCGCTATCGCGCCTGGCAACCGCCCAGCGCGCTGCATCCGACCATCACCGTCGACGGGCCCCTGCGATTCGAGCTGATCGACACCGCCACCGGGGTATCCCGGGGCGGGTGCACCTACCACGTGTCGCACCCGGGCGGACGCGCCTACGACAGCCCACCGGTCAACGCCGTCGAGGCCGAATCACGGCGTGGGCGACGTTTCGAGGCCACCGGTTTCACCCCCGGCAAGGTCGACCTCGCCGAGCTCAGGGAGAAGCAGGCCCGCCAATCCACCGATGTGGGCGCGCCGGGGATCCTCGATCTGCGGCGAGTGCGTACCGTGCTGCAGTAATGGCGCTCCCGGTAGGCCGTCCGACATCTCCGAGCGGGGTCGGGCGGACAGACTTCGACAACCCGCTGGTGCCGTACGACACCGTGCGGGCGCAGCCGGCACTGTTCGATCTGCAGCCCGCCACCGGACCGGGTGACGCGGGCTATGACGAGTTCATCGACGAGAACGGCGATGTGCGCCCCGCCTGGCAGGAGGTTGCCGACTGCGTCCGCGACCGCGGCCGTGGCGGGCTGGACCGGTTGCGTGCCGCGGTCCGCAGCCTCGTCGACAACGACGGCATCACCTACATCCAGACCGACCACCTCGGCGACGCGATCACCAACGGCGACGGCGGCGCCGTGCCCGGACCCTGGCAGCTCGACGCGCTGCCGCTGGTGATCTCGGAAAGCGACTGGAACACCCTCGAAGCCGGACTCGTGCAGCGCTCCCGGCTGCTGGACGCGGTGCTGACCGATCTCTACGGCGCCCGCCGGTCGCTGACCAGTGGAGTGCTTCCCCCGCCGTTGCTGTTCGCCCACCCCGGCTATCTGCGTGCGGCGCGCGGTATCGAGGTGCCCGGACGCCACCAGCTGTTCCTGCACGGCTGCGACGTCAGCCGAAGTTCCTCCGGCGACTTCGTGGTCAACGCCGACTGGACGCAGGCCCCGTCCGGCGCCGGCTACGCCTTGGCCGACCGGCGGGTGGTCGCGCACGCCATCCCGGACCTCTACGAGGAGATCGGTCCCCGGCCCGCCTCCCCGTGGGCGCAAGCGCTGCGCCTGGCGCTGATCGAGGCGGCGCCCGAGACGGCCGAAGAGCCCGTCGTCGTGGTGCTCAGCCCCGGCATCCACTCCGAAACCGCTTTCGACCAGGCCTATCTCGCCAGCCTGTTGGGTCTGCCGCTGGTGGAGAGCGCTGATCTGGTGGTCCGCGACGGAAAGCTGTGGATGCGCTCGATGGGCACCCTGCAGCGTGTCGACGTCGTGCTGCGACGCGTCGACGCCGACTACACCGACCCGCTGGATCTGCGCGCCGACTCCCGCCTCGGTGTCGTCGGCCTGGTTGAAGTGCTGCGCCGGGGCGCGGTCACGGTGGTCAACTCGCTGGGCAGCGGCGTGCTGGAAAGCCCCGGCGTGCTGCGCTTCCTGCCCGAGCTCGCCCAGACGCTCCTCGGCGAGACACCGCTGCTGGCAACCGCGCCGATGTACTGGGGTGGTGCCGACCTCGAGCGCTCGCACCTGCTGGCGAACCTGTCGAGCCTGCTGATCAAGCCCGTCACCGGTGGCGAGCCGATCGTCGGACCGGACCTGTCGACGACACAACGCGAGTCGCTCGCCGCGCGCATCGAGGCGACCCCCTGGCAGTGGGTGGGCCAGGAGCTCCCGCAGTTCTCCTCCGCCCCCTCGGACTACCTGCCGATGGGCATGTCCTCTTCGAGCGTCGGAATGCGGCTGTTCACCGTCTCCCAGCGCAGCGGCTACGCCCCGATGATCGGCGGCCTGGGATACCTGCTGGCCCCCGGCACCGCTGCCTACCGGCTCAACACCATTGCCGCCAAAGACATCTGGGTGCGCACGCCGACCCGGGTCACGGCTGAGATCACCCCCGCCGCCCTCCCCGCCGAACCGAGCGCGGCCGAGGCCGTCCGGTTGCCGGCAATGCTGACCTCCCGACCCACCCCGGAGATCAGCTCGCCGCGTGTGCTCTCCGATCTGTTCTGGATCGGGCGATACGCCGAACGGGCCGAGAACACCGCCCGGTTGCTGACCGTGACCCGCGAGCGATACCACGAGTACCGCTACCGCCAGACGATGGACGGCAGCGAGTGCGTGCCCGTTCTGCTCACCGCACTGGGCACGATCACCGGAACCGACACCGTCGCCGGGGGCGACTACCACGAGTTGGTGGCCACCGCGCCCACCACGCTGTGGGCGTTGACGGCCGACCGGCGTCGTCCCGGTTCGCTGGCGCAGTCCGTCGAACGATTGAGCCTCGCGGCCCGCGCCGTGCGCGACCAGATGTCCAACGACACCTGGATGGTGCTCTCGGCGCTCGAGCGTGCCCTGCTGCACTCCCCGGAGACCCCGCCGGACTCCAAGGCCGAGGGCGAGTCGTTCCTGTCGTCGACCAACACCCTGGCCCTCGCCGGGATGCTGGCACTGTCGGGCGTCGTCTCGGAGTCCATGGTGCGCGACACCGGCTGGGTCATGATGGACATCGGCAAACGCATCGAGCGCGGCCAGTGGCTCACGGCGCTGCTGCGGGCGACCCTGACCACCGCGCGGAATCCCGAGGCCGAGCAGACGATCACCGAGTCCACGCTGGTGGCGTGCGAGTCCCTGGTGACCTACCGCCGGCGCAACCCCGGCAAGGTTAGTGTGGCGGGCGTGGCCGAGCTGGTGTTGTTCGATGCGGAGAACCCGCGCTCGCTCGTGTACCAGCTGGATCGGCTGCGCAGCGACTTGAGGGCTCTGCCGGGAGCCTCGGGATCGTCGCGCCCCGAACGCATGGTCGACGAGGTCGCCACCCGCTTGCGCCGCATCGAACCTGCCGAGCTGGAGGAGGTCACCGCCGACGGGCGACGTGAGGAGCTCGCCGGCTTGCTGCGCGGCATGAACATCGACCTCCGTGAGCTCTCGGGCGTGATCACCGCCACCCATCTGTCGCTGCCGGGTGGCATGCAACCGCTGTGGGGCCCCGATGCGCGGCGGGTGATGCCGTGACGGCGTTCCCGGACGGGCCGACCGCCTCGGGGACCAGCCGGTGCTATCAGGTCACCCACCGCACCGTCTACCGCTATTCCGACGTGGTCACCAGCTCGTATGGCCGCGGATTCCTCACTCCGCGGGACTCGGCGCGACAGCGCTGCCTCGTCCACGAACTCGTCATCGACCCCGAAGCTGCTGACAGTTCGACCAGCCGGGACGCGTACGGCAATCTCAGTTCGTACTTCCACGTCACCGAACGGCACCGCAAGCTGAGCATCACCAGCCGTTCCATCGTCGAGGTCGACCCCCCGCCGGCCGATCTCTACCAGGGTCCGTCGGCGCGCGCACCGTGGGAGATCGCGCGACCGGTCGGCACCGACGGTGCGCTCGCGACCGAGTTCACGCTGGACCTGCAGCCGCCGGAAATCACCGACGAAGTACGCGACTACGCGGCACCGAGTTTCACCGAGGGGCGGCCGCTGATCGACGTGCTGCAGGACCTGACGTCACGCATCTACCGTGACTTCACCTACCGGTCGGGGTCCACCACGGTGTCGACACAAGTGAGCGAGGTTATGGCGGCCCGCGAAGGGGTATGCCAGGACTTCGCGAGGCTCGCGATCGCCTGCCTGCGCGCCAACGGTCTGGCGGCCAGCTACGTCTCGGGTTATCTGGCCACCGATCCGCCCCCCGGGAAGGAACGCATGGTCGGGATCGACGCAACGCACGCATGGGCAGCCGTGTGGACGCCTCAGAACGCCTGGCTGGGACTGGATCCCACCAACGACCAGATGGTCGATGAGCGCTACGTCACAGTGGGATTCGGCCGTGACTACGCCGACGTCCCCCCGCTGCGCGGCATCATCTACACCGACTCCGAGAGCAGCGTCATCGACGTCTCCGTCGATGTGGCTCCGCACCAGGGGGAGGTGCTGCGTGCGTGATTTCATCTGCCCCAACTGCGGTCAGCGGCTGGCGTTCGAGAACTCGGTGTGCCTGAACTGCGGCAGCTCGTTGGGCTTTTCCCTCGACGACATGGCGCTGTTGGTCATCGCCCCACCCGCGGAGAGCGAGCACGCCGGCGCGGTCGACGAGAGCCACTACCAGCTGTGCGCGAATCTGCATCTGGCCGAATGCAACTGGCTGGTGGAGAAAGGGCCGATCGCCAAGCTCTGTGTGTCCTGCGCTCTGACCCGGACGCGACCCAACGACGCGGACACGGTGGCGCTGGCCGCCTTCGCGGGCGCCGAACGGGCCAAGCGTCGCCTGATCGCCGAACTGCACGAGCTGAAGCTGCCGATCGTCGGGCGTGACGCCGATCCCGACTACGGGTTGGCGTTCGACCTGCTGTCCAGCCAATTCGAGAAGGTGTTCACCGGGCATGACAGCGGCCAGATCACCCTCGACCTCGCCGAAGGTGACGACGTGCATCGCGAGCAGTTGCGCGTGTCGATGGACGAGCCGTACCGCACGCTGCTGGGTCATTTCCGGCACGAGATCGGCCACTACTACTTCTATCGGCTGATCGGCACGTCGCCGGACTACCTCGCCCGGTTCAACGAGCTGTTCGGAGACCCGAACCTGGACTATCAGGCCGCACTCGACCGGCACTACAGCGAGGGCGCTCCGCCCGGCTGGGAGGACGACTACGTCTCGTCCTACGCCACCATGCATCCTGCCGAGGACTGGGCCGAGACGTTCGCCCACTATCTGCACATCCGGGACACCCTCGACACCGGTGCGGCGTTCGGCCTGGCCCCGGCGACCGCCACGTTCGACCGACGGGTGTTGGGGCCCAGCGGCTTCGACACGATCATCGAGATGTGGCTGCCGCTGGCGTGGTCGCTGAACATGGTGAACCGGTCGATGGGCAAGGACGACCTGTACCCGTTCGTGTTGCCGCCCAAGGTTCTCGAGAAGATGCGATTCATCCACACCGTCATCGACGAGATCACCTCCGACCCGGCCAAACTGGCCGAAGTCGGCGCCCCCGTCGACGGCCAGACGCAACAACTCGACTGACCCGGTTGACCGGCGTGCGCGCGCCGTCGGGACGACACGCCGGGGCGGGCGCGTACTCGCGCCCGCTCGTCGCCGTCCCTACGATCACTCGGTGGCTGATCGCTATGGCGCCGACATTCTCGCCCACAATCCGCACCGCAAACCCCGCTCCACCGAGGTGCCGATCGAGATCGGCATGGTCGTCGAGGACGCGCAGAGCGGGTTCGTCGGTGCCGTCGTGCACGTCGAGTACGGCCGGATGCGGCTGGAAGACCGGAACGGGCGTACCAAACCGTTTCCGATCGGACCCGGGTATCTGATCGACGGCAAGCCCGTGATCCTCACCGCCCCGCGCAAGGCGGGCCCAGCGGCACCGACGCGCACCGCCTCAGGGTCGGTAGCTGTCGCCGGCGCCCGGGCCAAAGTGGCGCTGGCCAGCCGAATCTATGTGGAAGGTCGCCACGACGCCGAACTCGTCGAGCAGGTGTGGGGTGACGACCTGCGCATCGAGGGCGTCGTCGTCGAGTATCTCGGCGGCATCGATGACCTCGCCGCGATCGTCGATGATTTCCGCCCCGGCCCGGGCCGTCGGCTCGGCGTGCTGGTGGACCATCTCGTCGCCGGGTCCAAAGAGGCCCGGATCGCCGCTCAGGTGATGCAGACGGTGCGCGACGGCCCTGGTGGCGAGCACACCCTGGTCGTCGGTCACCCGTTCATCGACATCTGGCAGGCGGTCAAGCCCGCACGGCTCGGCCTGCAGACCTGGCCGACAATCCCGCGATCGCAGGACTGGAAGCACGGAATCTGCGCCGCTCTGGGGTGGCCACACCGCGACCAAGCCGACATCGCCGCCGCGTGGCAACGGATCCGCGGGCGGGTCCGTGACTGGACCGACCTCGAACCCGAGCTGATCGGACGGGTGGAGGAACTGATCGACTTCGTGACCCAACCCGCGTCATGACGCAGTGGTAAGCAGGGAGCGTGTCCGAGAGCCTGTTCGACGTCCCCGCTGAGCCGACGCCCGTGACCGGTGGCGCGGCCGCGGCGTCGGCGCCGCTGGCGGTGCGCATGCGGCCGGCCTCACTCGACGAAGTGGTCGGCCAGGCGCACCTGCTCAAGCCCAACTCGCCGCTGCGGCGACTGGTCGAGGGCTCCGGCGCGGCGTCGGTGATCCTTTACGGACCGCCGGGGACCGGCAAGACCACGCTGGCCTCGCTCATTTCACACGCCACCGGCCGCCGCTTCGAGGCGTTGTCGGCGCTGTCGGCCGGCGTCAAAGAGGTCCGCGCCGTCATCGAAAGCGCCAGAAGCGCCGCCATCCACGGCCAGCAGACCGTGCTGTTCATCGACGAGGTACACCGCTTCTCGAAGACGCAGCAGGACGCGCTGCTGGCCGCGGTGGAAAACCGCGTGGTCCTACTGGTGGCGGCCACCACCGAGAATCCGTCCTTCTCCGTGGTGGCTCCGCTCCTGTCGCGCTCGCTCATCCTGCAGTTGCAGCCGCTGTCCGCGGGCGACATCGCCGCGGTGCTGCGGCGCGCCATCGACGATGAGCGAGGTCTGGGCGGCGCGGTGACGATCACCGACGACGCCTTGGAGTTGCTCGTGCAGCTGTCTGCCGGCGACGCGCGCCGGGCCCTGACCGCGTTGGAGGTGGCGGCAGAGTCGGGTCAGGAGATCAGCGTCGAGATCGTCGAACAGTCGCTTGACCGGGCCGCGGTCCGATATGACCGCGACGGCGACCAGCACTACGACGTGATCAGTGCGTTCATCAAGTCGGTCCGCGGCTCTGATGTCGACGCCGCGCTGCATTATCTGGCGCGCATGCTGGTGGCCGGGGAGGACCCGCGCTTCCTGGCTCGCAGGTTGTTGATCCTGGCCAGCGAGGACATCGGGATGGCCGACCCGTCGGCACTGCAGACCGCCGTGGCCGCAGCGCAGACAGTCCAATTGATCGGCATGCCCGAAGCGCAGCTGACGCTGGCTCATGCGACCGTCCATCTGGCCACCGCGCCCAAGTCCAACGCCGTGACCACAGCGCTGGGAGCGGCCATGGCCGACGTCCGTGCGGGCAAAGCCGGCCTGGTGCCGGCTCATCTGCGTGACGGGCACTATTCCGGTGCCTCGAAGCTCGGTAACGCGATCGGCTACCGGTACGCTCACGACAATCCCGACGGCGTTGTGTCACAACAATATCCGCCGGACGAGCTGGTCGGTGTCGACTACTACCGGCCGACCACCCACGGTGCAGAGCGGGAGATCGCCACCCGGGTGGACAAGCTGCGCGCCATCATCCGCAGGCGCCGCTGAAACAGCTGTGCCCAAGGTGATCCCGGCCGGTCGGGGTTCCAGCCGGGATCACGTCGACAGGCGCTGCGGCGTTAGCGCGAGACTTTCGAGCGCCCGCGTCCCATCAATGCAGCGACGAGGCCGACGCCGAGGGCGGCGACGACGACCTGAACGAGGAGCTCGAGCCAATCCACCCCTGAAGTGGCGGTCGGGATGCCGATAGCGCCGGCCAAGGCGGTGCCGATCAGCGCCGAGACGATTCCGACGAGGATGGTCACCAGGATCCCGATCTTCTGCTTTCCGGGCAGCAGGAGCCGGCCGAGGGCTCCGACGACGATGCCGATGAAGATGGCGCTGATGATGCCGGTGACGGTCATGGTGTCCTCCAGGGCTGGCGGTGCTGGCTGCGGTCAGAAATACCCGGCGTGACAAGGCAATAAACGCGCGCGTCAACCGCGCGGCCTGGCCCAGCGACCGCTGTTGCGGTGTGCCCCGCTATACCGGACTACGGACCCGTTTCGGTTGCTCGGTGGCGGGTAAGTCGATCGCGATGACGGATAAGCGTGCGTTTCTCGAAAGCTATTCAGCGGTGCTTGTCGGGCTGGTGCTCTTCTTGGCCGGCGGCGCGGGACTCGGCGTCTTCCTCACTTTGGTCGGTGAGGGCATGTCGGCGGGTGCCGTCACGGCCGGAATTCTCGGCGCGCTGGGTCTGGCGATCGGCATCGGACTGCTGGTGGTGGTCTTCCGGCGGCGCGGTGGCCTGCTGCGCAGCCGCACATCATCGGCCCAGCGCCGCAGATATCGCGCCGAGTACCGCGAATCTCCGGGCGGCTGAGTCGATTCGGCACGTTTTGGTTGAGTCCCCGACCGTGCTAGCGCAGATGGTCCTCTTCGGCCGGGCCGACCGGCAGCTCACCGCCGGCCTCGGTGAAGGCGGACAACGCCCGCACCAGCCCGTGGCGCTCGACCGGCGGCATCGTCGCGACGATGGCGGCGATCTCGGCACGTCGCTTGGCGGTCACGGCGTCGACCGTGTGGCGACCGCGGGCTGACAACTCGGCGATCAGCTCTCGGCGCGACTCCGGATGCGGTCGGCGGTCGATGAGTCCCGCGTCGACGAGGCGGTCCACCATCCTGCCCGCGGTGGACGGCGTCACGTCGAGCAACCCCGCCAGGGTGGCCAGGTTCACCGGTCCGCGGGTGCGCAGGATCACCAGCGTGCGGAACTGGGGAACGGTGAGGGTGTCGTCGACATCGGCGATCGATCGGGCCGAGATCGCGACGAGGAGTCGGGATGCGCTCAGCAAGGCGTCGGTGATGGCATCGGAGGAGTCGCCGGCGTTGTCGGTCACGTGGCGATCGTCACGCGATTAGGGCACCGACAGCAACTGTTGCATACTGCAACAATGTCCCTGCGCAATGAGCTGGGCCATTGGTTGCGTGAGCGGTCCTCGTCGCTGGTGCCCCTCGCCGTCGTGGTGGGGGTGTGTACCGGGTTGGGGGCGGTGGCGTTTCGATCGCTGATCAACGGATTCACCTGGTTGTTCACCGGACATCAGGACTACGCCGGACTGGGTCGGATAGCCAGCGAACACCTCCCGTGGCTCGGCGTCGGATTCCTGGTGGTGGCGCCCGCGGTGGCCGGACTGATCTACGGCCCGCTCGTGCACCGCTTCGCCCCAGAGGCCCGCGGCCACGGGGTGCCTGAAGTCATGTACGCCGTGTCGATGCGCGGCGGTCGGATCGCCCCCAAGGTCGCTTTGGTCAAATCGCTGGCCTCGGCGCTGTGCATCGGCGGCGGAGGCTCGGTCGGCCGCGAAGGGCCGATCGTGCAGATCGGCTCGGCGGTCGGGTCGGGTGTGGCCCAGTGGCTGCGGCTGGACACCGCCCGGGTGCGGTTGTTGTTGGCCTGCGGCGCCGCGGGCGGCATCTCGGCCACCTTCAACACCCCCTTGGCCGGACCGTTCTTCGCGATGGAGTTGATCCTGCGCGACTTCGCCGCGCAGTCGTTCGGTGCGGTGGTGCTCTCCAGCGTGACCGCGTCGATCGTCGCGCGGGCGATCCTGGGCAACGAACCGTTTCTGACGCTGCCGGCGTTCAGTGTGCACAGCCCCGCCGAATACCTGCTCTACGCGGCGCTCGGTGTCCTGGTCGGCGCGGTGGGGGTCGCATTCTCGCGGGTGCTGTATCTGGTCGAGGATTTCTGCGACTGGCTCTGGCGCGGGCCGGAATGGGCCCGCCCCGCAGCGGGTGGACTGCTGCTGGGCCTGCTGCTGCTGGCGGTGCCGGAGATGTACGGGGTCGGCTACCCGGTGTTGCAGAACGCCATCGAAGGCCGATACGTGGTCGGCTTCCTGCTGCTGCTGATGGTCGCCAAGATGCTCGCGACCAGCTTGACCATCGGTATCGGCGGGTCCGGTGGGGTGTTTGCGCCGACGCTGTTCATCGGCGCGATGGCCGGCAGTGCCTTCGGTGCGCTGGCCCACCTGGGTTGGCCCGAGTCCACCGAGGCCGCCGGCGCCTATGGGCTGGTCGGCATGGGTGCCGCCCTGGCCGGAGCGACGCGTGCCTCGATCACCGCGGTGGTCATCCTCTTCGAGCTGACCGGGCAGTACTCCATCATCCTGCCGTTGATGATCGCGATCGCCCTGGCCGCGGGGACCAGTCACCTGCTCTCGAGGCAGACCATCTACACGCAGAAGCTGTGGCGCCGCGGCGTGGACATCGACCGACACGCCAGCGACAACCTGACGGCGGCCGACGTGGCGGCGCCACCGGCCCGGGTTCTCAACGAGCACATGCGGCTGGACGTGGCCGCGGAGCTGATCACCAGCGCTTCGGTCCCGCTGCTGCCGGTGCTGGCCCCCGACGGTCGGTACCTGGGTTGCGTCACCGCCGAGGACGCGGTGGCGGCGATCGAGGGCGGCAGCCCGCCGGAACACATCGACTCGCTCATCCAGCGGCTGCCCACCCTCCCCGTCGACGCGAGACTTCCCGACGTCATCGAGGCGCTCAGCGGTCACGGCGCCGCAGGTCTGCCGGTCGTCGACGGGGAACCCGCGCGGCTGGCCGGTTGGATCACCTACGAGAACGTGCTGAACAGGCTCACCGCCGACCCGCGGTGAGCTCGTAGGCTCGAGAAGATGAACACCGAGATGCTCGATGTCGACACGTCGCGTCGACGAATCGTCGACCTGACGTCGCAGGTGCGCGACTTCTGCGCCGCACACGGTTCCGATGGACTCTGCAACGTGTTCGTGCCGCACGCCACGGCGGGGGTGGCCATCATCGAAACCGGTGCCGGTTCCGACGACGACCTGGTCGACACGCTGGAGCGGCTGCTGCCGCGCGATGATCGCTACCGCCACGCCCACGGCTCGCCCGGCCACGGCGCAGACCATGTCCTGCCCGGCCTGGTGTCCCCGTCGGTGACTGTTCCGGTCAGCGACGGGGAACCGTTGCTGGGAACCTGGCAGAGCATCGTGTTGGTTGATCTGAACAGGGACAATGCCCGACGCCACGTGCGGTTGAGCTTCCTGCCGGGCTGACGAGGGCGCCCGGTACTGTGGTGCGGTCGAGTAATCGCAGGTGACTTGAGGATCAGAGGGCGGCAGGACGTGCAGACACACGAGATCAGGAAGCGTTTCCTCGATCATTTCGTGCAGGCGGGCCACACGGAGGTGCCCAGCGCTTCGGTGATCCTCGACGATCCCAACCTGCTGTTCGTCAACGCCGGCATGGTCCAGTTCGTGCCTTACTTCCTCGGTCAGCGCACCCCGCCGTGGGCCCGGGCCACCAGCGTGCAGAAGTGCATCCGAACCCCGGACATCGACGAGGTCGGCATCACCACGCGGCACAACACGTTCTTCCAGATGGCCGGTAACTTCTCGTTCGGCGACTACTTCAAGGCCGGGGCGATCGAACTGGCGTGGACGCTGCTGACGAACCCGGTCGAGCAGGGTGGCTACGGGTTCGACCCCGAGCGGTTGTGGGCCACCGTGTATCTCGACGACGACGAGGCGGCGCAACTGTGGCGCGACATCGCCGGTCTGCCCGCCGAACGGATCCAGCGCCGCGGCATGGCCGACAACTACTGGTCGATGGGCATTCCCGGGCCGTGCGGTCCGTCGTCGGAGATCTACTACGACCGTGGCCCCGACTACGGCATCGAGGGTGGTCCGGAGGCCAACGAGGACCGCTACATCGAGATTTGGAACCTCGTGTTCATGCAGAACGAGCGCGGGGAAGGCACGTCGAAGACCGACTTCGAGATCCTCGGTCCGCTGCCCCGGCAGAACATCGACACCGGCATGGGGGTCGAGCGGGTGGCGTGCCTGCTGCAGGGTGTGGACAACGTCTACGAAACCGACCTGCTGCGCCCCGTCATCGATCTGGTGGCGGGTATCGCCCCGCGCGGGTACGGGCAGGGAAGTCACGACGACGACGTCCGCTACCGGATCATCGCCGACCACACCCGTACCGCGGCGATCATCATCGGCGACGGCGTCAGCCCCGGCAACGAGGGCCGCGGCTACGTGCTACGTCGTCTGCTGCGTCGCATCATCCGGGCGGCCAAGCTGCTCGGAGTCGATCAGCCGGTGATGGCCGAACTGATGGTCACCGTGCGCGACGCGATGGGCCCGTCGTATCCGGAACTCGTCAGCGACTTCGACCGGATCCAGCGCATCGCCGTCGCGGAGGAAACCGCGTTCAACCGCA
Organism: Mycolicibacterium poriferae; assembly: GCF_010728325.1. The sequence goes on from NZ_AP022570.1 coordinate 3,078,334, forward strand.
CTCTGGCCTCGGGTTCGCGCCTGTTCGACGAGGCAGCCCGCAGCACGAAGGCATCGGGAGCGGACAAGCTCTCCGGCAGTGACGCGTTCACGCTGCACGACACCTACGGCTTCCCGATCGAACTGACCCTCGAGATGGCGGCCGAGGCCGACCTGAGCGTCGACGAGGAAGGCTTCCGCAGCCTGATGGCTGAGCAGCGTCGCCGCGCCAAGGCCGACGCCGCGGCCCGCAAACAGGCCCACACCGACCTGTCGGCGTACCGCGAACTCGTCGACACCGCCCCCACCGAGTTCACCGGTTTCGACGAATTGACCACCGAGGCAAGGATTCTCGGTATCTTCGTGGATGGCAAGCGGGTGCCGGTGGTGGCGCATACGGGCCGCGACGGCGCCGGTGAGCGGGTGGAGCTGGTGATCGACCGCAGCCCGTTCTACGCCGAGTCCGGCGGCCAGATCGCCGACGAAGGGACCATCACCGGCACCGGTTCCTCCGGGACCGCCAAGGCCGCGGTGACCGACGTGCAGAAGATCGCCAAGACATTGTGGGCGCACCGCGTCGTGGTGGAGTCCGGCGAGTTCGTCGAGGGGGACACCATCGTCGCCGCCGTCGATCCGCGCTGGCGCCACGGCGCCACCCAGGGCCACTCGGGCACCCACATGGTGCATGCCGCGCTGCGGCAGGTGTTGGGTCCCAACGCCGTTCAGGCCGGCTCGCTCAACCGCCCAGGCTATCTGCGCTTCGATTTCAACTGGCAGGGCCCGCTGACCGAGGAGCAGCGCACCGACATCGAGCAGGTCACCAACGAGGCGGTCGAGGCCGACTACGAGGTGCACAGCTTCACCACCGAACTGGAACGAGCCAAGGCGATGGGCGCGATGGCGCTGTTCGGCGAGGCCTACCCCGACGAGGTGCGGGTCGTCGAGATCGGCGGACCGTTCTCGCTGGAGCTCTGCGGCGGCACCCACGTGGGCAGCTCGGCGCAGATCGGGCCCGTGACGATCCTCGGCGAATCGTCGGTGGGTTCGGGCGTGCGCCGGGTCGAGGCGTACGTGGGGATGGATTCCTTCCGCCATCTGGCCAAGGAGCGCGCGTTGATGGCCGGGTTGGCCTCGTCGCTGAAGGTGCCCTCCGAGGAGGTGCCCGGACGCGTCGCCACGCTCGTCGAACGGTTGCGCGCCGCAGAGAAGGAACTCGACCGGCTGCGGATGGCCAACGCACGCGCTGCGGCGGGCAACGCGGCAGCGGGTGCCGAGCAGATCGGCGAGGTTCGCGTCGTGGCCCAGCGCATGGCCGGTGGCATGTCCGGCGGTGACCTGCGGTCGCTGGTGGGCGACATCCGCGGCAAGCTCGGCAGCGGGCCGGCGGTCGTCGCGCTGATCGCCGAGGGCGACAACGATGCGGTGCCGTACGTGGTGGCGGTGAACCCGGCCGCCCAGGACCTCGGGTTGCGGGCCGACGATCTGGTCAAACAGCTCGGTGCCGCGGTCAACGGCCGCGGCGGGGGGAAAGCAGATCTGGCGCAGGGATCCGGTAAGGGGGCGGCGGGTATCGACGCAGCATTGGCGGCGGTACGCGCGGAGATCGGCCGGGGCTAGCAGGGGTGGCCGCGACGAACAACCCTGACCGGGTGCCTGACCGGCCGGGTGATCCGCGCTGCCCCGACCCTGGGCCGGGGCGGCGCCTGGGCGTCGACGTCGGCACTGTCCGCATCGGTGTCGCGGTCAGCGATCCTGGTGCGGTCCTGGCGACCCCGGTGGAAACGGTGCGGCGGGATCGGCGTTCGGGGGCGCATGTGCGCCGGCTGGCCGCACTCGTCGACGAATATCGGGTCGTCGAGGTCATCGTCGGGCTACCCCGCACGCTGGCCGATCGAGCGGGCTCCTCGGCCCGGGACGCGATCGAGGTGGCCGATCAGCTGTCCGGCCGCATCGCGCCGGTGCCGGTGCGGATGGCCGACGAACGGTTCACCACGTTGACTGCGCAACGATCACTGCGTGAAGCTGGGGTCCGCGCCCGCGGTCAGCGCTCGGTGATCGATCAGGCGGCGGCAGTGGGGATTCTGCAGAACTGGCTGGACCAGAGGCGAGCGGCGGCAGCCGCGCACGGAGAGGTCACCGATGACTGACGATTGGGCCAGCGACCGCGCCGAACCGCTGGCGGTGGGACCGCCGCGGAACCGGATGACCCGCCGTGAGCGCGCCCGGGCCGCCCGCTACCGGCGCAGGCGCCGGACCGCCGCGGTGCTCGCGGTGGGCGTGCTGATCGTGGTCGCGATCGGGGCGGTGTTCCTCGGCTCGCAGCTGTGGCACTCACTGTTCGGCGGCTCGGCCGACGACTACGCCGGTGACGGCGTCAACGACGTGGTCATCCAGGTCCATGAAGGCGACTCCACGACGGTGATCGCCCAGACTCTGCGCGACAGCAACGTGGTCGCGACGGTGTCGGCGTTCGTCACGGCCGCCGACGGCAACTCCGCCATCTCGGCCATCCAGCCCGGCTTCTACAAGGTCCGCACCGAGATTCCGGCCGCCGATGCGGTCGAGCGCCTCGCCGATCCCGCCAATCGGGTCGGCAGGCTGGTGATCCCGGAAGGCCGCCAGCTCGACGACGTGCGCGACGTCAAGACGAACGCGGTCACCGACGGAATCCTGACGCTGATCTCAGATGCGTCGTGTGTGGACCTCGACGGTGAACGTCGCTGCGTGTCGGTCGACGACCTGCGCAACGCCGCGGCCGCGCTGCCCCCCGAGGCGCTCGCCGTGCCCCAGTGGGCGGTAGCGCCCGTGCTGGCGATGGGTCCCGACCACCGCCGACTGGAGGGCCTCATCGCGCCCGGCACGTGGAACGTCGACCCGTCGGCTCAGCCACGGGACATGCTCGGTGCGCTGATCGCCGCCGGCGGCGAGGTGTACGAGCAGAACGGCCTGCTCAACACGGCGACTTCGCTCAACATGACCCCCTACCAGGTGCTGACCGTGGCCTCGCTGGTTCAGCGCGAGTCCACCCCGGAAGACTTCGCCAAGGTGGCCAGGGTGATCTACAACCGGTTGGCCGAACAGCGCACATTGGAGTTCGACTCCACGGTGAACTACGCGCTGGACCGCATCGAGGTGGCCACTACCGACGGGGACCGCTCGCAGGAGACGCCGTGGAACACCTACCTGCGCCCCGGCCTCCCGGCCACCCCGATCTGTTCGCCGGGCCTGCCGGCGCTGGCCGCCGCCGAGGCGCCCGCGCCGGGAGACTGGCTGTACTTCGTGACGATCGACATGCAGGGCACCACGCTGTTCACCCGCGAATACGAGCAGCACCTGGCCAACATCGAGCTGGCGAGGCGCAACGGTGTGCTCGATTCGGCGCGATGAGCTGCTGCGCCCCACCAGGCCGCCGCGCGAGCAGCTGTCGATGACGAGCAGACTGCACCGATGAGTAACCCCGGCGGCGCTCGGCGGGCCGCGGTGCTCGGTTCTCCGATCGCCCACTCGCGGTCTCCACAGTTGCACCTGGCGGCCTACCGGGCGCTGGGCCTCGACGACTGGACCTATGACCGCATCGAGTGCACGGCTGAGCAGCTGCCCGTCGTGGTGGGCGGGTTCGGTCCGGAGTGGGTCGGGGTGTCGGTGACCATGCCGGGCAAGTTCGCGGCACTGCGGTTCGCCACCGAGGCCACCGAGCGGGCCCAGTTGGTGGGATCGGCGAACACCCTGGTCCGCTTCTCGGGGGGATGGCGTGCCGACAACACCGATGTCGACGGGGTGCGCGGCGCCTTGGCCGACGTGCAGACCGCCGAGCGGTGCATGGTGGTCGGCTCCGGCGGAACGGCCCCGGCGGTGGTGGTCGGTCTTATCGGGCTCGGTGCACGGCAGATCACCGTGGCCGCCCGCAACGCGGAGAAGGCCGCGCCGTTGACAGACCTGGCGCGCCGGTGCGGCGTGGAGGCACGGTTCTGCGATGTCACAGGCGCAGGTCTGGCCGACGAGGTGGTCGGCGTCGACGTCGTGGTCAACACGGTGCCCGCGGACGCGGTGGCGCCGTACGCGCCGATCCTGGCGGCGACCCCGTGGCTTCTCGACGCGATCTACGACCCGTGGCCCACCCCGCTTGCGGCTGAGGTGGCGGCGCGGGGAGGTGGGGTGGTCAGCGGGCTGGAGATGCTGCTGAACCAGGCCTTCAGTCAAGTCGAGCAGTTCACCGGGTGTGTGGCGCCCCGCGATGCCATGCGGGCGGCGTTACGCGCGCCGGACTGAACCGGTGGCCGGCGGGGGACGCCGAGCTGAACCGGTGTCCGGCGGGGGACGCCGAGCTGAGCCGGTGGCCGGCCGGGACACACCGAGCTGAACCGGTGGCCGGCCGGGAAAAAGGTGCGTCGCACCGGCCGGCGCGGGACTTAGCCTGAGCGGATGGGGTCGAGCGGGGGAGCGCTGGCTGCCCTCGCCCTGTCTGTGTGGCTGATCACGTTGAGCGCGTTCGACATCCGGCATCGGCGCCTGCCCAACGTGCTCACCCTTCCCGGTGCTGCGATCGTCCTCGCCGGCGCCGTGATCACCGGCGACGGAAGGGGTGCGACGCTCGGGGCCGCCGCATTGTTCGCGGCGTACGCCGCGGTGCATCTCGTGGCGCCGGCTGCGATGGGCGCCGGAGACGTCAAGCTGGCCATCGGGGTGGGTGCGCTGACCGGAGCCCTCGGCCCCGACGTGTGGGCGCTCGCCGCTCTCTTGGCTGCGGCACTGACCCTGGGCTGGTCGGGGGTGCTGCTCGCGTGGCGTTCGGACGCGACGGTGCCGCACGGCGTGTCGATGTGCGTCAGCGCAGCGGTGGTGATGTGGCTGGTGCTGCCTTGATGTAGTTGCCGCCGCGAGCGGCCGAGCGCAGCCGCGTCGACGACCGGGTGTATCGCGTGCGCTGATCCGCGCGTGGGTCCGGTGTGGCCGTCGTGCGAAAATGGGACACGTGTTGCGATGGACGACTGCAGGCGAATCCCACGGCCGTGCGTTGGTGGCCATGGTCGAAGGCATGGTCGCCGGCGTTCATGTGACCTCCGACGAGATCGCGGACCAGCTGGCCCGCCGTCGACTCGGCTACGGCCGCGGCGCCCGGATGAAATTCGAACAGGACCAGGTCACGATGCTCGCCGGTGTCCGGCACGGGGTGACCCTCGGCGGCCCGATCGCGATCGAGATCGGGAACACCGAGTGGCCGAAGTGGGAGTCGGTGATGGCACCGGATCCGGTGGATCCGACCGTGCTGGCTGACAGCGCGGCCCGTAACGCGCCGTTGACCCGGCCCCGGCCCGGTCATGCCGACTATGCGGGCATGCTGAAGTACGGCTTCGACGACGCCCGCCCGGTTCTCGAGCGCGCCAGCGCCCGCGAGACGGCTGCCCGGGTGGCTGCCGGCACCGTGGCCCGGGCATTCCTGCGTGAGGCGCTCGGGGTCGAGGTGGTGTCACACGTCATCTCCATCGGCGCGTCCGACCCCTATGACGGCCCACCACCGCAGGCCGCGGATCTCGCGGCGGTGGACGCCAGCCCGGTGCGGGCCTTCGACAAGGCCGCCGAAGAACGAATGATCGCCGAGATCGAAGCCGCCAAGCGGGACGGTGACACGCTCGGCGGTGTGGTCGAGGTCGTCGCGCACGGACTCCCGGTCGGACTGGGTTCTTTCACCAGTGGCGACAACCGCCTCGACAGTCAGCTGGCCGGAGCGGTCATGGGGATCCAGGCCATCAAGGGTGTCGAGATCGGCGATGGATTCGAGACGGCGCGCCGGCGAGGCAGCGTCGCCCACGACGAGATCTATCCCGGCTCCGACGGCATCACCCGCTCGACCAATCGGGCCGGCGGTCTCGAAGGCGGCATGACCAACGGCCAACCGGTGCGGGTGCGCGCCGCGATGAAGCCCATCTCGACGGTGCCACGCGCGCTGGCGACGGTGGACATGTCCACCGGTGAGGAGGCCGTCGCGATCCATCAACGTTCCGATGTGTGTGCGGTGCCCGCCGCCGGTGTCGTCGTCGAGACCATGGTTGCCCTGGTGCTGGCGCGCGCCGCCCTGGAGAAGTTCGGTGGTGACTCGCTCGGTGAGACCCGGGCCAACATCGACAGCTACCTGCGCTCCGTGGCCGCCCGTGAGCCTGCCGGCGCCGATCCGGCGCGGGCCTCGGGCTGATGGCTCCGAAAGCCGTGCTGGTCGGCCTGCCCGGTTCGGGCAAGTCCACGATCGGGCGGCGCTTGGCCAAGACGCTCGGTCTGGAGATGCTCGACACGGACGCCGCCATCGAGAAGGCCACCGGCCGCACCATCGCCGACATCTTCGGCACCGACGGTGAAGCGGAGTTTCGTCGCATCGAGGAATCTGTCATCCGCGATGCGCTGGCCAACCACGACGGGATCCTGTCGCTCGGCGGCGGGGCCGTCACCACCCCGGGGGTCCGCGAGGCGCTGGCCGGCCACACGGTGGTCTACCTCGAGATCAACGCGGCCGAGGGGGTGCGCCGCACCGGTGGCTCGACGGTGCGCCCGTTGCTGGCCGGCGGCGACCGCGGGGAGAAATTCAAAGCACTGATGAGCCAACGGGTTCCGTTGTATCGGCAGGTGGCCACGATGCGGGTGAACACCAACCACCGCAATCCCGGTGCGGTCGTGCGTCACATCGTGAACCGCCTGGAGAATTCCGCGGCACGGCCCGACCGGCGCCGTCGCCGCCCGGCGTGGCGCCGCGCTCCGTGGTCGCTGACCGCCGCCCCGTCCACCGAAGCACCGCCCAGTCCGGCTGCGGTGGCCGCCAAGAAGGGCCGCGGCTCCTCCTCCTGCTCACGAAAGGACAGCCCGTGACGGAACCGGTGACGGTGGACGTCCGCACCGACCCGCCCTACCCGGTGATCATCGGTACCGGTCTGCTCGGCGACCTGGCCCGCATCCTCGAGGGCCGGCACAAGGTGGCGATCCTGCACCAGCCCGTGCTCGCGCAGACCGCCGAGGCGATCCGCGCGCACCTGGCCGAGCGGGGCATCGACGCGCACCGCATCGAGATCCCCGACGCCGAAGCGGGCAAGGAGCTACCGGTGGTCGGCTTCATCTGGGAGGTGCTCGGCCGCATCGGTCTGGGCCGCAAGGACGCCGTGGTCAGCCTCGGTGGGGGAGCCGCGACCGACGTGGCCGGGTTCGCCGCCGCGACGTGGCTGCGCGGCGTCGACATCGTGCACATCCCGACCACGTTGTTGGGCATGGTCGACGCCGCGGTCGGCGGGAAGACCGGTATCAACACCGACGCGGGCAAGAACCTGGTGGGGGCATTCCACCAGCCGGCTGCCGTGCTGATCGACCTGGCCACGCTGGAGACGTTGCCGCGCAACGAGATCATCGCCGGCATGGCCGAGGTCGTGAAGGCCGGTTTCATCGCCGACCCGGTGATCCTGGACATGATCGAGGCCGATCCCGAGGCGGCCCTCGACCCGACCGGCGAGGTGCTGCCGGAGCTGATCCGGCGCGCGGTTGCGGTGAAGGCCGAGGTGGTCGCCGCCGACGAGAAAGAATCGCAGCTTCGCGAGATCCTCAACTACGGGCACACACTGGCCCACGCGATCGAGCGTCGGGAGCGCTATCAGTGGCGCCACGGTGCCGCCGTGGCGGTCGGTCTGGTGTTCGCTGCCGAGCTGGGCAGACTGGCCGGCAGACTCGACGACCAGACGGCCCAGCGTCACCGCTCGATCCTGGAGGCGCTGGGGCTGCCGGTGAGCTACGACGCCGACGCGCTGCCGCAACTGCTCGAGGCGATGCTCGGCGACAAGAAGACCCGGGCCGGGGTGCTGCGCTTCGTGGTGCTCGACGGGTTGGCCAAACCCGGTCGGCTGGAGGGCCCGGACCCGTCGCTGCTGGCGGCGGCGTATGCCGAGGTGGCTCGCGGCTAGCCGGTCAGCTCAGTTGTCGCGCCTGGTCTGATCGTCGCGCCTGGTCTCATCGTCCTCGGCCACGGCGACCGGGGAGGTGTGCGGCTCGGCTTCGGCGCCGGTCTGCGCGGTGGAGTAGTTGTCGTCGCGGTCATCGCGCACGGCGGCGAACACATCGGTGTCGGCCCGGTCGTCGTCCTCGCGGCGACGCTCCATCGGCGGGGCCTTGCGGTCGACGAGCCAGTGACCCAGGCCCACCCCGACGATCGCGCTGAGGAAGACCAGCAGCGCGGTGAACGCCGCGAAGGTGGTCAGCTCGTTGAGCAGGCCCTCGACATAGAGGTTGTTGTAGAACAGCCCGATGAACCAGGCCACCGCGCCGCTGACCACACCGGCGAACAGACCGGCCAACAGCCACGTCATCGCCAGGTCGGCCCGGCGTTCCGGGTCGGGGTTCTTCTTGGCGTCCGAGCGGCCGTCGACATAACCCCACAGCAGGGCGACAACCGCGTACACGGCGACCAGGATCGCGCTGATCATCGTCGCCCGGGTCTCCCACACGTTGATCATCGCTCCCTGGAGTAACCGGACGATCACCATCAGGGCGGCGAACATCAGTCCGCGCAGCAGCCACTTGCTCATGGGGCCTCACCTTAGCGAGTAGCGTCGTGCGCTGTGACGATTTCCCAGCGCCGTGACCGGTTACGGCAACGTCTGGTGGACGCCGAACTTGATGCCATGCTGGTATCGGACCTGATCAACGTGCGTTATCTGTCCGGATTCACCGGCTCCAACGCGGCCCTGCTGGTGCTCGCCGAACACGAAACGCCGGTGCTGGCCACCGACGGCCGCTACCGGACCCAGGCCGCACATCAGGCGCCTGACGCCGAGGTGGTGATCGAGCGCGCCTGCAACCCGCATCTGGTCGGGCGGGCCGCAGCCATGGGAGTGCGCCGGCTGGGCTTCGAGAGCCACGTGGTGACCGTCGATGCCTTCGCCACGTTCACGCGCGAGGCAGGGGAGCGCTGCGAGCTGATCCGGGCGGCCGGCACCGTCGAAGGATTGCGCGAAGTGAAGGATTCCGGCGAGTTGGCGTTGCTGCGGCTGGCCTGCGAGTCCGCCGATGCCGCGCTGACGGACCTGGTGCAGAAGGGCGGGCTGCGGCCGGGCCGCAGCGAGAAGGAGATCCGCAACGACCTCGAGGCGCTGATGCTGGTGCACGGCGCCGATGGCGCGTCGTTCGAGACGATCGTCGCGGCTGGAGCGAACTCTGCCGTACCCCATCACCGGCCCACCGACTCTGTGCTGGCTGCCGGTGACTTCGTCAAGATCGACTTCGGTGCCCTGGTCGCCGGCTACCACTCGGACATGACCCGCACCTTCGTGTTGTCGCCGATCGCCGACTGGCAGCGCGACATCTACGAGTTGGTGGCCACCGCGCAGCGCGCCGGCCGGGATGCGCTCGCCCCGGGGGTGGTGCTCAAGGATGTCGACGCCGCATCGCGCCAGGTCATCGCAGACGCCGGGTACGCCGAGAACTTCGGCCACGGCCTCGGCCACGGCGTGGGTCTGCAGATCCACGAAGCGCCGGGAATCAACGGAGCGGCCGCCGGTACACTGCTTGCTGGCTCCGCGGTGACCGTCGAGCCCGGTGTCTACCTGCCCGACCGTGGTGGAGTCCGCATCGAGGACACGCTGGCGGTCACCGGAGACAGCCCCGAACTACTCACCAGGTTTTCCAAGGACCTGGTCGTCCTCTAGAAGCTAGGAGTACATCCCACCGTGGCAACGACCGCCGACTTCAAGAACGGGCTCGTCCTGCAGATCGACGGCCAACTGTGGCAGATCGTCGAGTTCCAGCACGTCAAGCCCGGTAAGGGCCCGGCCTTCGTGCGGACCAAGCTGAAGAACGTGCTGTCCGGCAAGGTCGTCGACAAGACCTACAACGCGGGTGTGAAGGTCGAGACCGCAACCGTGGACCGCCGCGATGCCACCTTCCTCTACCGGGACGGCTCGGATTTCGTGTTCATGGATTCCGAGGACTTCGAGCAGCATCCGTTGCCTGATTCACTCGTCGGCCGGCTGGCCGACTTCCTGCTGGAGAGCATGCCGGTGCAGATCGCGTTCCACGACGGCGCGCCGCTGTACCTGGAACTGCCGGTGACGGTCGAGCTCGAGGTCACCCACACCGAGCCGGGCCTGCAGGGTGACCGGTCCAGCGCCGGAACCAAGCCGGCCACCGTCGAGACCGGTGCCGAGATCCAGGTGCCGTTGTTCATCAACACCGGTGACAAGCTGAAGGTGGATTCGCGCGACGGCAGCTATCTGGGAAGGGTCAATGCCTGACACCTGGGCGAGTGGAGCGCAGCGAAGCGACGGGATGGTTGTCCTGGGCGAGCGGAGCGTAGCGGAGCGACGGGATGGCTGACCGCAGAGGTGATCGCGGGCGGCACCAGGCCCGTAAGCGGGCCGTCGATCTGTTGTTCGAGGCCGAGGCCCGCGGCATCACCGCGGCAGAAGTGGCCGACGCCCGTAATGCGCTGTCGCACCATCAGGCCGACGTGGCGCTGCTGAATCCCTACACGGTGACGGTCGCACGGGGCGTGACCGAGCATGCCGCGCACATCGACGACCTCATCGCGACGCACCTGCAGGGGTGGACGCTGGACCGGCTGCCCGCCGTCGACCGCGCGATCCTGCGCGTGGCGGTGTGGGAGCTGCTGCACGGTGTGGACGTGCCGGAGCCCGTCGCGGTCGATGAGGCGGTCGAACTGGCCAAGCAGCTCTCGACCGACGAGTCACCCGGCTTCATCAACGGCGTGCTGGGTCAGGTGATGCTGGTGACACCCCAGATTCGGGCAGCCGCCCAGGCGGTGCGGGGCACCGGCGAGTAGTTTCCGCGGGAGGAGATCGCGTGACCGATACGACCGTTCGTAGCAGTACGCGTGTCACGGGTTTCGATGATCCTGAGCTGGATTTCCAACTCCTGCGCCAGCTGGGGTCCGCCTGCTACGGCGGGGCCTCGGTCGGTGAGACGCTGGCGGTGGCGGCTCGTATTCGCGAAGCGGGTCCGCAGGCGTGGTCCGAGGAGTTCGCGGCGCTGGCCGAGCGGCAACGCGCTGACGCTGACCAGCGGGCGGCCGCCGGCCACCACCTCAGCGCCGGGGAGCGCTATCTGCACGCGTCGAACAGTTTCCGTGCAGCCGAATATTTTTCGCCGTTCGGCGCCGATCGCCACGTCGAGCTGGGTCTCGCGAGCCGGGCCGCATTCCTGGCCGCACTGGGGCCGGTGGGGGTGGAGGAGATGTGGCTGTCCTGGCGTGGCCAACGCCTGCCGGGGTACTGGTTCGTCCCGCCGGGTGCCGCCGATGCCGGACCGACGCTGGTCGCCACGAGCGGGTTCGACGGCACCCTCGAGGAAACCTACTTTCAGATCGGGTTGGCGGCACTGCAGCGCGGCTGGCGGGTGCTGCAGATCTGCGGCCCCGGCCAGATGGACACCGCCCGCACCGAAGCTGCGACACATTTCGTGCCCGACACCGAGTCCTGGGTTTCGGCGTGGCTCGACCAGATGATCGAACGTCCCGGCGTCGACCCGGATCGATTGGCCTTGCTGGGCATCAGTTTCGGTGGTTACTTCGCGACGAGAGCTGCCGCGCACGACACCCGGGTGCGTGCGCTGGTGGCCAATTCGCCGGTCATCGACCTGCGTGCCTACATGGTGTCGTTCGTCGCCGGGATGGGTGGGGACCCCGCCGAGGTGCTCACGCCCGAGGAGGATTTCAGTCTCGACGACATCGACGAGATCCCCGATGAGGAGATGCCACCCACCATCAAGGAGATGTCGCGGTCGCTGATCCGGCGATTCGGCCAGACGACATTCCTCGACACCTTCGAGTACCTGCGGCAGTTCACGGTCGAGCCCGCCTCGATCGCGTGTCCCGCTCTGGCGTTGGTGGGATCGGGTGAGGGGGGCGAGCCTGTGCGGCAGTACGAGGTATTCGCCGATCAGGCATCCGGTCCGGTGACACGACGGCTGTTCACCGGCGCCGAAGGCGCCGACACACACTGCCAGCTCGGGAATCTGACCTTGTCGAACGCGGTCACGTTGGATTGGCTCGACGCCACGGTGGGCTGACCACCGCTCTGACGGCGTCCCCTATGCGGCGTTGAAGGTGATGAGGTTGATGCGCAGTCCGTCTTCGATGATGCTGCGGCGGGTGATGGGGGTTCCGGGGGCTGGTGGGGCCAGGGAGTAGTAGGTCGCGCCGGTGGGGGTGGTGTAGGTGGCGGTGTGGGTGCCGTCGTCGTTGGTGGTGGTGACGGTCCAGCCGGGGGCGTCTTTGGCGTAGTTGCAGGTTTCGCAGGTGCCCAGACCGTTGCGTGCGCTGGTCGGCCCACCGTCGCGGTCGGGGGTGGCGTGGTCGTGGTGGCGGATCGGGGCGTCGCAGTAGGGGGTGCGGCAGGTTTGGTCGCGCACGTCGATGAACCGGGCCAGCCCGGGCGGGAAGAACCGGGCCTGTGATTCCATCGCGACCAATTGTCCGGAGGTGGGGTGGCGGTAGAGGCGGCGCAGGGTGGCTTTGGCCTCGGTTTGGGCGGCGGTGGCCGCGTCGGCGAGCAGATGGCGGGCCACCGCGGCCGGCACAGGCCCGTAGCCCTGCACCCAGGCGGGGCTGGTGTCGGTGCCGAACAGGGTGGTGTCAGCCATGACCAGGTTCAGCGCCACCGACACCGGTGCGGTGGCGGAGTCGCCGGTGGCGCGTTCGTAGAGGGTGTCGGCCATCACCTGTCCGCGTGAGCGGCCGTCGCAGGTGAGGTCGGCTTGGCGTTTCAACGCGGCGTAGATTCCGACGCCCTGGGCCACGGGTAGCAGCGCGGTGACATAGACCATGGCGTCAGGGGCCGGGCGGGTCCACACCGCCCGATCGGCGGGGGCTTTGCGGGCCCGCTCGACGACCGCGGCGGCATCCAGGCGGGCGGCGATCTTCGCGGCTTCGGCGGTGATGCGCTGATTTCCCCACCCGGTCAGCCGGGTCGGGTCGGCGCACAACTCGGCGTCCAACTCAGCGCGGTGCTCGACACTCAGACAGGCCGACTCGCGCACGATCAGGGTGGCCCGCCACTCCGAGAGCACCCCGGCCTGCAGCGCGGCCAGAGTGTGGGGCATCTCGGACACCAGCGCCCGCGCGAACCCCAGATGGCGGGCCCCGCACGCCGGGGCGTCGCGGCGGGCCAGGGCGACCTCACTGGCCAGGCCCCGCCCACGCTTGGCGGCCGGGACCCCGGCGGTCTTCTCGGCCGCGGCGCGTTGAGCGGCCCACAGGGCGGTCGCGCGGGCTTGGGCGGCGGCCGCGGCGGATTTCAGGTGCTCGCAGCGCTCGATGACGGCGCGCAGCTCCGCCTCCGACGCGCCAGGATCGACATCGAACACACTTTCGAACACAAAACCGACGCTACACCCCGGCACCGACAAGAATCGATCAGCGCACGACAGTCTCATCGATGCGACGGACGAGCTCAGCGACCCGCCGCCCGAGATGAAGGCGGCCGTGACCGCCGTACAGTCGATGCGCCACCGAACTTTCGGCGCTACAGCTCCAGGGCTTCGTAGGTTCGCCGCACAAACTTGGGCTGTGCGGTCTGCAGCTTGGCCAGCGACGTGTTGCCGGCGACGGCTGCCGCGGCGTCGACGGTGAGATTCGGCAGGTTCTGGATCAAGTAGATCAAGATGACGTCCGCGGAGGGGTCGGCCTGCCACCACGTGCCGTAGGCGCCCGGCCAGGAGAAGCTGCCGAGTCCGCCCGGGCCGAAGAGCTGACGGGACTTGGCCGGGTCGGTGACCACCGACAGATTCAACCCGAAACCGCGCCCGATCCAGAACGGTGCCCCGAGGAAGTCCTGGCGCTTCTGCTCGTCGGTCAGCCGATCCGTCCGCATCGACGCCACCGACTGCTCCGAGAGCACCCGCACCCCGTCGACGCTGCCGCCGGCCAACAACATCCGCGCGAACCTGAGATAGTCGTCGGCGGTCGACCACAGCCCGGCTCCGCCCATGCAGAACGGGGGGTCCGTGATCGGTGCCGGCCCCATCACGTCGTGACGCAACGTCGTGTCCGCGTCGAGTTGATACATGGTCGCCGCCCGCCGCCGGCCGCTGCTCCCCACGCTGAAACCGGTGTCCGTCATACCCAGGGGGCCGAGAATCCGCTCGGTGAGGATCTCGCTGAGGGGTTTGCCCTCCAAGCGCGACAACACGATACCCAGCACATCGGTGGCGACGCTGTAGGTCAGCCGCTCACCAGGCTGATGGGCGAGCGGCAGCTCCGCGAGTTCGGCCAGCCACCGGTCCTGGTCCTGGCGGGCCGGCAACTTGCGGTAGGCGTCGGCGAGCGGTCCCAGCACCGAGAACATGTAGGCCAAGCCGCTGCGGTGCGTCATCAGATCCTCGACGGTGATGTGACGCTGCGCGGGCACCGTGCGGTCCAGAGGCCCGCGCGGTTCAGCCAGCACCCGCATGTCGGCCAGTTCGGGCAGCCACGTGGCCACCCGGTCGGTCAGGGCGAGCTTGCCTTCCTCGACCAGGGACATGGCAGCGGCGATGGTGACCGGCTTGGTCATCGACGCGATGCGAAACATCGTGTCTCGCTGCATGGGCAGGCGGGCGTCGACGTCGCGGTGGCCGAGTTCGTTGACCTGCAGCACCCGTCCGCCCTGCCAGACGAGGGTGACCGCTCCGGCCAGCAGTCCCGCGTCGATCGCGTCGTTGATGGATGCCTTGTTGCGGTCGAGGTTCACCCGCCAGAGGCTACCGGTACGGGGCGGTGTCAAAATTGGTGCTAAGCTCCGGGCAGTTTCCGAGCATCCTTTAACGGCCGTCCGGTGAGGCGGAGAAGGAGGTCCGGGTCGCACGTGGCTGCCACTGACCGGGAGTTGATGTCCGCAGCGGACGTCAGTCGCACGATCGCTCGCATCGCGCACCAGATCATCGAGAAGACGGCACTCGACGGACCCGACGGCCCCCGCGTAGTCCTGTTGGGTATCCCCACCCGTGGCGTCACTCTGGCCACCCGATTGGCCCGCAACATCGCCGAATTCAGCGGTACCGACGTCGCCCACGGCGCGTTGGACATCACGCTCTACCGCGACGACCTGATGAGCAAGCCGCCCCGCGCGCTCGCTGCCACCTCCATTCCCGAGGGCGGCATCGACGGGGCGCTCGTCGTGCTCGTCGACGACGTGCTGTACTCGGGCCGCTCGGTCCGCTCCGCGCTGGATGCGCTGCGCGACATCGGACGTCCTCGCACGGTGCAGCTGGCGGTGCTCGTCGACCGCGGACATCGGGAGCTGCCGATCCGGGCCGACTACGTCGGCAAGAACGTGCCGACGTCACGCAGCGAGAACGTCAAGGTCCGCTTGACCGAAGACGACGGCTACGACGGCGTCCACATCGCACCGTACGGAGGTCCCCCGAGGTGAAACACCTGCTGGCCGCGGCCGACCTCAGCCGCGACGACGCCACCGCGATCCTGGACAACGCCGACCGGTTCCGCGAAGCGCTGATCGGCCGCGAGGTCAAGAAGCTGCCCACCCTGCGGGGGCGGACCATCATCACGATGTTCTACGAGAACTCCACCCGCACCCGGGTGTCGTTCGAGGTCGCCGGCAAGTGGATGAGTGCCGACGTCATCAACGTCAGCGCTTCGGGATCCTCTGTCGCCAAAGGGGAGTCGCTGCGCGACACCGCGCTGACGTTGCGCGCGGCCGGCGCCGATGCGCTGATCGTGCGTCACCCCGCATCGGGTGCGGCTCAGCAGCTGGCCGAGTGGACGCGCGACGAGCACGGCGGCCCGAGTGTGATCAACGCCGGTGACGGCACCCATGAACACCCCACCCAGGCCCTGCTGGACGCGCTGACCATCCGGCAGCGGCTCGGCGGTATCGAGGGCAAGCGGGTGGTGATCGTCGGTGACGTCCTGCACAGCCGCGTGGCCCGCTCCAACGTGGCGCTGCTGCACACGCTCGGCGCGGAAGTGGTGCTGGTCGCCCCACCCACGCTGCTCCCCGTCGGCGTCGGCGGCTGGCCGGTCACGGTGTCCCACGACATCGACGCCGAACTGCCGCTGGCCGACGCGGTGTTGATGCTGCGGGTGCAGGCCGAACGTATGAACGGGGGCTTCTTCCCTTCCTCGCGAGAGTATTCCGTGCGTTACGGCCTGTCGGACAAGCGCCAGACCATGCTGGCCGAACATGCCGTGGTGCTGCACCCCGGACCGATGTTGCGTGGCATGGAGATCGCCTATTCGGTGGCGGACTCCCCGCAATCGGCGGTGCTGCAACAGGTTTCCAACGGCGTACACGTCCGCATGGCGGTGCTGTTCCACCTGCTGGTCGGAGCTGAAGAAGGGGCGATCAGCGCATGACCATTCTGCTGAGAGGCGTTCGGCTCTACGGCGAAGGCGACGAGGTCGACGTCGCCGTCGACGACGGACAGATCGCCGCGATCGGCGCCGGACTGGACGTACCCGGCGACGCTGAGATCATCGACGCGCGCGGGCAGGTGTTGCTGCCCGGCTTCGTGGATCTGCACACCCACCTGCGCGAGCCTGGTCGCGAATATGCCGAGGACATCGAAACCGGTTCCGCCGCAGCTGCGCTCGGCGGGTTCACCGCGGTGTTCGCGATGGCCAACACCGACCCGGTCGCCGACTCGGCGGTGGTCACCGACCACGTGTGGAGCCGCGGTCAACAGGTCGGGCTGGTCGACGTGCACCCCGTGGGCGCCGTGACGATCGGGCTCAAGGGTAAGCAGCTCACCGAGATGGGGCTCATGGCCGCCGGTGTCGGCCGGGTGCGGATGTTCTCCGACGACGGCCTGTGCGTCGAGGACCCGCTGGTGATGCGCCGTGCGCTGGAGTACGCGTCCGGGCTCGGGGTGCTGATCGCCCAGCACGCCGAAGAGCCCCGGCTCACCGTCGGCGCCGTCGCCCACGAGGGACCCAACGCGGCGCGCCTGGGGTTGGCGGGCTGGCCGCGGGCGGCCGAGGAGTCGATCGTGGCGCGGGATGCGCTGCTGGCCCGCGATGCCGGCGCACGCGTGCACATCTGCCACGCGTCGACCGCAGGCACGGTGGAACTGCTCAGATGGGCCAGGGCGCAGGGAATCTCCATCACCGCCGAGGTCACCCCACACCACCTGCTGCTCGACGATTCCCGGCTGAACACCTACGACGGAGTCAACCGGGTCAACCCGCCGTTGCGGGAAGCCAGCGACGCCGTCGCGTTGCGGCAGGCCCTCGCCGACGGCGTGATCGATTGTGTGGCCACCGACCACGCCCCACACGGAACGCACGAGAAGTGCTGCGAGTTCGCCAACGCCCGGCCCGGCATGCTCGGGCTGCAGACCGCGCTCTCGGTCGTCGTCGAGACGATGGTGAACCCGGGGCTACTGACCTGGCGAGACGTAGCCAGGGTGATGAGCGAGGCGCCGGCGGCAATCGTGGGACTGCCCGATCAGGGCAGGCCGCTGGAGGTCGGGGAACCGGCGAACCTCACGGTGATCGACCCGTCGGCGACGTGGACGGTGCACGGCCCCGCGCTGGCCAGTCGCTCGGACAACACGCCCTACGAGGCCATGGAGCTTCCGGCGACGGTGACCGCGACATTGTTGCGGGGCACGGTGACTGCCCGGGACGGAAAGGCCGGCGCGTGAACACCGGGACGCTGGTGACCACACTGGTGATGGCCGCCGTCGTGGCGATCCTGATCGCGGTGCTGATCCAGGCCATGATGCGGGGATGGCGGCGCCGGGCCGAGCGGCAGGCCCAGATCATCGGCGCCCTGCCGCCGCTCCCCGACACCGTGGGTCCGGCGCTGGTCGCACCGACCAAGGGTCTGTACGTCGGCAGCACGTTGGTGCCGCACTGGAACGACCGCGTCGCCGCCGCGGATCTCGGCTTTCGCGCCAAGGCCGTGCTGACCCGTTACCCCGAGGGAATCATGTTGCAGCGCAGCGGAGCCGGGCCCATCTGGATTCCCGACGACGCGATCGCCGACATCCGCACCGAGCGGAACCTGGCGGGGAAGGTGATCCCCGGGGGTAAGAGGAAAGCGGCCGGGGGCAAGACACAGTCGCACGAGGGCATTCTCGCGATCCGCTGGCGGCTGCCGTCGGGCACGGAGATCGACACCGGGTTCCGCGCCGACAACCGTGGCGACTATTCGAAATGGATTCCGGAGGAGGTCTCATGACCGGACAGAAAGCGCTGCTCGTGCTCGAGGACGGCCGCGTGTTCACCGGCCGTCCGTTCGGGGCCGTCGGGCAGACCCTCGGCGAGGCGGTGTTCTCCACCGGTATGTCGGGCTACCAGGAGACGCTGACCGACCCGAGCTATCACCGCCAGATCGTGGTCGCGACCGCGCCCCAGATCGGCAACACCGGCTGGAATCTCGAGGACAGCGAGAGCCGCGGTGACAAGATCTGGGTGGCCGGATATGCCGTGCGCGATCCGTCGCCGCGGGCCTCGAACTGGCGGGCCACCGGCACACTCGACGACGAACTGGACCGTCAGGGCGTCGTGGGCGTCTCCGGCATCGACACCCGCGCCGTCGTGCGGCATCTGCGCAGCCGCGGCTCGATGAAAGCGGGCGTGTTCAGCGGGGCGGCCGCCGAGGCGCCCGTCGACGAGCTGGTCGACCGGGTCCGCCATCAGGAGCCGATGCTGGGCGCCGACCTGGCAGGCGAGGTCAGCACCGACGACGCCTACGTCGTCGAACCCGAGGGTGGCGAACGGTTCACGGTGGTCGCGCTGGATCTCGGCATCAAGACCAACACGCCCCGCAACTTCGCCGCCCGCGGTGTGCGCTGCCGGGTGCTGCCGTCCTCGGCGTCGTTCGCCGAGATCGCCGACCTGAAGCCCGACGGTGTCTTCCTGTCCAACGGGCCGGGCGACCCGGCCACCGCCGATCACGTGGTCGGCGTGACGCGCGACGTGCTCGGTGCCGGGATCCCGCTGTTCGGAATCTGTTTCGGCAACCAGATCCTGGGCCGCGCGCTGGGCCGCGACACCTACAAGATGGTGTTCGGGCACCGCGGCATCAACATCCCGGTGATCGATCACGCCACGGGCCGGGTCGCCATCACCGCGCAGAACCACGGATTCGCCCTCGAAGGTGAGGCGGGGGAGCAGTTCGACACCCCGTTCGGCCGTGCCGAGATCAGCCACACCTGCGCCAACGACGGCACCGTCGAAGGGGTCCGGCTTCTCGACGGCAAGGCGTTCTCGGTGCAGTACCACCCCGAAGCGGCCGCCGGACCACGTGATGCGGCGTACCTGTTCGACCAGTTCGTCGACCTCATGGCGGACAACACGTGACCGCGAGCGTGCGGTCCTGCACAGATCTGCGCGGCGTGTCGGGCACCGACACGCGCGCTCGCGGAGAGGGGAAGTAGATGCCGCGTCGCACAGACCTCAACCATGTCCTGGTGATCGGCTCCGGGCCGATCATCATCGGGCAGGCCTGCGAGTTCGACTACTCCGGCACCCAGGCCTGTCGCGTGCTGCGGGCCGAGGGCCTGCAGGTCAGCTTGGTGAACTCCAACCCGGCGACGATCATGACCGACCCGGAGTTCGCCGACCACACCTACGTCGAGCCGATCACCGCCGACTTCGTGGAGCGGGTGATCGCCCAGCAGGCCGAGCGCGGCAACAAGATCGACGCGCTGCTGGCCACCCTCGGCGGTCAGACCGCGCTCAACACCGCGGTCAAGCTCTACGAGAACGGCGTCCTGGACAAGTACGGTGTCGAGCTGATCGGCGCGGACTTCGAGGCGATCCAGCGCGGTGAGGACCGGCAGAAGTTCAAGGACATCGTCGCCAAGGTGGGCGGTGAATCCGCCCGCAGCCGTGTCTGTTACACGATGGACGAGGTGCACGAGACGGTCGCCGACCTGGGTCTGCCCGTGGTGGTGCGGCCGAGCTTCACGATGGGCGGCCTCGGCTCCGGCATGGCGTATTCGGCCGAGGACATCGAGCGGATGGCCGGTGACGGCCTGACCGCGTCGCCGTCGGCGAACGTGCTGATCGAGGAATCGATCTACGGATGGAAGGAATACGAGCTCGAGCTGATGCGCGACGGCCACGACAACGTCGTGGTGGTGTGTTCGATCGAGAACGTCGACCCGATGGGCGTGCACACCGGTGATTCGGTGACCGTGGCACCGGCGATGACGTTGACCGACCGCGAATACCAGACCATGCGCACGCTGGGCATCGACATCCTGCGCGAGGTCGGTGTGGACACCGGCGGCTGCAACATCCAGTTCGCCGTCAACCCCGAAGACGGCCGGCTCATCGTCATCGAGATGAACCCGCGGGTGTCGCGCTCCAGCGCGCTGGCCTCCAAGGCGACCGGGTTTCCGATCGCCAAGATCGCCGCGAAGCTGGCCATCGGATACACGCTCGACGAGATCGTCAACGACATCACCAAGGAAACCCCGGCCTGTTTCGAGCCCACCCTGGACTACGTGGTGGTCAAGGCGCCGCGGTTCGCGTTCGAGAAGTTTCCCGGCGCCGACACCACGCTGACCACCGCGATGAAGTCGGTGGGCGAGGCGATGTCGCTGGGTCGCAACTTCGTCGAGGCGCTAGGCAAGGTGATGCGCTCTCTGGAGACCAGCC
This sequence comes from Mycolicibacterium poriferae, assembly GCF_010728325.1. The sequence goes on from NZ_AP022570.1 coordinate 3,098,902, forward strand.
GCACCGGGTTCTGGACCGGCCCCGATCCCGACCTCGACGTCAGCGAGGTGCTGGCCCGGCTGCGGACCCCGACCGACGGACGGCTCTACGACATCGAATACGCGCTGCGGCTGGGGGCCGGCGTGGACGAGGTGGCGCGCGCCTCCGGGGTCGACCCGTGGTTCGTCGAGCAGATCGCCGGGCTGGTCGAGTTGCGCGCCGAGCTGATCGACGCCCCGGTGCTCACCGAGGAGTTGCTGCGCTACAGCAAGTACAGCGGCCTGTCCGACCGCCAGATCGCCGCGGTGCGACCCGAACTGGCCGGTGAGGCCGGTGTGCGGGCGCTGCGCCGCCGTCTCGGCATCCACCCGGTGTTCAAGACCGTCGACACCTGCGCCGCGGAGTTCGAGGCCAAGACGCCGTATCACTACAGCAGCTACGAGCTGGATCCGTCAGCCGAGACGGAGGTCGCGCCGCAGGCCGAACGGCCCAAGGTGCTGATCCTGGGGTCAGGGCCCAACCGCATCGGCCAGGGCATCGAGTTCGACTACAGCTGCGTGCACGCCGCGACCACGCTGAGCGCCGCGGGCTTCGAGACCATCATGGTCAACTGCAACCCGGAGACGGTGTCGACCGACTACGACACCGCCGACCGGCTGTACTTCGAGCCGTTGACCTTCGAGGACGTGCTCGAGGTGTTCTTCGCCGAGCAGTCCTCGGGGCGCGGCGGACCCGGCGTCGTGGGGGTCATCGTCCAGCTCGGCGGGCAGACGCCGCTCGGGCTGGCCGAGCGGCTGGAGAAGGCCGGCGTGCCGATCGTGGGCACCCTGCCCGAGGCGATCGACCTCGCCGAGGACCGTGGCCGCTTCGGCGAGGTGCTCACCAACGCAGGTCTGCCCGCGCCGCGCTTTGGCACCGCCATCAGCTTCGACCAGGCCCGTCGCATCGCCGCCGACATCGGCTACCCGGTGCTGGTGCGGCCGTCCTATGTGCTCGGTGGGCGCGGGATGGAGATCGTCTACGACGAGGAAAGCCTCGAGGGCTACATCCAGCGCGCCACCGAGTTGTCGCCCGAACACCCGGTACTGGTCGACCGGTTCCTCGAGGACGCGATCGAGATCGACGTCGACGCGTTGTGCGACGGCACCGAGGTCTACATCGGCGGAATCATGGAGCACATCGAGGAGGCCGGCATCCACTCCGGTGACTCGGCCTGTGCGCTGCCGCCCGTCACGCTGGGCCGCAGTGACATCGAGGCGGTGCGCCGCGCCACCGAGGCGATCGCGTTCGGAGTGGGGGTGGTCGGCCTGCTCAACGTGCAGTACGCGCTCAAAGACGACGTGCTCTACGTGCTGGAAGCCAATCCCCGGGCCAGCCGGACCGTGCCGTTCGTCTCCAAGGCCACCGCGGTCCCGCTGGCCAAGGCGTGTGCGCGGGTGATGCTCGGCGCCACCATCGCGCAGCTGCGCGACGAAGGACTGCTGGCGCGCACCGGGGACGGGGCGACCACCCCCCGCAACGCCCCGGTCGCGGTCAAGGAAGCCGTGCTGCCGTTCCACCGGTTCCGCAAATCCGACGGCAGCCAGATCGACTCGCTGCTGGGCCCGGAGATGAAGTCGACCGGCGAGGTCATGGGCATCGATCACGACTTCGGCAGCGCGTTCGCCAAGAGCCAGACCGCGGCCTACGGGTCCCTGCCGACGCAGGGCACGGTGTTCGTGTCGGTGGCCAACCGCGACAAGCGCTCGCTGGTCTTCCCGGTCAAACGCCTGGCCGATCTCGGGTTCCGGGTGATGGCCACCGAGGGCACTGCCGAGATGTTGCGGCGCAACGGGATTCCGTGCGACGAGGTACGCAAGCACTTCGAGGAACCGAGCGAGACCAACCCGCTTCCCTCGGCGGTCGACGCCATCAAGGCCGGCGAGATCGACATGGTGATCAACACCCCGTACGGCAACTCCGGGCCGCGCATCGACGGCTATGAGATCCGGTCCGCGGCGGTGTCGATGAACATTCCCTGCGTGACGACGGTGCAGGGCGCCTCGGCCGCGGTGCAGGGCATCGAGGCGGGCATCCGCGGCGACATCGGGGTGATGTCACTGCAGGAGCTGCACAGCGCGCTGGGGTCCTGACGGTGAGCGGGTTCGGTGAGCGCCTCGCCGGTGCGATGGCCCAGCGTGGCCCACTGTGCCTGGGCATCGACCCGCACCCGGAGCTTCTGCAGGCGTGGGGTCTGGCCGTCGACGCCGACGGATTGGCTCGCTTCAGCGACATCTGCGTCGCCGCGTTCGGTGCCGCCGCCGTGGTCAAGCCGCAGGTGGCGTTCTTCGAGGCCTACGGTGCGGCCGGGTTCGCGGTGCTCGAGCGCACGATCGGCGCTCTGCGCGACGCCGGGGTGCTGGTGCTCGCCGACGCCAAGAGGGGTGACATCGGCTCGACCATGGCCGCCTACGCCCAGGCGTGGGCGGGTGACTCGCCCCTGGCGGCCGACGCGGTGACCGCATCGCCCTACCTCGGGTTCGGATCGTTGCAGCCGCTGCTGGACACCGCCGCCGAGCATGGCCGCGGGGTGTTCGTCCTCGCTGCGACCTCCAACCCGGAGGGTGCGGACGTCCAGCGGGCGCTGGCGGGGGAGCGCACCGTCGCGCAGACGATCGTCGACGCGGCCGCGGAGGTCAACACCGGCGAGCGGTACGGCAGCGTCGGCGTCGTGGTCGGCGCCACGCTGAGCGATCCGCCCGATGTGAGCGCCCTCAACGGGCCCGTTCTGGTGCCCGGCGTCGGCGCCCAGGGCGGCCGTCCGGAGGCGCTGGCCGGTCTCGGCGGCGCCCACCCCGGCCAGTTGCTGCCCGCGGTCTCGCGCGAGGTCCTGCGCGCGGGTCCCGAGGTGGCCGATCTGGCCGCCGCCGCCGCACGCATGCGCGACGCGGTCGCCTACCTGGCCGGGTAGTGATATCGGCGCCCCAGCCGCAGGTCAGAGATCTAGGACACCGTCGCCGGTGCCGTTCCGGCCGCCGGGATCCGTGCGTCCACCGTTGCCGCGGGCCACGTGCGTCGCAGCGCGTCCGCCCCGACACGCCCGACACGTGATGACCAGCGAAAATTTCTCGACGAAGCCCCTCACGGAGCGGGTACGAGGGTGGCCGTCGTGTCACGTCGCTCGCCCGGGATTGCGACGATCGGCGAATGCCCTTGATATGCAGGCTCTTTGGCCGAAAACGGCGTTGCCGCGATGGCCCCGCGGCGTTGCTGGGAAAACGCTGTGAGCGCCCCCTCGCGCCCTACACGCTGGGCTTTTGACCAGGTAACCGGGGGGTGGGGTTAGCTTTCGTCAGTCCACGTGGGTACGGTCGTCCACGCTGGCTGGTTCGCGACGGACCAGTCGAGACAAATCAGTTGATGGTGATGAATCGGAGGATCCCGTGGCCCTTCCCCAGTTGACCGACGAACAGCGCGCGGCAGCGTTGGAGAAGGCTGCTGCCGCACGTCGAGCGCGAGCCGAGCTCAAGGACCGGCTCAAGCGCGGCGGCACCAACCTCAAGCAGGTGCTCCAGGACGCCGAGACCGACGAGGTCTTGGGCAAGATGAAGGTGTCAGCGCTCCTCGAGGCGTTGCCCAAGGTCGGCAAGGTCAAGGCTCAGGAGATCATGACCGAGCTCGAGATCGCCCCCACCCGCCGGCTGCGCGGCCTGGGTGATCGTCAGCGCAAGGCCCTGCTGGAAAAGTTCGACTTCTCGTAAAGGGAGGTCGTGATCGAAGGCGGAGGGCCGGACCGCGGCATTGGGGCGCTTCAGGCTCCGGTGGTCGTGCTGTCCGGCCCGTCTGCCGTCGGGAAGTCCAGCGTGGTGCGCTGCCTGCGGGAACGGGTCGCTGACCTGTACTTCAGCGTGTCGGTCACCACGCGGGCGCCGCGACCCGGCGAGGTGGACGGAGTCGACTACACCTTCGTGACGCCCGAACGATTCCAGCGGCTCATCGACGAGGGTGCGCTGCTGGAGTGGGCCGAGATCCATGGGGGTCTGCACCGGTCGGGAACACCCGCCGAGCCGGTGCGCGCTGCGGCGGCGGCCGGTCGACCCGTGCTGATCGAGGTGGACCTTGCCGGTGCGCGCGCGGTGAAGAAGGCGATGCCCGAGGCCGTGTCGGTGTTCTTGGCGCCGCCGGACTGGGCCGCGCTGGAGAAACGGCTGATCGGCCGCGGCACCGAATCCGCCGACGTGATGGCCCGCCGGCTGCAGACGGCGCGCGCTGAATTGGCCGCCCAGGGGGATTTCGACGAGGTCGTCGTCAACAGCCAGTTGGAATCGGCCTGCGCGGAATTGGTATCCTTGCTGGTGGCCCACACGTCGGTGCCGCGCGACCGCCTCTGATCGCCCCCCGATGTGTTCGTGACAAGCCTAACCGCCAAGCGCCAGGAGAACTTCTACGTGAGCACCCCGCACGCCGACACGCGGCTGGCCGCCGTCGACACCGACACCGCCGGCGCCAGCGCCTACGACACGCCGCTGGGCATCACCAACCCGCCCATCGACGAGTTGCTGGACCGCGCGTCGAGCAAGTATGCGCTGGTGATCTACGCCGCCAAGCGCGCGCGCCAGATCAACGACTACTACAACCAGCTGGGCGACGGAATCCTCGAGTACGTCGGACCGCTGGTCGAACCCGGCCTGCAGGAGAAGCCGCTCTCGATCGCCATGCGCGAGATCCACGAAGACCTCCTCGAGCACACCGAGGGCGAGTAGCCACCGCTGATGCAGCGCAAACGGATCATCGTCGGTGTCGCCGGCGGTATCGCCGCCTACAAGGCGGCCACGGTGGTCCGTCAGCTCACCGAGGCGGGTCACTCGGTCCGGGTGGTGCCCACCGAATCCGCGCTGAAATTCGTAGGAGCGGCGACCTTCGAGGCGCTCTCCGGTAACCCGGTGCACACCGGGGTGTTCGACGACGTGCACGAGGTCCCGCACGTGCGGATCGGCCAGGCTGCCGATCTCGTCGTGGTCGCCCCGGCCACCGCCGACCTGCTGGCCCGCGCGGCCGTCGGCCGCGCCGACGACCTGCTGACGGCGACGCTGCTCACCGCCCGCTGCCCGGTGCTGTTCGCCCCCGCGATGCACACCGAGATGTGGCTGCATCCGGCCACCGTCGACAACGTCGCCACGCTGCGCCGACGTGGCGCGGTGGTGATGGAACCCGCTTCGGGCCGGCTCACCGGCGCCGACACCGGCCCCGGCCGGCTGCCCGAAGCCGAGGAGATCAGCACGCTGTCCCAGCTGCTGCTCGCCCGCCCCGACGGGTTGCCGTTCGACCTGTCCGGCGTCAAGGTGCTGGTCACCGCCGGTGGCACCCGCGAGCCCATCGACCCGGTCCGCTTCATCGGCAACCGCAGTTCGGGTAAGCAGGGTTACGCGATGGCGCGGGTGATGGCCCAGCGTGGCGCCGACGTGACCCTGGTTGCGGGCAACACCGCCGGTCTGATCGACCCTGCCGGTGTGCACGTGGTGCACGTGGGTTCGGCTGCCCAGCTGCGCGACGCGGTCTCCAAGTACGCGCCGGAGTCCCATGTGCTGGTGATGGCTGCCGCAGTGGCCGACTTCCGGCCCGCCAACCAGGCCACCAGCAAGATCAAGAAGGGCCCCGTCGGCGAGGGGGAGCCGACCATCGAACTGGTGCGCAACGACGATGTTCTCGCCGGAGCGGTGCGGGCCCGCAGCGACGGGCAACTGCCCAACATGAAGGCCATCGTCGGTTTCGCGGCCGAGACCGGCGACGCCAACGGCGACGTGCTCTTCCACGCCCGCGCGAAACTGCAGCGCAAAGGGTGCGACCTGTTGGTCGTCAACGCGGTGGGAGAGAACCGTGCATTCGAGGTCGACCACAACGACGGTTGGCTGTTGGCCGCCGACGGTGCGGAGTCGGCGCTGGAGCACGGTTCGAAGACTGTGATCGCCAGCCGTATTGTGGACGCGATCGTGGCGTTCCTGCACAGCGGCGCCCGTTAGTCCGGGGGCCATGGGTTCGGGTGTGAACGCCACCCGGTAGAAGTTGACTGAGCATTGACCTGCATGACCTCAATGGTGCGAGCGAGAGGAAAAGGAGCGGACGTGAGCGAAGCCCGGCTGTTTACCAGTGAGTCGGTGACCGAGGGACATCCCGACAAGATCTGCGACGCCATCAGCGACTCGGTGCTCGACGCGCTGCTCGCAGACGACCCCCGATCCCGGGTCGCGGTGGAGACGCTGGTCACGACCGGCCAGGTGCACGTCGTCGGTGAGGTCACCACGACGGCGAGGAACGCCTTCGCCGACATCACCGACACCGTGCGCAACCGCATCCTCGAGATCGGCTACGACAGCTCCGACAAGGGCTTCGACGGTGAGACCTGCGGCGTGAACATCGGCATCGGCAAGCAGTCGCCCGACATCGCCCAGGGCGTCGACACCGCCCACGAGACCCGTGTCGGCGGCGGCTCCGACCCGCTGGACCTGCAGGGCGCCGGCGATCAGGGCCTCATGTTCGGTTACGCCATCTCGGAGACACCCGAATTGATGCCGCTGCCGATCGCGCTGGCGCACCGGCTGTCGCGCAAGCTCACCGAAGTCCGCAAGGACGGCACGCTGGGCTACCTGCGACCGGACGGCAAAACCCAGGTGACGGTGCAGTACGACGGCAACAAGCCGGTCCGGCTCGACACCGTTGTGCTGTCGACCCAGCACGCCGACGGCATCGACCTCGACAACCAGCTCTCCCCGGACATCAAGCAGCACGTCATCGACGCGGTGCTCGCCGAGCTGGGTCACGACACCATGGACACCTCGAAGCCGCGACTGCTGGTCAACCCGACCGGCAAGTTCGTGCTGGGCGGCCCGATGGGTGACGCCGGGCTGACGGGCCGCAAGATCATCGTCGACACCTACGGCGGCTGGGCCCGCCACGGCGGCGGCGCATTCTCCGGCAAGGACCCGTCCAAGGTGGACCGCTCGGCGGCCTACGCGATGCGCTGGGTGGCCAAGAACGTCGTCGCCGCCGGTCTCGCCGAGCGCGTCGAGGTGCAGGTCGCCTACGCGATCGGCAAGGCCGCTCCCGTCGGGCTGTTCGTCGAGACCTTCGGCTCCGAGACCGTCGACCCGGTCAAGATCGAGAAGGCCATCAGCACGGTGTTCGACCTGCGGCCCGGTGCGATCGTGCGCGATCTGGACCTGCTGCGCCCGATCTACGCGCCGACGGCGGCCTACGGGCACTTCGGCCGCACCGACATCGAGCTGCCGTGGGAGCAGCTGAACAAGGTCGACGACCTCAAAGCCGCGGTCTGACGCTGCGACGAAAGTCACAGCGGCACAGCATCTGTCGAGCTCGGGACGGCTCGGAGCGTGTTCCGGACGCGGCAGGTCAGTGCCGTCGGCCGATTTGGGCCTGAGCGCCAGTATTGTGGGCCGCGATGGCTCGAGATCGATCAACCAGCACAACCCGCCTGAACCGCGGTCTGATGGCTCTGCGCGGGCGGCGCGACCCTGCGCCGCTCGCCGGTCAGCGCAGTCGCGCCGCGAACGCGCTGGGCGACGTGCACACCCGCAAGGTCCTGGACCTGACCATCCGGCTTGCCGAGGTCATGCTCTCGTCGGGGTCGGGTACCGCCGACGTGGTGGCCACCGCCCAGGACGTCGCCCGCGCCTACCACCTGACCGACTGTCTCGTCGAGATCTTCGTGACGACGGTGTTCGTCTCGGCTCCGCCGACCGCCGACGGCCCGCCGTTGACGATCGTGCGGTCGGTGAACGCCCGCTCCACCGACTACACGCGGGTGGCCGACCTGGACCGCCTGGTCGGCCGGATCACCTCCGGTGGTGTCACCGTCGACGAGGCCCACCAGGTGATGGACGAGATCTCCGAACAGTCGCACCCGTATCCACGCTGGCTGGCGACGATGGGCTGGGCGGGTTTCGCGCTGGGCATCGCCTTGCTCTTCGGCGGCACGTGGCTGACCTGCGTCCTGGCGGCGGTCACCGCGGCCGCGATCGATCGGGCCGGCCGACTGCTGAACAAGATCCGGACCCCGTTCTTCTTCCAGCACGTGATCGGGGCGATGATCGCGACCCTGGTCGCCGTCGCGGCCTATTTCTTCTTCGGTCTGGGCCCGACGACGCTGGTGGCCACCGGCATCGTCATGTTGCTCGCCGGCATGACGATCGTCGGCGCCATGCAGGACGCCGTGACGGGTTACATGCTCACCGCGGTGACCCGGCTGGGCGAAGCGCTGTTCCTCACCGGCGGCATCGTCGTGGGCATCCTGGCCGGACTCCAGGTCGCCGAAATAATCGGTGTCCGAATCGAACTGCATGTCGATGCCACCCGGACCTTCATCATCCCGAATCAGCCGCTGCCGATCGCGCTCGCGGTGTTCGGGGCGGCCTTCGCCGGCCTGTGCTTCACCATCGCCAGTTACGCGCCCTTGCGGTCAGCGCTCACCGCCGGGGTCGTTGCCGGGATGGCCGAGATGGTCCTCATCGGGTTGGGCCGAGCCGGTTTCGGTCAGGTCGTCGGCACCGGCATCGCCGCAGTCCTCGTCGGTGTGTTCGCCACCGTGATCTCGATCCGCCGACAGGCGCCCGCCCTGGTCACCGCGACCGCGGGCATCATGCCGATGCTGCCCGGCCTCGCCGTGTTCCGGGCGGTCTTCTATCTCGCCGTCGAAGAGGACTTCGATGACGGTATGCAGCAGCTGTTCTCCGCCGCGGCCGTGGCGCTGGCCCTGGGTGCCGGCGTCGTGCTCGGTGAGTTCATCGGCTCGCCATTGCGTTACCGCGCGGGCCGGCTCGGCGAGTTCCTGCGCGTGGAAGGCCCCCCGGGCATCCGCCGCGCGGTGGGTGCCGTGGTGCACCTGCAGCCCGCCGGCGAGGGCATGACGCTGCGCACCGAGGGGCAACGCTCACGAAGCGTGGCGATGGAACCCGACCTCGGTGGGGACCGGAGCGCCGACGACCCGCCCGAGGACGAGGGGACGTCGTCGGAGAACGGCAGCCACCCGGATTGACCGCGGGCCGAACGCGCGGTCGGTCGCGCTGACCCCGTCAGACGCTGAACGCTGACCCGTCAGACGCTGAACGCTGACCCGTCAGGCGCTGAACGCGTAATCGCCGAGGGGGAATCGTCGACTGCGCCAATACGCCTCCACCGTGGTGGTCGGCCGCAGCGGCACGTCGCCGTGCTGGTCGAAGTAGTAGCTGTTCGCCAGTCGGCAACTGTCCTGCCAGAAGATCTGGCGGTGCCGCTTGCGCATCATCTCTGCGAAGTAGCGGTCGTTGGCCTCACGGCGTACCTCGACCCGCGTCGCACCCTTGGCCCGCGCAGCGGTCACGCATCGCACGATGTGATGGCTCTGCGCTTCGATCAGCGCGAAATACGATGAACCGACGTAGCCGTAGGGGCCGAACACGGTGAAGTAGTTCGGAAAGCCGGGCACACTGACACCCTCGTAGGCCTGCAGACGGTTCTCGCTCCAGAACCGGTCCAGGGACGCGCCGCCGGGGCCGACGACCGGGTATGTCGCCGACGAGTCGTCCTGGCCGGAGAACACCTTGAACCCGGTGGCGAGGATCAGCACCTCCACCTCGTGGTGTGCGCCGTCGGCGGTCATCACCCCCGAGCCGGTGATCGTGGTGATCGGCTCGGTGACGAGGTCGACGTTGTCCCGGTTGAACGTGGCCAGATAGGTGTTGTGGAAGCCGGGCCGCTTACAACCCACCGCGTAGCGTGGCGTCAACTTGTCCCGCACCACCGGATCGTGCACCTGCCGGCGGAGATACGCCCGTCCGGCCGCATCCATCCGCCGGGCCAGCGGGTTGACGGTGAAGTACTGGGCGGCCAGCGGAAACGTGAACTCCACGTAGGCCTGGCTGAGCAACCGCTGCACGGCGCCGCCGAACGGCAGCCGCATCAGCCACCGCGCCGCCGGCGGCAGCGGCACATCGAGTTTGGGGAAGCACCAGATCGGTGTGCGCTGGAAGACCGTCAGATGGTCCACCAGCGGGGCGATCTCGGGGATCACCTGGACCGCCGACGCGCCGGTGCCGATGACGGCCACCCGTTTTCCGCGCAGTTCCAGTTCGTGGTCCCAGCGCGCGGTGTGGACCGTCGTGCCGCCGAACTCCTCGACGCCGGCGATGTCCGGCAGGTTCGGCACCGACAGCACCCCGCAGGCGTTGATCAGGAAGCGGGCGCGGACCTGCCTGTGCCCGCTCGCCGAGTCGAGATCGAGAACCCAGACGTTGTCGGCGTCGTCGAACGTGGCGGCCTGCACGGTGGTGCCGAAGCGGGCCTTCGGTCGCAGGCCGTACTTGTCGACACAGTGAGCGGCGTAGCCGGCCAACTCGGTGCCGGGCGCGTAGGTCCGCGTCCATTCGGTGCTCTGCTCGAAGGAGAACTGATAGGAGAACGACGGGATGTCGACCGCGATCCCGGGATAGGTGTTCCAGTACCACGTGCCGCCCGGTTGCTCGCCGGCTTCGACGATCAGGTAGTCGTGCATCCCGGCGCGGTCCAGTTGGATCGCGGTGCCGATGCCGGAGAACCCGGCACCGACGATGACGACGTCGTGGTCTGGTGCGCGACGCGGTGCGGCCATCGTGATCCCTAATTCGACGTCAGGCCGGCATCGGCTTGCGTAGGCCGGCCCGCAGCGCGGCCAGCCCGCGGTCGGTGGCTTCGGCCGCCGCGGGGACCACCGCAGCGAAGTTGACGAACGCGTGCACCATCGTCGGCGAGTTGTGCAGCTCGACCGGCACTCCGGCCGCGGCGAGCAGTTCGGCGTAGCGCGCACCGTCATCGCGGATCGGGTCGTGTTCGGCGGTACCGATGTAGGCAGGTGGCAGCCCGGACAGGTCGGCGGTGTTCGCCGGAGCCAGCGTGGGCGGCAGCGATGCCGGTTCGGTGATGTCCATGCCGGCCGGCAGATACCAGTGCAGGAAGGCGGCGACGACGTCGCGGTCGAGGATCGGCGCGTCGACGTTCTCCGACATCGACGGCAGCGACATGTCCGCGGTCGTCGAGGGATACCACAGCAGCTGGAACGCCAGTGCCGGGCCACCGTTGTCGCGGGCCCGCTGCGTCACCACCGCCGACAGGTTGCCGCCGGCCGAATCGCCGGCCACCGCAATGCGTGCCGGGTCGCCGCCGAGTTCGGCGGCGTGCTCGGCCACCCACTGCAGCGCCGCCCATGCGTCCTCGACACCGGCCGGGAACGGGTTCTCCGGGGCAAGCCGGTAGTCGACCGACACGACGATGGCCTCGGCGCCGATCGCGTGGGCGCGCGCCACGCCCTCGTGGGTGTCCAGGTCGCCGACCGACCAGCCGCCACCGTGGTAGTACACGACGACGGGCAGGTCATCGAGCTGGTCGACCGGCGGCCAGTAGATGCGGACCGGGATGTCGGTGACATCGGCGAAGCCGACGGTGCGTTCCTCGATCCGCATCGGGGGCAGCGATTCGGGCGGTGGCGCGAGCACCCGGAGCTTCTCGCGCGCCACCTCGACGCCGTCGTCGGCGGTGAAGTGCAACGGAAACGCGTCCAGAATGTCCTTCAAAGCCGGATCGATCTGCGGTCGCTGGGTCACGGAGTCCGTCATGGCCTCACGTTAGCGCGGCACGCAAGCGGGCCAGGCCACGATCGGCGGCCGCGGTCGCGGCCGGCACCACCCCGGCGTAGCCCAGGTAGCCATGCACCAGCGACTCGGCATTGTGCAGTTCGACAGCCACCCCCGCACCGGCCAGCAACTCGGCGTAGCGAATCCCGTCGTCACGCAGGGGGTCGTGCCCGGCCACAGCGATGTAGGTGGCCGGCAGCCCGGCCAGATCACCGCGCGCGGGCACCAAGGTGGCCGGCGGGGCGGACATGTCGACGTCGGCTCCGCTGAGGTACCAGCGTGTGAAGCCACGGCACGCCGCCGCGTCGAGCACCGGCGCGCCGGCATTCTCGGCGAACGACTCCAGCGACGTGTCGAAGGTGGTCGACGGATACCACAGCAGTTGGTAGCGCAGCGGTGTCCCTGCGTCGCGGGCCAACTGCGCCATGACGGCGGCCAGATTTCCTCCCGCCGAGTCACCGGCCACCGCGACCCGGCCGGGATCGGCGCCCAACTCGGCGGCGTGGCGCAATACCCACCGGGTGACAGCCCACGTGTCGTCGACCGCGGCGGGGTAGGGATGTTCGGGGGCCAACCGGTAACCGACCGACACCACCAGCGCGTCGCCGCCCGCGGCGTGCATGCGGGCAGCGCCGTCATAGGTGTCGAGATCGCCGACCGACCACCCGCCGCCGTGGATGAAGACCACCACCGGCAGGACGTCCGCCGGCGTCGCCGGCCGGTAGATGCGCACGGGGACGGGGCCGGCCGGTCCCTCGACGGTACGGTCGACGGCGCTCACCTCCGGATGTACGGCCTTGCGGGGCAGATCGGCGAATCGCTGCCGGGCCGGTTCGGGTCCGCCGTCGGTGGTGAGCTGGAACGGCACGGCATCGAGCACTGTGCGCAGAACCGGATCCACTGTGGTGCGGGCGACAGCCATGACAGGCAGGGTAGCCCCCCACGGCAGAGCCGTTTCGCCGACAATCGGTCTCACCACACCATGACATGGGCCGACACCGGCCGACATCGACCATGTGAGGACACCCGGGTGAGACTTCTGCGCCGCCACGCCACACCGGAAGCCGTTCGGACGCGGCCGATCACGCTCGCCCCGTTGACGGTGCTGGAACTGGGTCCGCCCGAACTGGTCGCCTGTGCGGCCGAAGCCGGTTATGACGGCGTCGGCTTGCGATTGATCCGGGCCACCGAGCAGGAGCCGGTGCGGCCCACCCTGGGGCAGACGCCGACCATCCGCGAGACCCGCCGACGACTCGACGCCACAGGCCTTTTCGTCCTGGACGTGGAGGTGCTGCGGCTGCGGCCCGACACCCGCGTACGCGAGGAGTTCGGCGCTGTCCTCGAGACCGCGGCCTACCTCGGCGCGGGTCAGGCGTTGGTGACCGGGAACGACCCGGACCATTCCCGCCTGGCGGACAACCTCGCCGAACTCGCCGAGTTTGCCGCGCAGTTCGGTGTCCGAGCGAACCTGGAGCCGATGCCGTGGACCGACGTTCGGGATCTCGCGGAGGCGACGTCGATTCTGCGGGCCTGCCACGCCGGCTCGGTGGGCGTGCTGGTCGACGCGTTGCACTACGACCGGACTGCGACGACACCGGATGACCTGCAGGCGCTGCCGGCCGACTGGATCAACTACGTCCAGATCTGCGACGGTCTGTCACCGCGTCCCACCTCGGTCGACGAGCTGCGCTTCCAGGGCCGCAACGCCCGGCTGCTGCCGGGGGAGGGATGCATCGATCTGGTGGACATGTTGCAGGCGCTGCCCGGTGTCCCGGTGAGCATCGAGGCGCCGGTCCAGTGGCGCGCGCCTGCGGGAGTCCGGGCCAGGGCGGCGTTGCGGGCCGCGCGTCAGGTGGTCGGGCGCGCCGACGCCGACCGCGTAACGCTGTCGGCGTGACCGTGCCTGACCGGACATCAGTTTCGACGTTGTGACCGCCGGTTCGACGGTGTTGCGGCCCTTGCGGTCCCGGCGATCGGCGCGCGCGGTGGTCGGTGTGGTCGGCCTGCTGCTGCTGGCCTGCGCGACTGTCGGGGTCGGTGCGCACTTCCTCGGGCCGGTCAGCACCGTGGTGACGTTGGCGGCGTCGTTCACCCCGTTGTGCGTCGCCCTCGCGGCGGTGGCCACCCTGATGTTGGTCGCTGCGCGGTGGCGATACCCGGCGCTGGCAGGGGTGCTGGTGGTCACGATGGGGGTGGCGTCCCAACTGCCGCTGTACATCGGTCAGGTCGGGCCGGTCTCCGACACCGCGCAGCCGGTGCTGCGACTGTTCCAGGCCAACATTCGGCTGGGTGAGGCCGATGCGGCGGCGCTGGCGCGGACGGCGCGCTCCGAACGCATCGACGTGCTCACCGTGGCCGAGCTGACCGCACCGGCTGCCGAACGCCTGGCAGCGGCGGGGCTCGAGCGGACGCTGCCCTACACCTACCTGGAGCCCAAGGAAGGCGGCGGCGGGGAGGGCATCTACTCGCGACACCCGCTGGCCGAAACCGCGAAAATACCTGGTTTGCAACACAACAACCTGCGGGCGACGATCGACGTGCCCGGCGCCGGGCCGGTAGCGATCTATGCGTTGCACCCGGTTCCGCCGTATCCGTTACCGGCGTGGCGATGGGCCACCGAGCTGGACCGGATCGGTGACGCCCTGGCCGCCGAGACGATGCCGCTCGTGGTGGGTGCGGACTTCAACTCCACCTACGACCACGAGCGGTACCGGAACCTGCTGCGCCTGCGCGGCCCGGGCGACGCGCCGCTGGTGGACGCCGCCGAGTATCTCGGTATCGGCATCGTGGCCACCTATCCCGCCGGGCGGTGGTATCCCGCGGTGCTCGCGATCGACCGGATCCTGGCACGCGGAGCCACGCCGATGTCGATGCGGCGGGTGGACATCCCGGGATCGGATCACCACGGCCTGATCGGTGATCTCGGGCTGGACAGCGTTCAGCACTGAAGACGGGCTGCGGCAATCAGCTCGCAGACGCGGCCGATGTGCGGCTCGCGGATCACCGAGTCGTGGTCGCAGTTGATCCGCTCGATCTGCAGCCGCCCGGTGAGCAGGTGGGGCCAGACCCGGGCGTCGTCGCTGTTGAAGGCGCTGAGCACCAACAACGTCGGCCCCGCGTAGGGCCGTGGCCGGTGCAGTCGACCGACCCGCACACCGACTTCCCGCAGCGCCTCGATCCTGCGCTCGGGCCTGGTGCCGGCGATACCCGCCAACGGCAGCCACAGCCTGCGCCGCCACAGCACCGAACGGGGGATGGGAGCCTGCTCGAACAGGGCCGACGTCACCTCCGGGAGGAACTTCCGGGCCGCCCGAACGGTCCGGGCCGGCAGGAATGGATCCAGCATGGCAACCAGGTCGACCCGGTGGCCGAGCTCGGTCAACCGGTTGGCCACCTCGGTGGCGATGAACGCCCCCAGCGAATGTCCGACCAGCGCGTAGGGCCCCTCGGGTTGCACGGCGAGCAGTTCTCGCAGGTGCCGCCCGGCCGCCCGGCCGACCGTCCAGTCGGGAAAGGCGCGGTTCTCCAGACCCTGGGGTTGGAAGGCGACCACCGCGGTATCGGTGCCGACGTGCTCGGCCAGCGGCGCGAAGGTCAGCGCGGAGGCGCCGGCACCGGCGAAGCAGAACAGGGTCCGGGAGGTGTGCGCAGAAGGGCTGCGCAGCACCACTGTCGTCGGCGCGGGCCGGAGCGCGGTTGCGGTGGCGCCCCCGCTCCGGCGGGTCGCGAGACGCTCGGCCAACTGCGCAACCGTCGGTGCCGACGCCAGCTCCGAGGGGCTCAGCGTCACCCCGTACCGTGTGGCGAGGCAGGCGGTCAGCTGCGCGACGTTCAGCGAATCACCGCCCAGCGCAACGAAGTTCTCGCTACGTCCGACGGCGTCGAGGCGCAGGATGGCTGCCCACTCCGCGGCGATCTCGGTCTCCAGCCCCGGCCGTGGCGGTTCGATCGGCCCTCGTTGCGGCGCAGGCAGATCCTGACGGTTCACCTTTCCCCGCTCGTTGCGGGGCAGTGCCTCCACCAACACGATGTGGGTGGGCACCATCCAGGCGGGCAGCCGGCTGTGCAGCTGTGCCCGGATGTCGGCGACGGCCGGTGTCCGCATCCCCGGGGTGGGGGCCGCGTAGCCGATCAGCACCGGGGCGTCGGAGTCCCCTCCGGCGATGACGAGTGCCTCCCGGATGCCTGGGCATTCCAGCAGCGCCGTCTCCACTTCGGCAGGCTCGACGAGGTAGCCGCGGATCTTCACCGCGGCGTCCATCCGCCCCAGGATGACCAGCGTGCCCGTCCCGGTGATCCGCGCGCGATCATTGGTGACGAACGTTGCACTGCCGTCGCTGTTTCCCACGAACGTCGTCGCCGCGCTGTGCGGATTGAGGTAGCCCGCAGCGAGGTAGCGCGAAGTCACCGTGAGACGGCCGTCCTCGTCCACGCCCAACGTCTTGTGGGGGACGGCGATTCCGGCTGGGACCACCCCGGCGGGCACCTCGTCGTCGGGCCCGATGTCGTAATGGGCGATGCCGAGAGTCTCCGACGAGCCTGCCCAGTTGGTCACGACCGCGTTCGGTGCCACTCGGCGAGCCTCTCGGACCATGTTGCTGTACAGCGGTTCTCCGGTGGTGACGATGCGCCGGACCCGGTCGAGGGGCCTGCGGCCGTCCCCGGCCTCGGCCAGTGACTGCAGGAATGACGGGGTGCACATCACGACCTCGGCCTCGGAGTCGGCGAGGCGTGTCAACACATCGTCGGCAGTCTGTGCGCGCGGGTCGAGCGCGATGATCTCGGCGCCGGACAGCAGGGCCCCGATCGCCACGTTGAGCCCGGCGGCGAAACTCACCGGCATACACAGCGCGACGCGGGCGCCCTCGACGATGCCGAAGCGGTCACGATGCAGGATCCAGTCGCTGAGCCAGGTGCCGTGCGCATGCAGTACCGCCTTGGGCTCACCGGAGGACCCCGACGTGAACTGGATGCTGGTCACCGTGTCGACAGTCAGGGTGGCGGACTCGACGGGGCCGGTCAGCGGTGGCAGCTCGCGGCCGGCCGGCCACACCCGGGTGCCGGTGATGGACAGCGTGGGGGTTTCCCCGCCGACGACGACGGTGTCCAGCACCACCCCGCGTGCCCTCAGGACATCGACGAGCTGTTGCATGCGGTCGTGCGGCAGGTTGGCGTCCAGCGGAACCAGGGGGGTGGCCGCTGCGAAGCTGCCGAGGATGACGGCCGCGGTGTCGGCGCTGAGGTCCCCGACGAGCGCCACCGCGGCGTCGGGGTCGTCGCGGAGGCGCAGCTGCGCGGTCCAGCGTTGGGCCGCGGCGCTCAACTCGGCGTAGGTGACGGTGTCGCTTCCGCTCCGCAGGGCGATGCGGTCGGAAAGTCGTTCGGCGACTTCCCGAAACCGCTCGGTCACCGACTGGTATGCCAGGGCGCCTTCACCGGTGTCGTCAGGACCTGCGGACGTTCGATGGGCGGGCGCGGGGGTAGTTGACGGTTCCGCGGGCGGCGTCGACGTGAAGCTGAAGCTGCGCACCAGGGCGATGGTGGGTCCGAGCAGGATCGCCGTGCAGACGAACTCGGCGACCAGGTAGGTGTAGCCGACGCCGTCGATGCCCCAGCGTGGGGTCGACAGGATCGAACCCGCGACGACGACGACGCCGAGCACCACCTGCGACGTGACGGCCAGGCGCAGCCGGCGCTGCAGCCGCGCCAGCGCCGTGTAGATGGTCATGACCGCCAGCGCGGGCAGCGTGAGCGCCATCAGGCGGATCAACCGGGTGCCCTCCTCGGCGTACTGCGGTCCCAGGATGCCCAGGATCAGGGGAGCCGCGACGAGCAGGCCGAGGCAGCTGGCCGCGGCCGCGCCGCCGCACATCACCACGAATCGCCGCGTGCACGAACGCAGGTCGGCGCCGGGCGTCGACGCGGTGGCGATGAAGGGCGCGGCGGTCGCGCCGATCAGTACACCCAGTGTGTTGACGACCAACCAGCACATCGAGAAGTACGCGTTCATCTCGGTACCGAGTTGGGCGACCACGATCAGCGGCACCAACAGCGGCACGGTGACGTCGACGGAGTTGATCGCATACGAGCTGGCGAAGAAGTGGAACAGCTCCCGTCGCGGCGGCAGCGCCGGCTGTCCGGCCCGGCGCCGCGACTCCCGCCTGATCACCACCACGGCGATGACCCCGGTGATGACGGCGGCCGGCAACACCCAGGACCAGACGATGGCGGCGCCGGTGGCCACCGGGATGAGAGCGATCACCGCAAGCAATTTGGTGGTGGACTGGCCGATGTTCTTCGTCGCGATCATGCGGGCGCGACCGAGTCCGACGAGCACCTGGTCCTGCAGTGCGTAGACCGACAGCACCCCGACGGCGACCGGGAACAGCGCCATCTCCACCGGGTGGGGGAACAGCTCATCGCGCGGCCCGACCAGGACGAAGACCACGCCGAAGAGCACTGCGGCGCCGAGCGCGAAAGTGGTGCCGTGGCGCACCAGCCGATGGGTGTCCCGCCCGGCCAGCGGCAGGAAGCGCTCGTACAGATTGCCGAGGCTGAAATTGGCCAGGATCGCGATCAGCGTTGCGGAGGAGATGATGGCCGACGCGCGCCCCACCTCGGCGGCGTCGTAACCACGGGCGGCGGCGGTCCAGAAGGCGAACCCGAGGACACCGGTGGCGGCGCTCGAACTCATCACCGCGAGGATGTCCATCCCCAGTGCCCGGCCGTGCAGTCGGCGCCGGTCGGACGCCGGGGTGACGGCCGTGCAGTTCGCCGCAACGCCGCGGATGTCGAGTTCCGCGTCGGTGTCGTGGGTGAAACCGTCAGCCGCAGAGCCTGTTTGGCCACCGCGGTGGCCGGGCGCCCGGCTGGTCGTCGACATGGGGTCCTCACGGGAGTGTGCGCCCGGGCGTCGGGTGACGCGTCCGGGGTGGTGCGGGTGTCCGACGATACTAAAGTCCGCGAAGAATGGTTAGGCTATCCAAACCTGTGAGCCCGGTCATAGCCGGGATGGAGCGCGCCGAAGAGCGGCGTCATGCATTACAGTGACTTCCCAGCTAAGGTCAGCCTAACCTTAGCTAACGATTCAAGGCCGTTCGCCGGGATTCCGGGGCGGTGCATCAAAGCCACACTCGAACAGGAAGTTTCGCTACGTGACGGATATCGCGCCAGACCCGAAACCTTACGCTGAGGCAAACTTCGGGCACTTTCGGCACGACATGCACCGAAGCGTCGGCGCCACGGCGACATCGGTCAACCACCGCGCTGGTGACGGTGGGGTCGCCGGGATGGGCCGGCCCAGGGTCACCGTCGTGCTCCCCACCCGCAACGAAGCCCGCAACCTGCCGCACGTGGCCGAGCGGATGCCACCGGTCGACGAACTCGTCGTCATCGACGGCGGCTCGCAGGATGGAACCGCCGACGTCGCGCGCCGGTTGTGGCCACACGCCACGGTGATCGAGCAGACCCGCAGCGGCAAGGGAAACGCACTGGCCTGCGGCTTCCGCGCGGCCACGGGCGACATCATCGTCATGATCGACGGGGACGGCTCCACCGATCCGGCCGAGATCCCGCGGTTCGTCGAGGCGCTGGTGCAGGGCGCGGATCTGGCCAAGGGCAGTCGATTCTGCCGGGACGGCGGCAGTGATGACATCACCCGATTCCGCAGGCTGGGCAACTACGGCTTGAACTGGCTCGTCAACCGTATCTTCCGCACGCAGTTCAGCGATCTGTGCTACGGCTACAACGCGTTCTGGCGGCGCAACCTCGACTGTCTCGATCTCCCGTGCACCGATGTTCCCGAGCCGCAGTGGGGTGACGGGTTCGAGATCGAGACCGTGATCAACGTCCGTGCCGCCAAGAGCGGGTGGCTGATCCGTGAGGTCGGCAGTTTCGAGGGCAAGCGGTTGCACGGCAACAGCAACCTCAATGCCGTCACCGACGGGATGCGGGTGCTGCGCACGATCGGGCGCGAGCACCGCGAGCGGGTCGGCGGCGCTCGCGTGCCGGCCGGCGCGGGGTGGTCGCCGTGACAGTTCAGCCCACCGACACCGCAGCACCGGCCGTCGCTGCGGTGTCGATCAGCGTGGTGATCTGTTGCTACACCACCGAACGCCGCGCCGGCCTGGCCCGCGCGGTCGATTCGGTGGTGGCCCAACTCAGTGTCGGCGACGAACTGATCGTGGTCGTCGACGGCAACGACGCGCTGCATCGCGAATTGCGAACTCATGCGCCGTCTGGCGTCGTCGTGGTGGCCAACACTGCCAGCCGCGGGCTCTCCGGTGCGCGCAACACCGGTCTGCGGACCGCCTCCGGCGATGTGGTGGTCTTCCTGGACGACGACGCGGCGCTGCACCCGGCGGCGCTCTCCGGTGTGCGCGCGGCGTACCTCGACCCCGGCGTCGTGGGCGTCGGTGGCGCAGTGCATCCCGAGTGGCCTCGCGGCTCAGCACCGCGCTGGTTTCCGCCCGAGTTCGGCTGGGTGGTCGGTTGTGACTACCGCGGGCTGCCGTGCGACGGCGCCGACATCCGCAATCCGATCGGTGCCGCCATGGCCGTGCGACGGGCCGAACTCGTCGGCATCGGGGGTTTCTCGGATCGGCTCGGCCGCGTCGGCACTCTGCCGACCGGGTGCGAGGAGACCTTGATGGGCATCGAGCTGGTGCGGCGTCACCCGACCGCCAAGATCGTCCGGCATGCCGCGTTCTCGGTGTCGCACACGGTGTCCGCCGACCGGGTGACGTTGTCCTACTTCCTGCGCCGCTGCTTTCACGAGGGACGAAGCAAAGCGATCCTGACCCGCCTGTGCGGTCAGCGGTCCTCGCTGGCCAGCGAGCGCAGGTACACCACGCAGACATTGCCCACCGGGCTGTGGCACGCGCGACGGCGGCCCGGCCGGATGCTGGCACTGCTCGCCGGGCTGATGACCACCGCGGGGGGATACCTGATGGGACTGTTTCAGACTGCGTCACAGGGGGAGTGAGCGATGACCACTGACACCGACTGGCTCGCGGATGCCCGGATCACGGGACGGGTGGCCCTGGTCCCGCTGCTCTACTTCGCCGCCGAGTGGGTGGTCTCCGCGTCGTGGCGCGGGTACTACGGCTACCGCGAGGACGTGGTCGGGCCGCTGGGAGCGGCGTTCTGCGGACCGCAGGGAAACTGGCCCTGCAGCGATCTCTACCACGTGATGAACGTCGCTCTGGTGGCGACCGGGGCGGCGGTGGCGATCGTCGCCGCCGGCTTCTGGCGGCAGCGGGTGACCGATCGCGGGCACGCGCTCCTGCTGATCGTCGCGGGCATCGGGCTGGCGTGCTCGGGCGTGGTGACCGTGAACGTCGACTATGCGTGGAATCTGACCGCCACCATGGTTTTCCTGACGCTGGGCGCCGTCGGCAGTGTCCTCGTCGCCGTCAGCTCGACCTCGGCGATGTCGGTCGAACGCCGGGCGATCGCGGTGCTCGCGGGCGCGCTGAGCCTGGTGGGACTGTTCAGCTTCCTCGGCGGGCACCAGGTGTTCGGCGCGGGTGGCGCCCAGCGGATGGCGACATACGGCGTCCTGGTCGCAGTGATCGCTCTGGGCACCACCGGCCTGCGGACTCGCCATTCCGCTGCGGCCGGCGCGGTACTCGTCGAGGAGCGGCGATGAAGTTCGGCGCGCGTCGTGCGGTCGCTGCGCTGAGCGTGCTGGGGCTGTGTGGATGCGCGATGCACGACACCATCGGACATGCGCAACCGGCCGGTCCCGTCGCCGTGTTCAGTGACGACTTCACCGGCCCCGCAGGAACGCCGCCAGGGGGTCCGTGGCGGTTCGACACCGGTGGCGGCGGTTGGGGCAACAACGAAGTGCAGGTCTACACCGACGATCCCGGCAACGTCAGCCTCGACGGGGCCGGGCACCTGGCGATCGTGGCGCGCGGCGACGCCGACGGCAGCAACATCACGTCGGCGCGGGTGACGACCAAGGGAACCGTCGAGTTCACCTCCGGGCGCGCCGAGGCCCGCATCGCGCTGCCCGCCGGGGCGGGCCTGCACCCCGCGTTCTGGCTGCTCGGCAGCGACGTCGACCAGGTCGGCTGGCCCGCCTCCGGGGAGATCGACGTCATCGAGACGCTGAACCTCGCCGACGAATACCACACCGGTGTTCACGTTCCGCGCCAGGGATCGGCTCGGGGACAGGAGATCTCGGCGTCCGGACCCGCTCCGTTCCCGCTGGCCGGCGAGTTCCACACCTACTGGGTCGAGAAGACCCCCGGGCGCATCGTCACCGGCATCGACGACCTGACGCTGTTCACCGTCACACCCGCCGATCTGGCGCCCGAGAGCACGTGGGTGTTCGACGGACCGGTGTTCTTGCTGCTCAATGTCGCCGTCGGGGGGAACTGGCCCGGTCCACCTGATCTCACCACGCCGAATCCCTCGACGATGCTCGTCGACTGGGTTCGGGTGAGCGCACTGTGAGGCCGGCGCCGGCGCTCGACCCCGCGATGCCACCACAGGCCCGGCCGACGTGGTCCAAAGCGCGGTGGATAGGCCTGCTCGACCTCGACGAGTGCACCCCCGACGCCGACGGCGCGGTGGAGTTCGTCCCGCGCCACGCCGAGGGCTACGGACTCGCCCGGGTGCTGATGCGCCGCGGGACCGAGCCCCTGGGCTTCGTCGAGGCGTCTGTGCGGGACGGCCGGGTGCGTCTGCCCGCCGCTGCGGTTCCGAACGATCCAGACCCCGCGGAGATCGCGCCGCTGGCGCCGATGTCGGTGGTCGTATGCACCCGTGACCGGCCCGACCAACTGACCGATGCGCTGACGTCGATCCTGGCACTGGACTACCCGGACTTCGAGGTCGTCGTGGTGGACAACGCCGCCCGCACCGGGGCCACCACCGCTGTGGTCGAGAAGCTGTCCGACTCCCGCCTCAGACTGGTGGCCGAACCGCGGCCCGGGTTGTCGAGAGCCCGAAACGCCGGGCTCAGGCAAGCCCGTCACCAGTTCGTCGCGTTCACCGACGACGACGTCGTGGTCGATGGTCAGTGGCTGCGCGGGATCGCCCGCGGATTCGGCCGGTCACCGCGGGTGTCGTGCGTCTGCGGACTCATTCCCAGCGGTGAGCTGCGGACCCCGGCACAGGCGTATTTCGACCAGCGCGTCTCCTGGGCGGGTTCACTGCGGCCGCGGCTGTTCAGCCTGGCCGAGCCGCCCGAGGACCTTCCGCTGTTCCCGTTCCAGGTCGGTCGCATCGGGGCAGGCGCCAATTTCGCTGTCCGGCGCGACCGCATCGCAGCCCTCGGCGGTTTCGACGAGGCGCTGGGCGCCGGCACCGCGGCGCAGGGCGGCGAAGACCTGGACATGTTCTTCCGGGTGGTCACGGCGGGCGACACGCTTGCCGCCGAACCCTCGGCCATCGTCTGGCATCGCCACCGCAGCGACAACGACGCGCTGCTGCGGCAGGTCCGCGGCTACGGGGTGGGTCTGGGCGCCTGGTTGACCAAGGTGGGCTCGGACCGGTCCAACCGGCAGCTGGCCTGGCGGATCCTGCGGCGGCGCCTCGGCTCGTCGCTGCGTGCCGGGGCGGACTACGGCGCGATCATGGCGATGCCGTACTCCATGCCCGGATTCCGCGACGACCTGCCCGGCGCCCTCGGTCGAACCGAGGTGATGGCGGTGCTGAGCGGTCCGACGGCGCTGTGGCGCGGCCGCCGGGCCGTCACCGGCGCCACGACGGCGGCGGCGCCTCGATGACGACAACCGTTGCGGCACAGACCGGCGACCCCGCGCCGACGGTCGCCGCTGCGGGGCACGCGGTCCGTCGGCTGCCGTCGATGCCGTTGCGCATGGCCGACCTCGCCGTCCTCGGCGCGGCGGCCGGCGTGGTCGCGATGACGGCCCTGCCCAGCGTCATTCGGGCCGGTGCGCTGGCGGTGTTCATCGCCCTCGGCCCGGGGGCGGCGGTGCTGACCTGGGTGCGCATCCCGCGCCGGGCACTGCTGTCCACTGTTCCGGTGCTGGGCATCGCCCTCGTCACGATGGTGACGATCGCTGCGATGTGGTCCTACCGCTGGAGCCCACCGGACATCCTGTGGGTGCAGGTGGTCGCTGTCGCGGGCAGCAGCGCCTGGTGGTACTACCGCCGCGGCACCAGCGTGCTGGAGGCGGCACGTCGCTGGCGGTGGCGCACCGTCCCCGGCGTTGCACACCGCGGCACATCCGTTGTGCGGCGCCACTTCTCGTTGCTGCTGAGCGGAGCGGCCGTGGCGCTCTGGGCGGCCGCGGTGCCCGGGTTGCCCGGAGTGGAGGCCAGCTACTACGGTCTGTTGTTCTCCGGAACCGGCCCGCTGCTCGCCGTGTCCATGGTGCTGACGAGTTGGGCGCTACTGGTCGCCCTGCGGGACCGGACGCTGGTGCCGGCCGCCGCGGCGATCGGCGCGGCGATCGTCGTCGCCCGGGTCACCACGTTCGCCGCCACCGACGTGCCGCTGTGGGACTGGACGTACAAGCACCTCGCGGTCGTGGACTACCTCATGGTGCACGGCCGGATCATGGCCGACGGCACCGACATCTATGCGCAGTGGACCGCGTTCTTCGCGGTCTGGGCGTGGTTCTGCGAGGCCACCGGGTTGCCGGCGATGACCGTCGCGCACGTTTTCGCACCGGTCATCCACGTATTGATCGCGTTCACCGTGTACAGCGCCGCGCGCGTCGTCGGACGGTCGCGCCGCACCGCACTCGCCGCCGCGTACCTCGCCGAGATCGCCAACTGGGTCGGCCAGGACTATTTCGCCCCGCAGGCCTGGGCCCTGGTGCTGGGCTTCGGAACGCTGGTGCTGCTGCTGGCCTCGCCCCGCAGCCGGGCCTGCGGAGTGCTGAGTGTCGTCGTGTTCGCCGCGATGGTCCCGACCCATCAGCTGACGCCGTTCTGGATCGTGGCCGTGGCCTCCGTGCTGTGTCTGTTCAAGCGAGCGCGGCCCCGCTGGGCGGCGCTGGCCATGGCCGGGGTGGCACTGGCCTACCTGGTGTTGAACCTCGAAGCGGTGCTGCCCTACGGACTGCTGTCCGGCGGCAGCCCGCTGGACAACGCCGCCAGCAACGTGCTGACATCCGGGCTGCCCGCCAAGGACTTCACGTCGGCGGTGGTGCGCACACTGTCGGTGGTGGTGATCCTCAGCGCGGTCGGCTGCGCCATCTGGTGCCGGCGACACAAGCGACCGGTGTTCACACTGGCAGTGTTGGCGTTCAGTTCATTCGGGTTGCTGTTCGGGCAGAGCTACGGCGGCGAGGCGATCTTCCGCGTGTACCTGTACGCACTGCTCGGCTGCGCCCTGCTCATCGCGCCGGCGCTGGTCGCTGCGCTGGACACGGCCGGTCGCGGGGCGCGGACCGTGCTCGTCAGGACGGTCGCGGCGGTCGGTGTGACCGCGGCGGCGGTGGCCGGCCTACACGGCTACGTGGCGCTGTGGCCGATGATCTACCAAACTCGCGAACAGGTCGAGTTGATGGACCGCATCACCGACGGCGCCGACGTGCGGACGCGGCTGGTGATGCTGCGCCTCGGCGGTATGCCGACCCGGCTGAACGCCAGCTATGCCGAGGTCACGCTGTACAACCACTATTTCGATGCGACGATCGGCTTCGACCTGTGGGACTACCGGGACCCGAAGCTGCCCGAGTTGAAGGCGCAGTTCCCCACTGCCGAGGACATCAAGACCCTCGACGACTACGCGCAGTACGACGCATTCCGGGCCTACGTGCTGTTCAGCGAGCAATCCGACAAGGCTGTTCGCTACTACGGCGACTTCCGTCCCGAAGCGGCCGACATCATGAAGCAGGCGCTGCGCAGTTCCCCCAACTGGACGGTGTACTACGAAGACGGGGAGACCGTGGTGTTCCGCACGGCCCACGACTGGGACGTGCCGCCACAAACCACCGCAGAAGGTGCTCGCTGAGCCTGTCCGTCACCCGGTCCGGCTCAGCAGCTCGCGTGCCCGCTCGGGCACCGAATCCAGTGCGGCGCAGACCTGCTCGGCATCGAACACCGACTCGTGGAACTCCGCGGTCATCCACAACGCGCCGGGCACCGTCGCAGTCGTCACCGTCACCCCGCAGGGTCCGGCCGGATCGCTGGCCACCAGGATGCAGGCTTCGGCCGGGTCGCTGAAGGACCACGCGGTGCGCGGGACCGATCCGATGCTGGAGTGCAGCAACCGCATTCGCGGCCGTGGTGGCCCCGACCAGTCAGCTCCGCGACGCGCCCACCGAGCGGCCCGGGCTTTCACCGAACTCACCACGAGATTGGCCACCGGTCGGGCCATGCGGACGGCGCAGCCCATGTCCGAGTGCAGTCCGCCGGGCCCCGCGGCCGGGTCGACGGTGAAGTCGAGACCGGCCGAGAACGATGCGAGCGTGTCCCACCCGGCCGGTAGGTACCGACGCACGTCGAACGGCAGCGTGACCACGGGATCGACGTCGAATCCGTTGTCCGCGAACGCTGTGTGCAGAGCGCAGGTGTAGACGGCGAACATGCTGACCCCGGGCCTGGTGGCATCACGCAGCCGGCGCAGCTCGTCGGCCTCGGCGCCGGCGATGCGTGCGATCCGGGTGGCCGGTGACGGGCCGACGCCGAGATCGCCCGCTGCGGGCGCCGCCGTCGCCGCGGGTTTGGTGCGTCGGTGGTGGCGCCACAGCGGAAGTAGTCGCCGAGGGCGCAGCCCGATCGCGCGGATCGCCGCCGCCGGGAGCGGAGCCACCGCGTGCCGGTAGGGCCGCCACAGCGCGGGCTCCGACGGGTCGACCCCGCCCAACAACACCGCGACGAGCAGATCCAGCAGCGGGATCTCGCCCAGGCCGTGGCTGAAGTCGATGGCCAGATGGTCGCGTCCGGCCAGGACGCGGATTCCGCCGTCGGGCATCTCGCGCAGTGCCGCCAGCAGCACCATCGGATCGTCGTCGGCGGCCGGGTCCGCCGCACGCACCGCGTCGTCGAGGCCGTGCGGTGTGAAGCGCCACCGCACCCTCGCCGTCGACGGCTGCAGACCGATGCGGGCGACCGGTCCGACGGCGGCCATCGCCGCGAAGCGGGATCTCAGCTCGTCGAGCGACGGCATCGTCACGGGTCCCAGCACCACCGCCGACCGGCGGTGACTGTGCTGTACGTCCAGGGACGCGACACGCACGGTGGCCGGCTGCCGACGGCGCGCAGTAAAGGCCATTTGCCTGCAGAACCTATCAGAGCCCGGACCTGCGACGAGATGCCCGATCGGCGCTCCGCGCACGTTGTTCTCGCGGTGCTGTGTTCTATAGGTTCTGCCCATGACGCAGGCGAGGAGACGACGCGAGCCGACGGTCCCTGTAGGGAGCTCCCGGTCCCGCACGCTGTGGTTCGGCGCGGCGCTGGTCGCGGTCGGCTACGGCGTCTTCCTGATCGTGGTCGCGACGCGCGTGCCGTCGGGAGCCGATCTGACCGGACAGTTCGCTCTGCAACCGGCCGCCAAGGCGCTGACCGCGGTGCTGCTCGCCGCCGCCGCGGTGGGACATCCCGTCGTGCGCGAACGGCGCTGGCTGATCGGCGCTCTGCTGTTCTCCGCGGCCGGGGACTACTTGCTGGCGATGCCGTGGTGGGAAGCGTCTTTCGTGCTCGGACTGGCCGCCTTCCTCATCGCCCACCTGTGCTTCCTGGCGGCCCTGGTGCCGCTGGCCGCGCCGACACCGACTCGGCTGGCCGCCGCCGGCCTGACCGTGGCGTCCTGCGTGGCGCTGCTGATCTGGTTCTGGCCGCGGCTGATCGCCGAGGGGATGGCGGTGCCGGTCACGCTCTATATCGCCGTGCTCGGTGCCATGGTCTGCGCGGCGTTGCTCGCCGACCTGCCCACCCCGTGGACCGCGCTGGGCGCGGTGAGCTTCGCGGTCTCCGACGCGATGATCGGGATCTCCCGATTCGTCCTGGGGGACGAGCGGTTGGCGGTGCCCATCTGGTGGTTCTACGCCGCCTCGCTGCTGCTGCTCACCGCCGGGCTGTTGTTCGGGCGGTCGTTCGGGTCGCCGTCCGGGGCCTCTGCTACACCTGCGGGGTGAGCACCACCCGGCACCCGGCCGAGCACGAGCCGATCGCGCGCGTGCTGCCGATGCTGTCGGTGCCGCACCTCGACCGCGAGTTCGACTACCTCGTCGCGTCCGAGCAATCCGACGAGGCCCAACCCGGCGTCCGGGTCCGGGTCCGGTTCCACGGTCGGCTCGTCGACGGCTTCCTCCTCGAGCGCCGCTCCGACACCGACCACGTCGGAAAGCTCGGCTGGCTGGACAAGGTGGTCTCCGGCGAACCGGTGCTGACCCACGACATCCGCCGGCTCACCGACGCCGTCGCAGCCCGCTATGCGGGCACCCGAGCCGACGTGCTGCGCCTGGCGGTGCCGCCACGGCACGCCACCGTCGAGAAGCGGCCCGCACCCCCGCTCGAACCACTCGATCCGCAGCCCGTCGATACCGCGGCGTGGGCGGCGTACCAGGGCGGCGCGCAGTTCGTCGCCGCCCTCCAGGAGGGCCGCGCGGCACGCGCGGTGTGGCAGGCGTTGCCGGGGGAGTCGTGGCCGCAGCGGCTGGCCGAAATCGCCGCGGCGACGGTCGCAACGGGCCGGGGTGTGTTGGCCGTGGTTCCCGACCAGCGCGACATCGACCAGCTGCAGGCGGCCGCGACGGCGCTGATTCCGGACACTCGGGTGGTCGCCCTGTCGGCCGGACTTGGGCCGGCCGAGCGGTACCGGCGCTGGCTGCGCGCGCTGCGCGGTCAGGCGCGGCTGGTGATCGGGACGCGCAGCGCCGCCTTCGCGCCCGTCTCCGATCTCGGACTGGTGCTGATCTGGGACGACGGTGACGACTCCCTGGTCGAACCCCGAGCCCCGTATCCGCACTCCCGTGAGGTGGCGATGTTGCGGGCCCACCAACTGCGCTGTGCGGCGGTGATCGGCGGCTACGCGCGCACCGCCGAAGCCCACGCGCTGGTGCGTGGCGGGTGGGCGCACGACCTGACCGCGTCGCGCCGGGCGGTACGTGCGCACGCCCCCCGGGTGGTCGCGCTCGAGGACAGCGCCTACGCCCAGGAACGCGACCCCGCCGCGCACACCGCCCGGCTCCCGTCGATGGCCCTCGACGCCGCCCGCGCCGCGCTGCGCGCCGACACCCCGGTCCTGGTGCAGGTTCCGCGCCGCGGTTATGTGCCGGCGTTGGCGTGCGGCCGGTGCCGCAGCATCGCCCGCTGCCGGCACTGCACCGGGCCGTTGTCGCTGCCCGGTCGCGACGCGCCCGGGGCCGTATGCCGCTGGTGCGGCCGTGAGGAGCTGGCCCTGCGGTGCGCGCGGTGCGGGTCGGACGCGGTGCGCGCGGTGGTGGTGGGCGCCCGGCGCACCGCCGAAGAACTCGGCCGGGCGTTCCCCGGCGCGGCGGTCATCACCTCCGGTGGTGACAGCGTGGTGGCCACGGTGCCGCACCGCCCCGCCGTGGTGGTGGCCACCCCGGGCGTGGAGCCGGTGGCCGAAGGCGGCTACGGCGCGGCGCTGCTCCTCGACGCCTGGGCACTTCTGGGTCGCCAGGACCTGCGCGCGGCCGAGGACACGCTCCGCCGCTGGATGGCCGCGGCCGCCCTGGTCCGCAGTCACGACGACGGCGGGGTCGTCGCGGTCGTCGCGGAATCGGCCATCCCCACGGTGCAGGCGCTGGTGCGCTGGGACCCCGTCGGTCACGCCGAGGCGGAGCTGGACGCGCGTACCGAAGTCGGCCTGCCCCCGGCGGTGCACATGGCCGCCGTCGACGGCACCACCGACGCGGTCGACGCGCTGCTGCAGGCCGCTGACCTACCCGACGGAGCCGAGGTCCTCGGCCCGGTCGACCTGCCCGTCGGCGCCCGCCGGCCCGCCGGGGTGGCCGCCGATCACCCGGTGGGCCGGATGCTGGTCCGGGTGCCGCGCGAACTCGGGCTGGGCCTCGCCGCGGCGTTGCGACGGGCGAGCGCGGCCGCCAGCGCACGCCACGACCATGAGCCGGTTCGTGTGCAGATCGATCCGCTGCACATAGGGTGATTCCCGTCTGACGGTGGATCCGGACAGGAGAGGGCGATGGCGCGTCTGATCTCGTGGCTGATCACGCTGGCGGTGATCGCGCTGGGGGTGCTGTGGCCGTGGCTGTTCCAGGGCGGCGCCACCGACACGGCGGCGCCCTACGATCCGGTCGTCTTCGACGACTACGACGTCGACATCGTCGTCACCGACGACGGCACGATGACCGCGGTCGAGACCATCACCGCGGATTTCCCGAGCGGGCGCCACGGTCTGTTCCGGTACTGGGACGTGGCCAACCC
The DNA here is from genome assembly GCF_010728325.1 of Mycolicibacterium poriferae. The sequence goes on from NZ_AP022570.1 coordinate 3,128,856, forward strand.
CAACGATCCGAACATCCGCCAGCGGCCGGAGGTCACGTCGGTGCTGCTCGACGGGCGTCCGGCACGATACGAGATGTTGTGGGAGGACGGCCGCCGATTCCGGGTGGCCAAGATCGGTGACCCGGACCGGACGCTGAGCTACGGCGCTCATGTCTTCGAGATCCGCTACACCATCCCGGGCGTGCTCGACCCCGGCACCACCGGCGCCGGGAAGCAGTTCGCCGCCACCACCGGCGACCCCACTGCGGCGCCGACGGTGTTCTTCTGGAACGTCATCGCGCCGTCGTGGAACAACCACATCCGCGCGGTGGACGTCTCCGTCGAGTTACCCGCGAACGTCACCGGCGCGCAGTGTTCGGTCGGCTCGGGCGTCGGCGTGATCTGTGACGACCTGACCATCCGGGGCAACCGCGTGGAGTTGTCGGCGGCGAACCTGGCACCGCGCACCCCCGTCACCGTGCGCGCCGGCGTCGACCTGCCGACCCCGGCCCGGCCGACGCTGCCCTGGTCCTACACCTGGGACCGCGTACTCGGCCAGTCGGTGGCCGGCGTGGTGGGCGTCGCGGCGCTCACCCTGCTGCTGGCCGTCGGAGCACTGCTGTGGCTGCGCGCGGTCACCGAGCGCAACCCCGGCTTCCCGCTGCAGTACGCGCCGCCGCCGGGCCTGGGACCGGTGCAGGTCGAATACCTCCGCACCGAGTGGGTGCCCAAGAACGGCCTGACCGCCACGCTGTTTCATCTGGCCGAACGCGGTCTGATCACCCTGCAGCAGGTCAGCGACAAACACTGGCGAATCCGGGGGGTGGCCCAGCGGGGGCAGTGGAGGGACGTGGACCCGGTCAGCGCGGCGGTCGGCAGGAAACTGAAAGTCGACTCCGCGGGCGCGGAATTCGAGGCCAAGAAGACCGTCAAGTCGGGGGAGCGGCTCCAGAAGGCCAAGGCCGAGATGACCGAGACCGTGGAGAAGTGGGCGCTGACCTCCGGGCTCATGGTCCAACGCAAGAAGGAGCTGTGGCTGCGCGCCGCCAACGGCGTGGCCTTCGTGTTGATGATCTGCGCGTTCTTCAACTGGGGGCCGCCCTTCACGCTCTGGGCCCTGCCGTTCGCGGCGTTCTTCGTCTTCTCGGCGGCTTCCTGGCGACCCGGGGTGGGAACCAGACGCACCGCTGCCGGACGTGAATTGTGGTCGCGCATCGGCGGGTTCCATCGGGTGCTGGCCACCGACTCGGCCGAGAGCCGCTTCGACTTCGCCGCGCGCAAGGACCTCTACACCGCCTACGTGCCGTTCGCGGTGGCCGCCGGCGCGGCCGCGATGTGGGCGAAGAAATATCAAGAAGTCACCGGTACCGTTGCACCGCAACCCGATTGGTACAGCAGCTCGACGACGACGTCGTCGGGTTGGTTCGGCTCCGGCGGCGGCGCGGATTTCGACAGCTTCGAATCGGCGTTGTCGTCGTCGATCGGCGCCTACACCGCCTCGCAGGCGAAGTCGTCGTCTTCGGGCGGCGGCGGGTCCAGCGGCGGCGGGGGCGGCGGTGGTGGAGGAGGAGGTGGCGGGTCGTGGTGACCTTCCTGCTTGTCGTCATCCTGGTGGTGGCGGTGGCGGTGCTCATCGGATTCGTTGTGGGCTACAACAAGATCCGGTCCGCCGATGTGCGGGTGGCCGAGGCGCTGTCGGGCATCGACGTGGAGCTGACGCGACGCGCCGCCCTGATCCCGAGCCTGGTGCACACCGTCGCGACCTTCGCCACCCACGAGAAGGCCGTGCTTGACCACGTCACCGACGCCAACGCGGCCGTGACCGCGGCCACCAGCGGGACGTCCGTGACGCAGCGCAGCGCGGCCGAAAAACAACTCGACCGCGCGCTGGCGCCGGTGCTCGCCCTCGGCCGCGACTATCCGCAACTCAGCTCGTCGGCCAACTTCCTGGACCTGCAGCGCAACCTCGCCGACACCGAGGACAAACTGGCGTTCGCCCGGCAGTACTACAACGACTCCGTGGCCGGCCTGAACCGGCTGCTCACCACCATCCCGTGGCTGCTGGTCGCACCGCTGACCGGGACCACCGAGAAGGAGTACTACCAGACACCGCGATGAGCCTCCCTAGACTGGCGCGGTGCGTCTCGTCTTCGCCGGCACGCCGGAACCGGCCCTGCCCTCCCTGCGACGGCTGATCGAATCCCCCCGTCACGACGTCGTCGCCGTGCTGACCCGCCCTGATGCGGTTGCCGGTCGGCGCGGGCGGGCCGCCCCGTCCCCGGTGGCGCAGATGGCCGCCGAGCACGGCATCCCGATCCTTCGCCCGGCCCGCCCCAATTCCGAGGAGTTCGTCGCCGAACTCACCGAGCTGGGCCCCGACTGCTGCGCCGTGGTGGCCTACGGGGCGCTGCTCGGGGAAGCACTGTTGGCGGTCCCCGCGCACGGCTGGGTCAACCTGCACTTCTCGCTGCTGCCCGCCTGGCGTGGAGCGGCTCCGGTGCAGGCGGCTCTGGCGGCCGGGGACACCGTGACCGGAGCGACGACATTCCAGATCGAGCGCAGTCTGGATTCCGGTCCGGTGTTCGGCGTGGTCACCGAGACCGTTCGACCCACCGACACCGCCGGCGAGTTGCTCGAGAGGCTCTCGGTCGCGGGTGCGGAGCTGCTCGAGGCGACGATGGACGGCATCGCCGAACAGAAGCTGACCGCGGTGCCGCAACCCGCCGAGGGCGTCAGCGTCGCCCCCAAGGTCACCGTCGACGACGCCCGGATCCGCTGGGACCTACCGGCGCACGTCGTGGACCGGCGCATCCGTGCGGTCACGCCCAACCCCGGTGCCTGGACCATGATCGGCGATCTGCGGGTCAAGGTCGGGCCGGTGACGGTGCCCGAGCAGGCCCCCGAGCTGGAGCCGGGGCGCATGCAGGTGGGCAAGCGCCACGTGCTGGTCGGTACCGGATCGGCGCCGGTGCAGCTGGGCAGCGTGCAGCCACCGGGCAAGAAGGCGATGGCCGCCGCGGACTGGGCGCGCGGCGCCCGGCTCGATGAACACGGCTGGGCCCGATGAGCGGCGCCGGACGCCGACCCCGGCGCACCCCGCTGGACCCGGCCCGCCGCGCGGCCTTCGACGTGCTGCGCGCGGTGTCCACCCGCGACGCCTACGCCAATCTGGCGCTCCCGGCGATCCTGCGGGAGCGCGGAATCAGCGGGCGTGACGCCGCATTCGCCACCGAACTGGCCTACGGCACCTGCCGCACCCGCGGGCTCCTCGACGCCGTCATCGCCGCCGCAGCGGGTCGGCCCGTGGATCGCATCGACCCGGTGTTGTTGGACCTGCTTCGGCTGGGGGCCTACCAAGTGCTGCGCACCCGGGTGGAAGACCACGCTGCGGTCTCGACGACCGTGGAGCAGGCCGGAATCGAATTCGATTCGGCGCGAGCTGGTTTCGTCAACGGTGTGCTGCGAACCATCGCGCGGCGCGACGAGGCGTCCTGGGTCGCGGAGCTGGCTCCGCCGGCGGCCACCGATCCGGTGGGGCACCTGGCGTTCACGCACGCCCACCCGCGGTGGATCGGCCAGGCGTTCGCCGATGCGCTGGGCGCCCGCGCAGGTGAACTCGAGGCGCTGCTGGCCAGCGACGACGCCCGTCCGGAGGTGCATCTGGTGGCGCGGCCGGGGCGGCTCTCGGCCGGCGAGCTGGCCGAGACGACCGGTGGCACCGTCGGGCGCTACTCCCCGTATGCGGTGTATCTCGGCGACGGCGACCCCGGGGCGCTGCCGGCGGTTCGCGACGGCTCGGCGCTCGTGCAGGACGAGGGCAGCCAGCTGATCGCCCGCGCGCTCACACTGGCCACGCTCGACGGTGACGACACGGGCCGCTGGCTCGATCTGTGCGCCGGCCCCGGCGGGAAGACGGCGCTGCTGGCGGCCCTCGGCGAACCCGTCGGAGCCTTCGTCGACGCGGTCGAACCCGCCGCCGCCCGCGCCGATCTGGTCGAGCAGAACACCGCCGGGCTACCCGTCACCGTCCACCGCGTCGACGGGCGCGAGCCGGGCCTGCCGCCCGGTTACGACCGGGTCCTCGTCGACGCCCCGTGCACCGGGCTGGGTGCGCTGCGCCGACGGCCCGAAGCCCGCTGGCGGCGCCAGCCCGGCGACGTGCCCGCGCTGGCGAAGCTGCAACGCGAACTGCTGGCCTCGGCGATCCGGCTCACGCGCCCGGGCGGGGTCGTGCTGTACGCGACATGCTCGCCGCATCTGGCCGAAACGGCCGGCGTCGTCGCCGACGCACTGCGCCGGTATCCGGTGACCGCCCTGGACACCACGGCACTGCTCGCCCCGGCCACCGACATCGGTGACGGGCCGTCGGCGCAGTTGTGGCCGCACCGCCACGGCACCGACGCGATGTTCGCCGCCGCGTTGCGGGTCGACGGCGACCGCTAGGGTGAGCGCATGGCTGCACCGATGATCGCCCCGTCGATCCTGGCCGCCGACTTCGCCCGGCTGGCCGACGAGACCGCCGCAGTGGCGGGAGCGGACTGGCTGCACGTCGATGTCATGGACAACCATTTCGTGCCGAACCTCACGCTGGGCCTGCCGGTGGTGGAGGCGCTGCTGAAGGTCACCGACATCCCGATGGACTGCCACCTGATGATCGAGGACCCGCAGCGGTGGGCGCCGCCCTACGCCGAAGCCGGCGCCTACAACGTCACGTTCCATGCCGAGGCCACCGAGAACCCGGTCGGCGTGGCTCGCGACATCCGCGCCGCCGGTGGCAAAGCTGGTCTGGCGGTCAAGCCGGGTACCCCGATCGAGCCGTATCTGGAGATCCTGCCCGAGTTCGACACGCTGCTCGTGATGTCGGTCGAACCCGGGTTCGGGGGCCAGAAATTCATCGCCGAGGTGCTGCCCAAGGTCGGTACCGCGCGGCGGCTCGTCGACGCGGGCGAGTTGAGCATCCTGATCGAGATCGACGGCGGTATCAACGCCGACACCATCGAACAGGCGGCCGTTGCCGGAGTCGACTGTTTCGTCGCCGGTTCGGCGGTCTACAGTGCCGACGATCCCGCCGCCGCGGTGCGGGCACTGCGCGCACAGGCCGGCGCGGCGGCCACGCATCTGTCGGTATGAACCTCGACGCCGCCATGCAGGCGGCCATCGAGCAGGCTGAACAGGTCAAGGGCCGCACCTATCCGAATCCTCCAGTGGGAGCGGTCATCCTGGATCGTGACGGTCAGATCGCCGGCGTCGGCGCCACCTCGCCGGCGGGTGGGCCGCACGCCGAGGTCCTCGCGTTGCGGCGAGCCGGCACCCGCGCCGCCGGAGGTACCGCGGTCGTCACCCTGGAACCGTGCAACCACACCGGCCGTACGCCGCCCTGCGTGGACGCATTGCTGGCCGCCGGTGTCGCCGCGGTGGTCTTCGCCGTCAGCGATCCGAATCCGCTCGCGGCCGGGGGAGCCGCCCGACTGGCCGAAGCGGGCGTCGAGGTGCAGGCCGGTGTGCTGGCCGGTGCCGTCGCCGGCGGGCCGCTGCGCGAATGGCTGCACAAGCTCCGGACCGGAACTCCCCACGTGACGTGGAAGTTCGCGACCAGCGTGGACGGCCGCAGCGCCGCCGCCGACGGCACCAGCCAATGGATCACCAGTGAGGCCGCCCGCGCGGACGTCCATCGCCGGCGGGCGGCCGCCGAGGCGATCATCGTCGGCACCGGAACGGTGTTCGTCGACGACCCCGTCCTGACCGCCCGCCTCCCCGACGGTGCGCTGGCCGAGAAGCAGCCGTTGCGTGTGGTCGTGGGCGAACGTGAGATATCGCCGGATGCAAGGGTTCTCAACGATGACTCGCGAACCATGGTGATCCGCACCCGTGACCCCCACGAAGTGCTCAGGGCGCTGTCGGACCGCACCGACGTGCTGGTCGAGGGCGGCCCCACCCTGGCCGGCGCCTTCCTGCGGGCCGGTGTGATCGACCGCATCCTGGCCTACGTGGCACCGATCCTGCTGGGTGGGCCGATCACCGCCGTGGACGACGTCGGCGTGCTCAGCATCGCTCAGGCTCAACGCTGGCAATTCGACGGGGTGCAGGCCGTCGGGCCTGATGTGTTGCTCAGCCTGGTACCGGCCTGACGGTGGGCGGTGTCACAGTCGCCGCACGCGCGGCGACCCCGTTTTGCGGCCCTCAGATCGGTAATGTCGGAGGGGTCGGTCATCGAGCCGACGGGAATATCGCGCTTTCAGAGACGAGTTGCGCTGAGAAAGCACGAGAAAAGGACATCGAGCATGACTGCTCTGCAGGGATGGATCCACCACAATCCGGTCGATCCCCGACATCTCAAGGCCGCTATCTGGGGCGTCTGGCGGGATCTGACCAGTGAGAAACCCACTGAACTCACCGAACGCGACGAGCCTCAGCTGATGGGCCGAGGGCTCGAACGCTGCTGATCGGCCGCTGATTCAGCCGGTTCCTCGGCATGTTCGCGCCGGGCGGCGATCAACAATCCCAACACCGCGCCCACGACACAGACCACCGCGGTGATCGTGAAGATCTCCGAATACTGCATGACGTACGCCTCCCGGACGCGCGCGGCCTCGGCGGCGAGGCGCTGCGCCAGCGTGTTGGCGTTCGGGTCGGTGGGAATGGTCGCCAGGTGCTGGTTGAAGCGGTACAGACCCCACGCCGACAGCGCCGCGATGCCGATCAGCATGCCGATCATGCGCGCCACCACCACTGCTGCCGAGGCGATGCCGTGCTGCGCGGTGGGCACCACGCGCAGCGTCGCTGAGGTGAGAGGCCCGATCACCAGGCCCAGGCCCAGCCCGGCGATCGCCAGGTCGGTGTCGAGCACGGGCAGGCTGACGAAGCCCAGGTCGTGGCGGGCGGCGAGCAGGTCGACCGGCCACCGGGAGATCAGCAGGTAGCCCCCGGCGGCGATCAGCAGTCCGACGAACGCGACGATGCGGTCACCGATCCTGGTGGCCAACCAGCCGCCCAGCAGGGCGCCGATGGGCAAGGCGATCAGGAAACGCAGCAACAGGAACGCGGCCTGGTTCTGATCCTGACCCAGCACGCCCTGACCGAACAATTCGACGTTGACCAGCGTCACCATCAACGCGGCGCCGGCGGCCAGCGAGGCACCCAGGGCCGCCAGGAACGGGCGGAAGTGCACGCCGGTGGGATCCAGCAGCCGGGTGCGGGCGAACTTCTCCCAGACGAAGAACGCCACCATCGCCACGGCCGCGGCGATCAACACCGGCGGGCCCCAACTGGGCAGCACCTGTCGGCCGTCCGGGGCCGGGTTGTACAGACCGATCACCGCCAGGCCCAGCGCCACGGCCAGCAGCAGCCCGCCCACCACGTCGACCTTCTGCGGATCGTCGGTCTCGGCGCGCGCCGGCAGGCTGAAGTGGATCATCACCATCGCCAGGGCCGCCAGCGGCACGTTGACCCAGAACACCGACTGCCAGTGAGCGAACAACCACACCAGCGTGATGCCGTAGACCGGTCCCAGGACGCTGCCGAGCTCCTGGGCCGCGCCGACACCGCCGAGCACGGCGGCGCGGTTGCGTGCGGCCCACAGATCGGCCGCGAGCGCCAACGTCACCGGCAGCAGCGCGCCGCTGGCCGTGCCCTGGATGATGCGGCCGACCACCAGCACTGTCAGATCGGTGGACATCGCGGTGATCACCGAGCCCAGCGCGAACCCGGCCAGGCTGACCTGGATGAGCATCTTGCGGCCGAACCGGTCCGAGGCCCGGCCCAGCAGCGGCATCGCCGCGATGTAGCCGAGCAGGTAGCCCGTGATGATGGGAGTGACCCGCTGGATCTGATTGATGCCGATCCCGACGTCGGACATGATGTCGGTCATGATCGTCACGACGACGTAGGTGTCGAGCGCGCCGAGCACAACCGCGAGGCTGCCCGCACTGATGGCGATGCGGCGGTTGGTCGGGGTGGAGGGGGTCGCCGATCGCGGCGAGCCCGACTCCGTCACCGGGGAGCGGTGCATCAGACAGCCGGTTTGTCGACGGTCACCGGTTCACCCCAGTCCGACAGCGTCATCGTCACGCTGTTGCCCGGGCTGGGCTCCAGTCGCGCCTGCATCAGCTGGTGGTCGCCGTCCTCGGCGACCCAGGCGGTGCCGGGAACCGGGGCGGTCGCGGCGATCTGCGGGGCGATCTTGTTGACGGCGTCGGCGCTGACCATGCCGGTGATGCGGACGGTGGTGACGCCTTCGACGGTCTCGCGGCCGTCGGACTTGGCGTCGGAGAAATTGGACAGCACGTTGGCCAGGCCGGCGTCGGGGCTCAGGATTGCCGCCACGTCGTAGATGTCGGACGCGGGACCGAAGTTCGACAGGCTGCCACCCGCGGTGATCGCCGCGTAGAGGTCCCCGTCGGCGACGACGAACTGCACACCTTGGAGCCGCTGGCCCAGGAAGACGATGTCGGCGGTGCCTTTGGCCGCGACGGCGGGCCGCTGGGTCAGGTCGCCCTCGAGCGACTCGACGGGCAGCTCGGCGATCTGGCCCTGCACGGCCAACTTCAGGTGTGCGCTGGTCTCACCGGCGGTCGTCTCGCTGGACTCCTGCAACAGGGTGGCGGCGTCGGGCAGGTCTGTGGCGGAGTCGTCGGAGGAGCCGGAGCACCCCGCGACAAGGGCGGCAACGGCGAAAAGGGCGGCGAGGATCGCCAACAGGCGGGTCTGCATGTCCTGCATGGTAGTAGGTGTGCCGGTGTGCGGGCGCCGCCCGCCGGTCGGCGACGTTCTACGCTGGCAACGTGTTCACGGGAATCGTCGAAGAACTTGGTGAGGTCGTCAGCAGGGAGGATCTCGGCGACTCCGCTCGGCTGGTCATCCGCGGTCCGGTCGTCACATCAGATGCCGGACACGGCGATTCGATCGCGGTCAACGGGGTGTGTCTGACCGTGGTCGACGTTCTCGCCGACGGCTCGTTCTCCGCGGATGTGATGGCCGAGACGCTGCAGCGATCGAGTTTGCGGGAGGCGGTGTCCGGCGCGCGGGTCAACCTGGAGCGCGCCGCGGCGATCAGCAGCAGGCTGGGCGGTCACATCGTGCAAGGTCACGTCGACGGAACCGGCGCCATCGTGTCCCGCACCCCGTCGGAGCACTGGACCGTGGTGCGCGTCTCCCTGCCGGCGGCGTTGTCGCGGTACGTGGTCGAGAAGGGCTCGATCACCGTCGACGGCGTCTCGCTGACCGTGTCAGGCCTGGGTCCGGACTGGTTCGAGGTTTCGCTGATCCCCACCACGCTGGACCTGACGACCCTGGGCCGCGCCGAGGTCGGGGCGCCGGTGAACCTGGAGGTCGATGTCATCGCCAAATACGTCGAACGGCTGCTGGGCGCCGGCCGCGCCGAGCCGGGTGCCGGCGCGCCGACCTGAGCGGGCGCGCCGTCACTCTGTTCGCCGGTGCCGGCCGAGCCGACGAAGTCGCAACTACCGGCGATGCCGGCAAAGTCGCGGGTGACGAGGGTCACCCTCTCGTCGGCGCCGGGCGGTGAGCGATCACACCCTTCTGCGCGGTGCCGGACGGCGGGCAATAACCGGCCTCGAGGCGTGGTTCATACTGAAGGGTGTTGACAGGGTGGTTCCAGACCCCGGGACCGGCAAGGTGGTGCAGATGACGAGGCTGGATTCGGTCGAACGCGCGGTGGCCGACATCGCAGCGGGCAAGGCCGTGGTCGTCATCGACGACGAGGATCGCGAGAACGAAGGCGATCTGATCTTCGCCGCGGAGAAGGCGACACCGGAACTGGTCGCGTTCATGGTGCGCTACACCTCCGGTTACCTGTGTGTGCCGCTGGACGGCGAGATCTGCGACCGCCTCGGCCTGCTGCCGATGTACGCGGTCAACCAGGACAAGCACGGCACCGCCTACACCGTCACGGTGGACGCGAAACTGGGTGTCGGAACCGGGATCTCGGCGTCGGACCGCGCCACGACGATGCGGCTGCTCGCCGATCCGGGTGCGGTGGCCGACGACTTCACCAAACCCGGCCACGTGGTTCCGCTGCGGGCCAAGGACGGCGGGGTGCTGCGGCGCCCGGGCCACACCGAGGCCGCCGTCGACCTGGCGCGCATGGCCGGCCTGCAGCCGGCCGGCGCGATCTGCGAGATCGTCAGCCAGAAGGACGAGGGCGCGATGGCGCAGACCGACGAGTTGCGCATCTTCGCCGACGAGCACGACCTGGCGCTGATCTCGATCGCCGACCTCATCGAGTGGCGCCGCAAGCACGAAAAGCACATCGAACGGGTGGCCGAGGCCCGCATCCCCACGCGACACGGCGAGTTCCGCGCCGTCGGCTACACCAGTATTTACGAAGACGTCGAGCATGTCGCCCTGGTCAAGGGCGATATCGCCGGGCCCGGGGCGGGTCCCCACGGTGACGGTCACGACGTGCTGGTGCGCGTGCACTCGGAGTGCCTGACCGGCGACGTGTTCGGCTCCCGCCGCTGCGACTGCGGCCCGCAGCTGGACGCCGCGCTGGCGATGGTGGCGCGCGAAGGCCGCGGCGTGGTGCTCTACATGCGAGGCCACGAGGGCCGCGGCATCGGGTTGATGCACAAACTGCAGGCCTATCAGTTGCAGGACGCCGGCGACGACACCGTCGACGCCAACCTCAAGCTGGGCCTGCCCGCCGATGCCCGCGACTACGGCACCGGGGCGCAGATCCTGGTCGACCTCGGGGTGCGCTCGATGCGTCTGCTGACCAACAACCCGGCCAAGCGCGTCGGCCTCGACGGATACGGCCTGCACATCATCGAACGCGTCCCGCTGCCGGTGCGTGCCAACGCCGAGAACATCCGCTACCTGATGACCAAACGGGACCGCATGGGCCACGACCTCGTCGGCCTGGAGGACTACGACGAGGCAGTACCCGGAGAGTTCGGCGGAGCGGTATGAGTCCAGCCGCCGGTGTCCCCGATCTGCCCGCGCTGCAGGCCGGCGACGTCACGTTGGCCATCGTCGCCAGCACCTGGCACGAGACCATCTGCGACGCGCTGCTCGAAGGAGCGCGCCGGGTCGCCGCCGAGGCGGGGATCGCCGATCCGACCGTCGTGCGGGTGCTCGGCGCCATCGAGATCCCAGTGGTCGCGCAGGCCCTGGCCGCGACCCACGACGCCGTCGTCGCGCTCGGTGTGGTGATCCGGGGGGAGACGCCACACTTCGACTACGTGTGTGACGCGGTCACCCAGGGGCTGACGCGGGTGTCGCTGGATTCGTCGACTCCCGTGGCCAACGGCGTGCTGACCACCAACACCGAGCACCAGGCGCTCGACAGGGCAGGGCTGCCGTCCTCGGCCGAGGACAAGGGCGCGCAGGCGGCCGCAGCGGCGCTGTCGACCGCGCTGACCCTGCGCCGGCTGCGGTCGGGGACATGACCGGGGCGGACTGGGACCTCGAGGTCAAACCGCACCTGGCGCCGATCTTCGCCTACAGTGCGGCGGCCATCGTGCTGGTCGCGCACATCGCGGTCGGGGCACTGCTCAAGGTGGGCTCGACCGGGGTGATCTTCCGCACCTACGACCAGGTGGCCATCGCCACCGTGGGCGCCGTGATCGCGGGCTTTCTGTGCCTGTTCGCCCGGCCCCGGCTACGTATCGGTGCCGCCGGTGTCGCGGTGCGAAACCTGTTCGGCTACCGGCTGTTTGCGTGGGACGACGTGTGCGGGGTGTCGTTCCCTCCCGGTGCGCGGTGGGCGCGCCTGGACCTGCCCGACGACGAGTACGTCCCGGTGATGGCGATCCAGACCGTGGACAAGTTGCGGGCCGTGCACGCCATGGACCGGGTCCGCGAGCTCGAGCAGCGGTATCGGCCCGATCTGGCGTCCCGTCGCGACCCTCACTGAGCCGAGCCGTCGGGGTGGGGCAGTAGCCTGGGAGCTGTGCCCGATCCATCGACGTACCGACCTGCCCCTGGGTCGATTCCCGTCGAACCCGGGGTGTACCGCTTCAAGGACGCCCACGGCCGGGTCATCTACGTCGGCAAGGCCAAGAGCCTTCGCAGTCGGCTGAACTCCTACTTCGCCGACCTGTCCGGACTCGCTCCGCGCACCCGCCAGATGGTGATGACCGCGGCCGGGGTGGAGTGGACGGTCGTCAACACCGAGGTCGAAGCCCTTCAACTCGAATACAACTGGATCAAGGAATTCGATCCGCGGTTCAACATCCGCTACCGCGACGACAAGTCCTACCCCGTACTCGCGGTCACTCTCAACGAGGAGTACCCGCGCCTGATGGTCTACCGGGGACCGCGGCGCAAAGGGGTGCGCTACTTCGGCCCCTACTCCCACGCCTGGGCCATCCGCGAGACCCTGGACCTGCTGACCCGCGTGTTCCCCGCGCGAACCTGTTCCAACGGAGTGTTCAAGCGTCACAGCCAGATTGACCGCCCCTGCCTGCTCGGATACATCGACAAGTGTTCCGCACCGTGCATCGGCCGGGTCAGCGCCGAGGAGCACCGCCGCATCGTCGGTGATTTCTGCGACTTCCTGGCCGGCAAGACCGACAAGCTGGTCCGCGAGATGGAGCAGCAGATGAACGACGCGTCGGTCAACCTCGATTTCGAGCGCGCTGCGCGGCTGCGCGACGACATCTCGGCGATGCGCCGCGCGCTGGAGAAACAAGCGGTGGTCTTCGGCGACGGCACCGACGCCGACGTCGTCGCCTTCGCCGACGACGAGCTGGAGGCTGCGGTCCAGGTCTTCCACGTCCGCGGCGGGCGGGTGCGCGGTCAGCGCGGCTGGGTCGTCGAAAAGTCCGGTGAGCCCGGCGAATCCACGCTGGAGTATCTGGTCGAGCAGTTTCTCACCCAGTTCTACGGAGACCAGGCGGCGCTGGGCACTGCTGCCGACGGCGGGCGAGACGACGTGGCCAACCCGGTCCCGCGGCAGGTGCTCGTGCCGGTGCTGCCCGACACCTCCGACGAGCTCGAGACGTGGTTGTCCCAGCTGCGGGGCTCGCGGGTGACGCTGCGGGTTGCCCAGCGGGGTGACAAACGGGCGCTGGCCGAAACGGTGCACCGCAACGCGCAGGACGCCCTGACCCAGCACAAGCTCAAGCGGGCCGGTGACTTCACCGCGAGAAGCGCTGCGCTGCAGAGCATCCAGGAGGCTCTCGAGCTCGAGGACGCGCCACTGCGCATCGAGTGCGTCGACATCAGCCACGTCCAGGGCACCGACGTGGTCGCCTCGCTGGTCGTGTTCGAAGACGGCCTGCCCAAGAAATCCGACTATCGGCACTACGCGATCAGAGAGGCGGCGGGACAGGGCCGCTCCGACGACGTCGCATCGATCGCGGAGGTGACACGGCGGCGCTTCCACCGTCACCTGCGCGACTCCGGAGACGTCGCCGAGGGGAGCGCTGCAGTGGACGATGGCGCTCGCGCGAGCGCTCGCGTGGACGATGGTTCTCGCGCGAGCGCTCGCGTGGATGATGGTCCTCGCGCAAGCGCTCGTCCGGCCCGGTTCGCGTACCCCCCCAACCTTTTCGTCGTCGACGGGGGCGCCCCGCAAGTCAACGCGGCAGCATCGGTGCTCGACGAACTGGGGGTGACCGACGTCGCGGTGGTCGGCCTGGCCAAGCGGCTGGAAGAAGTGTGGGTCCCCGGACGCGACGGTTCGCCCGCCGAGCCCGTGATCCTGCCGCGCAACAGCGACGGTCTGTACATGCTGCAGCGGGTGCGGGACGAGGCGCATCGGTTCGCGATCAGCTACCACCGCAGCAAGCGCTCCAAACGAATGACGGCCTCGGCGCTGGATTCGGTGCGGGGGCTGGGTGAGCACCGGCGCAAAGCCCTGGTCACCCATTTTGGGTCGCTGGCCCGGCTCAAGCAGGCCAGCGTCGAGGAGATCACCTCGGTGCCCGGCATCGGCGCTGCGACGGCCCGGGCCGTGCTGGAGGCACTCGGCGCCGCGTCGCCGACGGAGTCAGCCGCCGAGGGGTCGGTTGCCGCTACACCTGATTCACCGGCCGTTTCGCAGGCGTCCGCACCCGTGATCGGCGATGATCGGAGCACAGCACCGGGATGACAGAGCAAGGTATGCACGAGGAACTGCGCGCAGACACCGGCACCGCCGCTGACGGGGGTGACCTCGGCGACGAGGTCGGAAGCGACATCGATGTAGTCCTTGTCACCGGCCTGTCCGGAGCCGGCCGCGGGACCGCAGCCAAGGTGCTCGAGGACCTCGGCTGGTATGTCGCCGACAACCTGCCGCCCGAGCTCATCGCCCGGATGGTCGACCTGGGGCTGGCCGCCGGTTCCCGCATCACCCAGCTCGCGGTGGTGATGGACGTGCGGTCCCGGGGCTTCACCGGCGACCTCGACTGGGTGCGCAACGAGCTGGCGACACGCAACATCACCCCCCGGGTGCTGTTCCTGGAGGCCTCCGACGACATCCTCGTCCGGCGTTACGAGCAGAACCGGCGCAGCCATCCGCTGCAGGGCAACCAGACGCTGGCCGAGGGCATCGCCGCGGAACGGACCATGCTCGCGCCGGTGCGCGCGGCCGCCGATCTGGTCATCGACACGTCGGCACTGCCGGTTCCGGCGCTGCGCGAGAGCATCGAGCGCGCCTTCGGGGCCGAGACGGTCGCCCACACCAACGTCACCGTGGAGTCTTTCGGTTACAAGTACGGCTTGCCGATGGACGCCGACACCGTGATGGATGTGCGGTTCCTGCCCAATCCCCACTGGGTGGACCAGCTGCGCCCCCACAGCGGCCAGCATCCCGACGTCCGCGACTACGTCCTCGGCCAACCCGGCGCCGTCGAGTTCCTCGACTCCTACCATCAGCTGTTGGGCGTCGTCATCGACGGATACCGCAGGGAGGGGAAGCGCTACATGACCGTGGCCATCGGCTGTACCGGCGGCAAGCACCGCAGTGTGGCGATGGCCGAGGCCCTGGCCGCCCGGTTGTCCGGCGGCGACGCGCTGACGGTGCGCGTGCTGCACCGCGATCTGGGGCGCGAATGAGCTGTTCCGTAAGTGAGGCACGGCAGGTGAGCTTCTCCGCGCGGGAGGGGGACGTATGAGTCCCCGCATCGTCGCCCTCGGTGGCGGCCACGGGTTGTACGCGACGCTGTCGGCGGCGCGGCGGATCACCCCGCATGTCACCGCGATCGTCACCGTGGCCGACGACGGCGGGTCCTCGGGCCGGCTGCGCAGCGAGCTCGACGTCGTACCCCCCGGTGATCTGCGAATGGCTCTGGCGGCGTTGGCCTCCGACAGCCCGCACGGTCGGTTGTGGGCGACGATCATTCAGCACCGGTTCGGCGGCAGCGGCGCGCTCGCCGGGCACCCCATCGGCAATCTCATGCTGGCCGGGCTCAGCGAGGTCCTCGCGGACCCCGTGGCGGCCCTCGATGAGCTGGGCCGCATCCTGGGCGTGAAGGGCCGGGTGCTGCCGATGTGTCCCACGGGCCTGAGCATCGAAGCCGACGTGGTCGGCTTGGAGGCCGATCCGCGGGTCAGCCGCGCCATCCGCGGGCAGGTGGCCATCGCGACCACCGTGGGCAAGGTGCGGCGGGTGCGGCTGCTGCCCAGCGACCCGCCGGCCACCCGTCAGGCCATCGACGCCATCATGAACGCCGATCTCGTCGTGCTCGGTCCGGGGTCGTGGTTCACCAGTGTCATTCCGCACGTGCTGGTGCCGGAGCTGGCGGCGGCGCTGCGCTCGACGGCCGCCCGGCGCGCGCTGGTGCTCAACCTGGTCGCCGAACCAGGGGAGACCGCCGGCTTCTCGGTGGAGCGTCACATCCACGTGCTGTCGCAGCACGCGCCGGAGTTCACCATGCACGACATCATCGTCGACAGCACCAGCGTGCCCAGCGAGCGCGAGCGCGACCAGTTGCGCCGCACGGCGCTGATTCTCGACGCCCGCGTAGAGTTTGCTGACGTTTGCAGACCTGGTACACCTTTACATGACCCGGCGAAACTGGCCGCGGCGTTGGAGGGGGTCCGAAGGCGGGGCATGGTGCCCAGGGCGGCGCCGCCTACTGTGCCCACACCGACAGTGAACGGACCGAGAGGTGACGACCCGTGGCGATGACAGCCGAGGTCAAAGACGAACTGAGCCGGCTGGTGGTCAATTCGGTCAGCGCCCGCCGCGCCGAGGTGGCGTCACTGCTGCGGTTCGCCGGCGGACTGCACATCGTCTCCGGCCGGGTGGTCGTCGAAGCCGAAGTGGACCTGGGCATCATCGCGCGTCGGCTGCGCAAGGACATCTACGACCTGTACGGGTACAACGCGGTGGTTCAGGTCATGTCGGCGACCGGCATCCGTAAGAGCACCCGCTACCTGGTGCGTGTGGTCAAGGACGGTGAGGCGCTGGCGCGTCAGACCGGGTTGCTCGATCTGCGCGGCCGCCCGGTGCGCGGACTGCCCGCCCAGGTCGTCGGCGGCAGCGTCGCCGATGCCGAAGCCGCTTGGCGGGGAGCGTTTTTGGCGCACGGCTCGCTCACCGAGCCGGGTCGGTCCTCGGCGCTGGAAGTCAGCTGCCCCGGGCCCGAGGCGGCGTTGGCCCTGGTCGGTGCTGCGCGGCGGCTCGGTGTCAGCGCCAAAGCCCGCGAGGTGCGCGGCAGTGACCGGGTTGTGGTGCGCGACGGTGAGGCCATCGGCGCTCTGCTGACCCGGATGGGCGCCCAGGACACCCGACTGACCTGGGAGGAGCGGCGCATGCGCCGCGAGGTCCGCGCCACCGCCAACCGGCTGGCCAATTTCGACGACGCGAACCTGCGCCGGTCCGCGCGCGCGGCGGTCGCCGCGGCCGCCCGCGTCGAGCGCGCGCTGGAGATCCTCGGCGATACCGTGCCCGATCACCTGGCCGCTGCCGGCAGCCTGCGTGTCGCGCACCGCCAAGCCTCGCTGGAGGAGCTGGGTCGCCTCGCCGATCCGCCGATGACGAAAGACGCCGTGGCAGGGCGTATCCGGCGCTTGCTCTCGATGGCCGACCGCAAAGCCAAACAGGACGGTATCCCCGACACCGAATCCGCGGTCACCCCCGACCTGCTCGAGGACGCCTAGAGATCGAATAGGTGCTCGAGCACCTTCTTGTCGATGGCCTCGAACTGGTGGTCCTCGACCTTCATGTAGTGACGGACCCGGTTGACGAAGTCGTTGATCGCCGGTATCACCCAATCGGTCATCTGCTGAGTATCGGGTTATACGGTGGTTCCGTGGCTGCATTGCTCGTCGGGGTCGGCTCTCCCGAGCCGCCCTTCAGCGGGATGCCCGGCGGCGGACTGGACATCGACCTGATGACGGCGCTGGGGTCGGCGGTGGGCGAATCGGTGGAGTTCATCGCCGGCGAGGAGAGCACGGACTTCGGCGCCGTCCTGGCGCGACTGGCCGCCGGCGAATACAACTGTGTGGCCGCAGCGGTGAGCATCACCCCCGAACGGGAACACATGGTCGCGTTCCTCCCGCCCTACGTGATCTCCGGCCAGGGCCTGGCCGTCGACACCGTGCGGCTGCCGCAGGTCCGCTCGATCGACGACCTGAGCGGACTGACCGTCGGGGTGCAGCGCGGCGACACCAGCGAATCGATCGCCGGGCACCTCCTCGCCCAGGGGCGCGTGGCGCACGTGCGGGTCTATGACTACGGCGCCGTCGGCACCGCCGTCGCCGATCTCACCGCCGGTGGCTGCGACGCAGTGCTCGGACTGGCTCCGGCCTTGTCCCGGCTGGTCAGCCAGGTGCCCAATGTCGAGATCGTCCAGTCGGGCGGGATCGCCACCGAACAGATCGCGGTCGCGGTCAACCCTGCCGACCAAACCCTGTTGGCGCGCCTGCAGGTGGCCCAGGCCGAGCTGGAAGAGGACGGCACACTGCAGCGGCTGCGGCGTAAATGGCTCGGCAACCCCTACGTCGATCAGAGTTTGGCGGTGCGCTAGCAGTGGTCCGGGCCAGGCCGCGCGGGGCGACACCGACACCTACTAGGCTGGCTGCCGAGCAGTTCAGGAGAACGACAGCGCAGTTCGAGCGACATTGAGGAGACACACGTGACGATCCGGGTAGGCGTGAACGGCTTCGGCCGTATCGGACGCAACTTCTTCCGCGCACTGGATGCCCAGAAGGCCGAGGGCAAGAACGCCGACATCGAGATCGTCGCGGTCAACGACCTCACCGACAACGCGACGCTGGCGCACCTGCTGAAGTTCGACTCCATCCTGGGCCGGCTGCCCTACGAGGTCAGCCTCGAAGGCGACGACACCATCGTCGTCGGCAGCACCAAGATCAAGGCGCTGGAGGTCAAGGAGGGGCCGGCCGCCCTGCCGTGGGGTGATCTCGGCGTGGACGTCGTCGTCGAATCGACCGGCATCTTCACCAAGGCCGACAAGGCCAAGGGGCACCTCGACGCCGGCGCCAAGAAGGTCATCATCTCCGCGCCGGCCACCGACGAGGACATCACGATCGTGCTCGGCGTCAACGACGACAAGTACGACGGCAGCCAGAACATCATCTCCAACGCCTCCTGCACCACCAACTGCCTGGGCCCGCTGGCCAAGGTCCTGCACGACGAGTTCGGGATCGTCAAAGGGCTGATGACCACGGTGCACGCCTACACCCAGGACCAGAACCTGCAGGACGGCCCGCACAAGGACCTGCGCCGTGCCCGCGCCGCCGCGCTGAACATCGTGCCCACCTCCACCGGTGCAGCCAAGGCCATCGGCCTGGTGATGCCCGACCTGAAGGGCAAGCTCGACGGTTACGCGCTGCGCGTGCCGATCCCCACCGGATCCTGCACCGACCTGACCGCGGAGCTGGCCAAGTCGGCCACCGCCGACGAGATCAACGCCGCGATGAAGGCGGCGGCCGACGGACCGCTCAAGGGCATCCTGAAGTACTACGACGCGCCGATCGTCTCCAGCGACATCGTCACCGATCCGCACAGCTCGATCTTCGACGCCGGGTTGACCAAGGTGATCGACAACCAGGCCAAGGTGGTGTCCTGGTACGACAACGAGTGGGGTTACTCCAACCGCCTCGTCGACCTGGTCGGCCTCGTCGGTAAGTCGCTGTAGCCCCGATGGCTGTCAAGACGCTCTCCGATCTTCTGGCAGAGGGTGTTTCGGGCCGGGGCGTGTTGGTGCGCTCCGACTTCAACGTCCCGCTGAACGACGACCGGCAGATCACCGATCCAGGCCGGATCATCGCCTCGTTGCCGACCCTGAAGGCGTTGAGTGACGCCGGCGCCAAGCTCGTCGTCACCGCGCACCTGGGCCGGCCGAAGGGCGAGCCTGACCCGAAGTTCTCGCTGGCTCCGGTCGCCAGGGACCTGGGGGAGCGGCTGGGTCGCCACGTACAGCTCGCCGGTGACGTGGTCGGCAGCGACGCGCTGGCCCGCGCCGAGGGACTGACCGACGGTGACATCCTGCTGCTGGAGAACATCCGTTTCGATCCGCGCGAAACCAGCAAGGACGACGCCGAGCGGGAATCGCTGGCCAAGGCGCTCGTCGAACTCGTCGGCGACGACGGCGCCTTCGTCAGCGACGGCTTCGGCGTCGTGCACCGCAAGCAGGCTTCGGTGTTCGATGTCGCCAAGCTGCTGCCGCACTATGCCGGCAAGCTGGTCGCGACCGAGGTCAAGGTGCTCGAGCAGCTGACCGAGTCCACCGAACGGCCCTACGCGGTGGTGCTCGGCGGCTCCAAGGTCTCCGACAAACTCGCCGTGATCGAAAACCTGGCCACCAAGGCCGACAGCCTCATCATCGGCGGCGGCATGTGCTTCACCTTCCTTGCCGCGCAGGGTCTTTCGGTTGGTTCATCGTTGCTCGAAGAGGGCATGGTCGACACCTGCCGCAAGTTGTTGGACACCTACGCCGACGTGTTGCACCTGCCGGTGGACATCGTCGTCGCCGAGAAGTTCGCCGCCGACTCGCCGCCGGAGACGGTGTCCTGCGATGCGATCCCGGACGACAAGATGGGCCTCGACATCGGCCCCGAGTCGGTGAAGCGCTTCGCCGCGCTGCTGTCCAACGCCAGGACGGTGTTCTGGAACGGTCCGATGGGCGTGTTCGAGTTCCCGGCGTTCTCCGCTGGCACCAAGGGCGTCGCCGAAGCCATCATCGCCGCCACCGGCAAGGGCGGCTTCAGCGTCGTCGGTGGCGGGGACTCGGCTGCAGCGGTACGGCAGCTGGGGTTGCCCGACGACGGCTTCTCCCACATCTCCACCGGCGGCGGCGCGTCGCTGGAGTACCTCGAGGGCAAGACCTTGCCCGGCATCTCCGTACTCGAGTCCTGAAGGGGGCACCGTGTCGCGAAAGCCGCTGATCGCCGGCAACTGGAAGATGAACCTGAACCACTTCGAAGCCATCGCGTTGGTGCAGAAGATCGCGTTCTCGTTGCCCGACAAGTACTTCGACAAGGTCGATGTCACCGTCATCCCGCCGTTCACCGACCTGCGCAGTGTGCAGACGCTGGTCGACGGGGACAAGTTGCGGTTGACCTACGGTGCCCAGGACCTCTCCCAGCACGACTCGGGCGCCTACACCGGCGAGGTCAGCGGCGCTTTCCTGGCGAAACTGGGGTGTTCGTTCGTCGTGGTCGGCCACTCCGAGCGGCGCACCTACCATCACGAGGACGACGCGCTGGTCGCCGCGAAGGCGCTCGCCGCGTTCAAGCACGGCCTGGTGCCGATCATCTGCATCGGTGAGCATCTCGAGGTCCGTGAGGCAGGCAACCACGTCGACTACAACGTCGAACAGTTGCGGGGCTCGCTGGCCGGGTTGAGCGCCGAGCAGATCGGGCAGGCTGTGATCGCCTACGAGCCCGTGTGGGCGATCGGCACCGGCCGGGTGGCCAGCGCGGCCGACGCCCAGGAGGTCTGCCAGGCCATCCGGCAGGAGTTGGGCAACCTGGCGTCGCCGGAGCTGGCTGCCGGCGTTCGGGTGCTCTACGGCGGCTCGGTCAACGCCAAGAACGTCGGCGAGATCGTCGGGCAGGCGGACGTCGACGGCGCGCTGGTGGGCGGTGCCTCGCTGGACGGCGAGCAGTTCGCCACGCTGTCGGCGATCGCCGCGGGCGGGCCTCTTCCGTAGGGCCTTTCCCGTAGGCCCAATTCGCAGGGCCGATTACCCGGGCCCGATTTCTCAGGGCGGACTGCTCACCCTGTAGTCTGGCCGCCATGGAATTGGCCCTGCAGATCATCCTGGTCGTGACCAGCGTGCTGGTTGTGCTCCTGGTCCTGCTGCATCGCGCCAAGGGCGGCGGTCTGTCCAGCCTGTTCGGTGGCGGTGTGCAGTCCAGCCTGTCCGGCTCCACGGTGGTCGAGAAGAACCTGGACCGGTTGACGCTGTTCGTCACCGGCATCTGGGTGGTCGCCATCATCGGGATGGCGCTGCAGATCAAATACAGCTGACCCTTCGACACCGCATGCCCGGTCCGACGTCACCGTCGTGACCGGGCTCTGTGCGTCTGGGGCGGGGTCACCGCCGTGACCGGGCATTGGGCGTCGCGGCTTGGTCATCGCAGGGGGCTCGTCATGCGACTGATCGGCTCGCCCTCGATACTTGGGGGATGGCTGAGTCTCCCGATACCACGTTGGCACCGATCGGTTCTGTCCTGCGCACCCAGGTGGGACGGGAAGCCACGGAGCCGATGCGTGAGGACATCCGCCTGCTCGGCGCGATCCTGGGGGAGACCGTTCGCGACCAGAACGGTGACACCGTCTTCGACCTGGTAGAGCGCGCCCGGGTGGAGTCGTTTCGGGTGCGTCGCTCCGAGATCGACCGCGCCGACATCGTCTCGTTGTTCGACGGCATCGATGTTCACCAGGCCATCCCCGTCATCCGCGCCTTCACCCACTTCGCGCTGCTGGCCAACGTGGCTGAGGACATCCATCGCGAGCGCCGCCGGGCGGTCCACGAGGCCGCCGGTGAACCGCCCCAGGACAGCAGCCTCGCCGCCACCTACCTCAAACTCGACACGGCGAACCTGGATCCGGACACCGTGGCCGACGCGCTGGTCGGGGCGCTGGTGTCGCCCGTCATCACCGCGCACCCCACCGAGACGCGGCGGCGCACCGTGTTCGACACCCAGCACCGCATCACCGAGCTGATGCGGATGCGGATGCACGGCCTGACCAGGACCGAGGAAGGCCGCGACATCGAGACCGAGTTGCGCCGACACATCCTCACGCTGTGGCAGACCGCGCTGATCCGGCTGTCGCGACTGAAGATCCAGGACGAGATCGAAACCGGCCTGCGGTACTACGCGGCGGCGTTCTTCGAGGTCATTCCGCAGGTCAATGCGCAGGTGCGCGCGGCGCTGCAGGCCCGCTGGCCCGACACCGACCTGCTGGCCGAGCCGATCCTGCGCCCCGGATCGTGGATCGGCGGCGACCGGGACGGCAACCCGAACGTGACCGCCGACGTGGTGCGGCTGGCCACCGGCCGCGCCGCGTTCACCGCATTCGCGTACTACTTCGGTGAGCTCACTGCGCTCGAGCAGGAGTTGTCGATGTCGGTGCGTCTGGTGCACATCAGCGACGGGCTGGCCGCCCTCGCCGACGCCTGCCATGAGCCGGCCCGCGAGGACGAGCCCTACCGTCGCGCGCTTCGGGTCATCCACGCGCGGCTCACGGCGACAGCGCAGCAGATCCTCGACGAGCAACCCGAGCACGAACTCGACCTGGGCATGTCGCCCTACCAGACGCCGGCCAAGCTGCTGGACGACCTCGATGTGGTCGACGAGTCACTGCGCTCCAACGGCAGCGCGGTGCTCGCCGACGACCGGTTGTGCCGGCTGCGGGAATCGGTGCGGGTGTTCGGGTTTCATCTCTCCGGGCTGGACATGCGGCAGAACTCCGACGTGCACGAGGAGGTCATCGCCGAGTTGTTCGCCTGGGCGGGGGTGCACGACGACTATGCGTCGCTGAGCGAGCCGGAGCGCGTCGAGCTGCTCGCCGCCGAACTGGGCACCCGGCGACCGCTGGTGCGCCCCGAGGCCGACCTGTCCGAGCTGGCGCGCAAGGAGCTGGGCATCGTCATGGCCGCCGCCCGCGCCGTGCACGTGTTCGGGCCGCAGGCGGTGCCGAACTACATCATCTCGATGTGCCAGTCGGTGTCGGACATGCTCGAACCCGCGATCCTGCTGAAGGAGGCCGGGCTGCTGGACGCCTCGGGTGACCAGCCGTACGCCGCGGTCGGGATCGTGCCACTGTTCGAGACCATCGACGACCTGCAACGCGGGTCGTCGATCCTGGAGGCGGCGCTGGAGCTTCCGCTGTACCGCGCCCTGGTCACCGCGCGGGGCGACAGCCAGGAGGTGATGCTGGGCTACTCCGACTCCAACAAGGACGGCGGCTACCTGGCGGCCAACTGGGCGCTCTACCGCGCGGAACTGGATCTCGTCGAGTCGGCCCGCAAGACCGGCATCCGGCTGCGGTTGTTCCACGGTCGCGGTGGGACGGTGGGCCGCGGCGGGGGGCCCAGTTACGACGCCATCCTGGCGCAGCCGCCCGGCGCGGTGCGGGGCTCGTTGCGCCTGACCGAACAGGGTGAGGTCATCGCCGCCAAGTACGCCGAGCCGCAGATCGCCCGCCGGAACCTGGAAACCCTGTTGGCCGCCACGCTGGAGGCCACCCTGCTGGACACCGAAGGCCTGGGGCGCTCGTCGGAAGAGGCCTACGCGGTGCTCGACGACCTCGCTGCCAGGGCGCAGCGCGCCTACGCCGAATTGGTGCATGAGACACCTGGATTCGTCGACTACTTCAAAGCCTCGACACCGGTCAGTGAGATCGGCGCGCTGAACATCGGCAGCCGGCCGACGTCGCGGAAACCCACGACGCAGATCTCGGATCTCCGCGCGATCCCGTGGGTGCTGGCCTGGAGCCAGTCGCGGGTGATGCTGCCGGGTTGGTACGGCACCGGCAGCGCCTTCGAGCAGTGGATCGCCGACGGCGATGACCAGGATGCGCGGCTGGCCGTCCTGCAGGACCTCTATCAGCGCTGGCCGTTCTTCACCACCGTGCTGTCCAACATGGCCCAGGTGCTCGCCAAGTCGGACCTTGGCCTGGCGGCGCGGTATTCGGAGTTGGTCGACGACGAGGACCTTCGGCGGCGGGTGTTCGACAAGATCGCCGACGAGCACGCGCGGACCATCCGGATGCACGCGTTGATCACCGGGCAGGACGATCTGCTGGCCGACAACCCGGCGCTGGCCCGCTCGGTGTTCAACCGGTTCCCGTACCTCGAGCCGCTGAACCACCTGCAGGTGGAGTTGCTGCGGCGTTACCGCTCCGGCGACGAGGACGAGTTGGTCCAGCGGGGGATCCTGCTGACGATGAGCGGGCTGGCGACGGCGCTGCGCAACAGCGGCTGAGGAGTCTTACTGCAGTCCCGCGGTGCGCCTCACGCGGTCGATGGCGCCTCGCACGACCTGCTCGGTGGCCGCGAGCGGGGAGATGACCGATTCGCCCATTTCGACGATGCGTTCGACGCGGGCGACGACCCCTTCCATCCGGTCGACGACGTCGTGCAGGCGAGGAGCCAGCTCGTTGATCTGGTTGATGGTCTCGTTGAACCGTTCCAGAGTGGCGTCCAGATTGCCGGTCGAATGGTTGAGGTCCTCCAGCGTCTCGCTGAGACCCTCCAGGATGGTGTCGACCTGCTCGACGGTGACGTCGGCGTTCAGCGCCGCCTGTGCCAGTTTGCGGATCCGCTCCGGGCCGGTCCGGATCGGTCGGTCACCTCTGTCTGCCATGACGCAAGTATGACGACTCCACGCGCCGAACTGGCAGTGCCCCGGCGTCGAGACTGCAGCCACGGCGGGAAAGTGCGAGAGGGAAGCGCAGCCACCGCAGTGTGAACGGACGTCGTCGGCCGTTGCGAGGCTTCGATTCCTGCCAGCGGCCGGTCAATTTCTGCCAGCGGAAATCAACTGCCTGACCTGCGGGTTACACCGGGCAGAACTCAAGATCAGAAAGAGGAACCGAGATGAAGAGCATCACTCTCGCCACCGCCGCCGCTGCCGGTTTGACCGCCGCCGTCCTGGGCCTGGCCACTCCCGCGGCCGCCGCACCCAGTGGCTCCGACGCCCAGCAGACCATCAGCCAGCTCGAAGCCGACGGCAACCGCGTCATCGTCAACCGTCTGTCCGACGCCCCGCTGTCGCAGGCCACCGTCGTGGCCGTCCAGCCCGGACCCGCCCTGCGCGGCACCGTGCCCAACACCGGCTACAACGACGACAACCGCCAGGACGTCGTTACCGGCCAGGTCTACTACGTCGACGTCCGCTGAGCGGACAATCAGGCAGGGGTCCGCTGAGCGGACAATCGGACAGGGGTCCGCTGAGCGGCGCGTCACAAACCGTTGAGACTGCAGCTACTGCGGCAAAGTGCGAGTGACGCCCGCCGCCAGTGCAGTCTCAACGGGGAGAGCGCGTCAGCCGGGTCAGAGCTTGGCGGCCGCGGCTTCGTCCAGCAGCCAGACCGTCGCCTCGGTGCCGACCGCGCCGGCGGCCGGCACCTCGGTCGGTTCGGCGCCGTTGACCGCAGCGGCCACTGCGTCGGCCTTGCCCTCGCCGGAGACCACCAGCCACACCTGCCGGGAGCGGCGAACCGCGGGCAGGGTCAACGTGATCCGGCGCGGCGGCGGCTTGGGGGAGTCGGTGACACCGACCACCATCCGCTCGGTCTCGCGCACCGCCGCAGAGTCGGGGAACAACGAGTTGACGTGGCCCTCACCGCCCATGCCCAGCAGATGAATGTCGAATTCGGTTGCGGGGTCGACGAACGTCTCGGCGAGTAGCTGTTCGTACCCGCCGGCAGCCGCGTCGAGGTCGTCGCCGAACTCGCCGTCGGAGGCGGCCATCGAATGCACGTTGACCGGGGGGATGTCGATGTGGTCGAGCAGCGCCTCGCGGGCCTGCTTGTCGTTGCGCTCGTCGTCGTCAGAGGGCACGAAACGTTCGTCGCCCCAGTAGATGTGCACCTTCGCCCAGTCGATCTCGCCGGCGCGTTCGCGCACCCGCTCGAGCAGCCCGATGCCGGTGCCGCCGCCGGTCAGCACGATCGAGGCGGTACCGTGCTCCTCGATCGTGGAAGCGATGGCCGACACCAGCCGGTCGCCTGCGGCAGCGACCAGCGCCGTGCTGTCGGAGTAGGTTTCGATGGTCGGTTTCATTGATAGGACACCTTGTCGATTCCGGTCAGCGCCTCGCGATAGATCTCGTCGGCATCGAGCCGGCGCATCTCCTCGGCGAGGCATTCAGGGACATCTCTTCTTGCCAGTGGAACCAGCGCCACGGGCCGCGACGTTCGGCTCAGCGTCGCCGTCACACCCTCCTGCGGTCGGCTGAGCGTCACGGTGTCATGATCCCGGTGCAGCTCCACCTTGAGGGTGCCGACCGACCGGGTCACCGTGCCGTCGATGCGGCTGGCCAGCCAGCCGGCCAGCATGTCCAGCGCCGGCTCGGACTTCAGGCCCGACACCACCGCCGAACGGATCGGCTCATACGGCGGCTCGTCGATGGCCGAGGCCAGCAGCGCGCGCCAGTAGGTGATGCGACTCCACGCCAGGTCGGTGTCGCCGGGGTGATAGCCGGGCAGGCGACTCTTGATCGCGGCCAGCGGATCAGGGGCGTCGGTGGCGTTGGTGATCCGGCGGATCGCCAACCTGCCCAGCGGATCCTCGGCCGGCACCTGCGGCGCGGTGTCAGGCCACCACGCCACCACCGGGGTGTCGGGCAGCAGGAACGGCAGCACGACTGCCGAGGGATGCGCGGACAGTTCGCCGTGCAGACGTAGCACCACCACCTCACCCGCTCCGGCGTCACGGCCGACCCGTAGCTCGGCGTCAAGCCGTGGGTCAGCGGCGTCACCGTCACCGGCCAGTGCTGCGATCACCCGGCAGGGATGCTCACGACTGGCGAACGTGGCGGCGTCGATCGCGCTCTGCAGCGTCTCCTCGCTGTCGGGGGCGATGACGAGGGTCAGCACCCGGCCCAGCGTCAGCGCGCCGCCCTCTTCACGAAGCCCGGTGATCTTCTTGTTGATCTCGGCAGTGGTGGTGTCGGGAAGTTCGACGATCATCGGGGCCCCCGGTTCTCCCCCGCAAGCGGGAGGTGCCCCCACGCGCAAGCGCTCGTCGGGGCTTGTCGGTTCCTCGCGCAAGCGCTCGTCGGGGTTTGTCGGTTCCTCGCGCAAGCGCTCGTCACGGCCGCCTCCATTCCCGGTCCAGCCGATGCACCATCTCGAATGCCGACGGCGGGCCCCACGTACCCGACTCGTAGGGCTCCGGACGCCCTTGCCCGGCCCAGGCGTCCAACACCGGATCGAGGATCTTCCAGGACAATTCGACCTCGGCGTTGACCGGGAACAACGACGGCTCGCCGAGCAGGACATCGAGGATCAACCGCTCATAGGCTTCCGGGGAGTCCTCGGCGAACGCCGAGCCGTAGGAGAAGTCCATGTTCACATCTCGGACCTCCATCGCGCTGCCGGGCACCTTGGAGCCGAACCGCATCGTGATGCCTTCGTCCGGCTGGATCCTCAGCACCAGTGCGTTCTTGCCGAGCTCCTCGGTCATCGTTGAGTCGAACGGCAGATGCGGGGCACGCTTGAACACCAACGCCACCTCGGTGACACGACGCGGCAGTCGTTTTCCGGTGCGCAGGAAGAAGGGCACCCCCGCCCAGCGCCGGGTGTCCACCTCGAGGGTGATCGCGGCGAACGTCTCGGTCGTGGACTCGGGGGAGAAGCCGCCCTCGTCGAGCAGGCCCGGCACCTTCTCGTTGCCCTGCCAGCCCGCCGAATACTGGCCGCGCGCCGAGGTCAGATTCAACGGCTGAAGCGGCCGGGTCGCCGAGAGCACCTTGATCTTCTCGGCCTGCAGCTCGTGCGGACCGAAGCTGACGGGTTCCTCCATCGCTGTCAGCGCCAGCAGCTGGATGAGGTGGTTCTGGATGACGTCGCGCGCAGCGCCGATCCCGTCGTAGTAGCCGGCCCGGCCGCCCAGGCCGATGTCCTCGGCCATCGTGATCTGGACATGATCGACGTAGTGGGCATTCCAGATCGGCTCGTAGAGCTCGTTGGCGAACCGCAGCGCCAGGATGTTCTGCACCGTCTCCTTGCCGAGATAGTGGTCGATACGGAACACCGACTCCTCGGGAAAGACGCTGTTGACCACCGCGTTGAGCTCGCGGGCGCTGGCCAGGTCGTGCCCGAACGGCTTCTCGATCACGACCCGGCTCCACCGGTCCTCCTGCTGGCGGGCCAAGCCGGACTTGTGCAGCTGTTCGCACACGACGGGGAACGCCTTGGGCGGGATGGACAGGTAGAAGGCGTGATTTCCGCCCGTGCCGCGTTCGGCGTCGAGCTTGTTCAGCGTCTCGGCGAGCCGCTCGAAGGCCGCGTCGTCGTCGAACGTGCCCTGCACGAAGCGGAAACCCTCGGCCAGCCGGTCCCACACCTCTTGACGAAACGGGGTGCGCGCATGCTGCTGGACCGCCTCGTAGACCACCTGGCCGAAGTCCTCGTCGGCCCAGTCCCGTCGTGCGAAACCCACCAGGGCGAACGACGGCGGCAGTAGGCCCCGGTTGGCGAGGTCGTAGATGGCCGGCATCAACTTCTTGCGTGCCAAATCACCGGTCACGCCGAAGATCACCACGCCGCACGGGCCGGCGATGCGGGGCATGCGCTTGTCGCGCTTGTCCCGTAGCGGGTTGTGCCATGGAGTCGTCACGGCCGCAAGGTCACTTGCCGGCGGCGTCGAGTTGTCCCTTGGTGGCGTCGAGCAGCTCCAGCCAGGACTTCTCGAACTTCTCGACACCTTCGTCTTCGAGCACCTTGAACACATCGGGCAGGTCGATGCCGATGTCGGCGAGCTTGTCGAAGACCTCCTGGGCCTCCGCGGCACGGCCGGTCACCGTGTCGCCGGTGACCACCCCGTGGTCGGCGACGGCGTCGATCGTCTTCTCCGGCATGGTGTTCACCGTGTTGGGTGCCACGAGCTCGGTCACGTAGAGCGTGTCGGAGTAGTCCGGGTTCTTGACGCCGGTCGATGCCCACAGCGGGCGCTGCACCCGGGCGCCGGAGGACTGCAGCGCCGAGAAGCGGTCGCCGCCGAGGAACACCTCTTCGTAGGCGGCATAGGCCAGCCGGGCGTTGGCCACGGCAGCCTTGCCGCGCAGCGCCATTGCTTCCTCGGAGCCGATGCTCTCGAGGCGCTTGTCGATCTCGGTGTCCACGCGGGAGACGAAGAATGAGGCGACCGAGTGGATGCGGGACAGATCGTGGCCGGCCTCCTTGGCTTTTTCCAGGCCGGCCAGGTAGGCGTCCATCACCATGCGGTGTCGTTCGACAGAGAAGATCAGCGTCACGTTCACCGAGATACCCTCGGCGAGCACCGCGGTGATCGCCGGAATGCCGGGCATCGTGGCCGGGATCTTGATGAGCAGATTGGGGCGGTCGACGGTCTTCCACAGGTCGATGGCCTGCAGGATCGTCTTGTCGGTGTCGTGCGCCATCCGTGGATCCACCTCGATGGACACCCGGCCGTCCACCCCGTCGGACTGCTCGTACTGCTTGGCCAGCACGTCACAGGCGTTGCGGACGTCGTCGGTGGTGACGGTGCGGATGGTGGCTTCGACGTCGGCGCCGCGCGCGGCCAGCTCGTTGATCTGCTCGTCGTAGGCGTCGCCGGAGGACAACGCGGACTGGAAGATCGACGGGTTGGTGGTCACGCCGACCACCGACTTGGTGTCGATCAGCTCTTGGAGGTTGCCGGTCTGCAGCCGGTCTCGGGACAGGTCGTCGAGCCACACGGATACGCCCGCAGCGGACAGTGCGGCCAGATTCTGGTTCTGGGTCATGGTCGGATCCTCGGTCTCTCGTTGTGTCTGATCGGCCGTCTGGTTGGCCGTCTAGTTGGCCATCGTGCGTTCCGCGGCGGCCACCACAGCCTCTGGGGTGAAGCCGAATTCCCGGAACAGCGTCTTGTCGTCGGCGGACTCGCCGTAGTGCTCGATGGAAACGATCTCGCCGCAATCGCCGACGAGCTTGTACCAGCTCTGGGCGATCCCCGCCTCGACCGCCACCCGCGCCGACACGGTGGGTGGCAGCACGCTGTCGCGGTAGTCCTGCGGCTGCGATTCGAACCATTCGATGCAGGGCATCGACACCACGGCGGCGGTGATGTTCTTGTCGGCCAGCATCTTCTTGGCCTCGACCGCGATCTGCAGTTCGGAGCCGGTCGCGATGAGGATGACGTCGGCCTGGGCCGAGCCACCGCCCAGTACGTAACCACCGCGGGCAACACCGTCGGAGTCGGTGCCCTCCAGCACCGGGATTCCCTGACGGGTCAGGACGAAACCGACCGGGCCGCTGCCGTTGCCCCGGGCGATGATGCTGCGCCAGGCGTAGGCGGTCTCGTTCGGATCGCCCGGCCGGACCACCGACAGGTTCGGAATGGCCCGCAGCGCCGCCAGGTGCTCGATCGGCTGATGGGTGGGGCCGTCCTCCCCGAGGCCGATCGAGTCGTGGGTCCAGACGTAGATGGTGTCGATGTCCATCAGCGAGGCCAGTCGGACCGACGGCCGCATGTAATCGGAGAACTGCAGGAACGTGCCGCCGAACGCGCGGGTCGGCCCGTGCAGCACGATCCCGGACAGGATCGCACCCATCGCGTGCTCACGGACCCCGAAGTGCAGCACCCGCCCGTACCAGTCGGCTTTGAAATCGTCGGTTGAAATCGAGGGTGGCCCAAAGGATTTGACCCCGTCGATGGTGGTGTTGTTGCTGCCGGCCAGGTCGGCGGAACCGCCCCAGAGCTCGGGCAGTTTGGGGGCGACGTCGTTGAGCACCTCGCCGAAGGCCTTGCGCGTGGCCATCGCTTTGGAGCCCGGCTCCCAGTGGGTGATGTCGGCATCCCAACCGTCGGGCAGCTCCTGCGCCAGCAGTCGGTCCAGCAGCTTCTTGCGCTCGGGTTCGCGCTCGGCCCACGCGTCGAATGTCGACTGCCACTTCTGGTGTGCCTCGCGGCCGCGGTCGACGAGTTTGCGGGTGTGGCCGATGACCTCGTCGCTGACCTCGAAGGTCTGGTCGGGATCGAACCCGAGCACCTTCTTCGTGGCGGCGACCTCGTCCTCGCCGAGCGCGGAGCCGTGCACGCCGCCGGTGTTCATCTTGT
The DNA here is from genome assembly GCF_010728325.1 of Mycolicibacterium poriferae. Next base: position 3,159,986 of record NZ_AP022570.1, read on the forward strand.
TGGGGGCGGGATAACCGATGATCGTGCGCAGCGCGATGAACGACGGCTTGTCGGTGACCTTCTTGGCCTCGGCGATTGCCTGCTCGATGGCGACGACGTTCTCGCCACCCTCGATCTCCTGCACGTGCCACCCGTAGGCCCGGTAGCGCGCCGCGACGTCCTCGGACAGTGCGATGTTGGTGTCGTGCTCGATGGAGATCTGGTTCTTGTCGTAGAACACGATGAGATTGCCGAGCTGCTGGGTGCCCGCGAGCGACGACGCTTCGCTGGTGACGCCCTCCTCGATGTCGCCGTCGGAGGCGATCACGTAGATGTAGTGGTCGAACGGGCTCTCACCCCACGGCGTGTCGGGGTCGAACAGGCCGCGCTCGTAACGTGAGGCCATCGCCATGCCCACGGACGAGGCCAGCCCCTGGCCGAGCGGGCCGGTGGTGATCTCCACACCTCGGGTGTGGCGGAACTCGGGATGGCCGGGGGTCTTGGACTTGAACGTCCGCAGCGCCTGGATGTCGGACAGCTCCAGGCCGAAGCCGCCGAGGTAGAGCTGGATGTAGAGGGTGAGGCTGGAGTGCCCACAGGACAGCACGAACCGGTCTCGACCCAGCCAGCTGGTGTCGCTGGGGTCGTGCTGCATCTGTCGCTGGAACAGCGTGTAGGCCAGCGGTGCGAGGCTCATCGCGGTGCCGGGGTGCCCGCTGCCGACCTTCTGGACCGCGTCGGCGGCCAGCACCCGCACGGTGTCGACGGCCCGGGTGTCCACCTCCGTCCAGTCGTCCGGGTGGTTCGGCCGGGTGAGGGCGTTGATCTCTTCGAGCGTGGTCACGAGGCGCACTCCTTGACTTGAGCGGTGGGCATCCGGTTGTGAGTGGGTGATCCGCACCAACCACCCTAGTGCGGAACGCTGCGGCGACGCAGGGGTCATCCCTGGCCGGGGAGTCGCTGGGGACCCTGCGGTTCCGAGTACCCGCCCCGGCGGTCTACCATCCTCTGTAGTAGAAGTTCGTTGTTCGTCGTCGAGGAGTGGGTTGCGTGAGGATTCGCGAAGGCCATCTCGTCGACGACGCCCCGAACGGATCCGTCCGCTTCCGCGACCGCGTCCTCGGCTACATCGGGTTGACCAAGCCGCGCGTCATCGAACTGCTCTTGGTCACGACGATCCCGGCCATGCTGCTTGCGCACCGCGGCACCGTCGACCCGGTGCTGATCTTCAACACGTTGGTCGGTGGCCTGCTCGCGGCTGCCGGCGCCAACACGCTGAACTGTGTGGCCGACGCCGACATCGACAAGGTGATGAAGCGCACCGAACGCCGTGCCCTGGCGCGCGCCACGGTGCCGCGCAGCCACGCGCTGATCTTCGGCTTGACGCTGTCGGTGGCCTCGTTCTTCTGGCTGTGGTGGACGACCAACATGCTCTCGGCCCACCTCGCGGGCGCCACCATCGCGTTCTACGTGCTGGTCTACACGCTGCTGCTCAAGCGGCGCACGTCGCAGAACGTGGTGTGGGGTGGGGCCGCCGGCTGCATGCCGGTGATGATCGGCTGGTCCGCGGTGACCGGCACGATCCAGTGGCCCGCCTTGGTGATGTTCCTGATCATCTTCTTCTGGACTCCTCCGCACACCTGGGCGCTGGCCATGCGTTACAAGGAGGACTACAAGGCCGCCGGGGTGCCGATGCTGCCCGCGGTGGCCACCGAGCAGCAGGTCACCAAGCAGATCCTGATCTACACCTGGCTGACCGTCGCGGCGACGCTGGCCTTGGCGCTGGCCACCGGTTGGTTGTACGCGGCGGTGGCGATCGTGGCCGGCACCTGGTTCCTGGTGATGGCGCACCAGCTCTACGCCGGGGTGCGACGCGGCGAGCCGGTCAAGCCGCTGCGGCTGTTCCTGCAGTCCAACAACTACCTCGCGGTCGTGTTCCTCGCGCTGGCCGTCGACTCGGCCCTGGCCCTGCCCGCGCTGTTCAGCGTCTGACTCAGGGGATCAGGACCACCGACCCCACGGTCTGTCGGCCCTGCAGGTCGCGGTGGGCCTGCTGCGCCTCGTGCAACCGGTAGCGATGGCTGACGGTCACCGACAGCGTGCCGTCGGCGATGGCGGTGAGCAGTTCGCCGGCCCGCCACGAGAACTCGTCGGGAGTGCGCGTGTAGTGCGCGAGGTTGGGTCGAGTCAGGTAGACCGATCCGGCCGCGTTGAGTCGCTGCGGGTCGACTGGGGGGACGGGCCCGCTGGCTGCGCCGAACAGCGCCAGCGTGCCTCGGACCGCCAAGCTCGCCAGGCTCGCGTCGAATGTCGACGCCCCCACACCGTCGTACACCGCGGCGACGCCGTTGCCGTCGGTGAGCTCGCGGATGCGGTCACCGAAGGCCTGCGCGTCGCCGGCGTCGCTGCCGGGATAGTCGAGGACCTCGATCGCACCGGCCTGGCGGGACAGTTCGGCCTTGTCCGGCGTCGACACCGTGGTGATGACGCGAGCAGCCAGCGCGGTCGCCCACTGCGTCAGGATCAACCCGACGCCGCCGGCGCCCGCGTGCATCAGCACGGTGTCGCCCTGCTGCACCGCGTAGGTCGACTTGAGCAGGTAGTGCGCGGTCATGCCCTTGAGCAGGGCCGAGGCCACGGCGTCGGGAGCCACGCCGTCCGGCACGTAGGCGACGAAGTCGGCCGGCGCCAGACAGTACTCGGCGTACGCGCCGGACGCCTTGTCGGTGACGACCCGGTCACCGACCGTCAGGGCGGCGACGTCCTCGCCGACGGCCTCGATGACGCCGCACACCTCGCTGCCGACGACGAACGGCAGCTCCCGCGGATACAACCCGGAGCGGAAATAGGTGTCGATGAAGTTGACGCCGATCGCCTCCGCCCGGATCAGCACCTGGCCGGGGCCGGGCTCGGGTCGCGGCTTCTCCACGTGGGACAGGACTTCCGGTCCGCCGGTCTCGGCGACTTCGATGGCGTACATAGGGCCCATCATGCCCGCCGCGGTGCCCGGCGCCCCGTCGGTAGCATTGCTTCGCCATGAAGACGGCCCGTCCCGACCTGTTCCACCCGCGGATCGTGTTCGCGGGGTGCCCGGCGTTGCCCGACGGCGACGGTGATGACGCCGGACTGGTCGGCGCACTGCGTCGCCGCGGGCTGCACGCACGATGGCTGTCCTGGGACGACCCGGCGGCGCTCGAGGCGGACCTGGTGATCCTGCGCGCGGCCTGGGACTACACCGAACGGCTGGACGAATTCCTGGCCTGGACGCGCCGGGTGCCGCGCCTGCTGAACTCGCCCGACGTGGTGGCCTGGAACACCGACAAGCGCTACCTGGCCGACCTCGCCGGCGCCGGGGTGCCAACGGTGCCGAGTCTTTTCATCGCGCCCGGCCAACGCTTCGAGCTGCCCGAGGGTGTGCTGGCCCGGGGCGGCGAGATCGTCGTCAAGCCGGCGGTCGGTGCGGGGTCGTCCGGTGCGCTGCGGTTCTCCGAGCGGGCGCCGGCGCGCGCGCATGCGGCGATGCTGCAGGCCGACGGGCACACCGTGCTGGTGCAGCCCTTCGACCCGCGTGTCGAGGAGGGGGAGACGGCGCTGGTGTTTCTCGGCGGCGCGGCGTCGCACGCGTTCACCAAAGGTCCGATCCTCCCGCCGCCGGGGGGTGCGCCGGTGTTCGACGAGTCGGGCACCTACGCGCAGGAGCGGCTGTCGCCCGCGGAACCGGATTTCGAGCTGTGGGACCTCGGCCACGCGGCGTTGTCGACGGCCGCGGCGCATCTGGGCATCGCGGTGACGGAACTGTTGTACGCGCGGGTGGACGTCATCGGCGGTCCTGAGGCGCCCGTGCTGCTCGAGCTCGAATTGGTGGAGCCGTCGCTGGGCTGGCGCCAGCTGGACGAGGCGAGCCGGCAGCGTCAGCAGCGGGTCTTCGCGCTGGGTGTGGAGTCAGCGCTGGAGCGGTTCGGCCTCGGTCCGCTCTCGCATCGACGCCCATAGCGCCGCGGTGGCCGCCGTGCAGGCCGCCGCACCGGCGACATGCAGCGCTACGAGTGCGGCGGGCACGCCGGTGAAGAACTGGATGGTGCCCAGCAGGCCCTGCGCGGCGACCAGGACCACGAGCACCGCCAGCCGGGTGCGGACGTCGCGCGGGGCGCGCACCGCCAGTAGCCCGAAGCCCAGGCCGATCACCAGCGACAGGTAGGCCACCAGCAGCGACGAATGCATGTGCACCAGCGTGGTGATCTCGATCTGCAGGCGGGGCACGGGGCGGTCCAGGCTCTTGTCGCCGGCATGCGGTCCGGCCCCGGTGACCATGGTGCCCGTGACGAGCACCGCGGCGAGGGCCACGGCGCTCAGCGCCGCCAACCGGCGCAGCGGGGCGGGGACGCAGGCCACGTAGCTGCCGGCGTCGGGTTGCCCGATCTTGACGTACAGCAGCACCGCCAGCCAGACCATCGTCATCGATGCCAGCAGGTGAATCGCCACGGTCCACCACAACAATCCGGTGAGGACGGTGATGCCCCCGATCACGGCCTGCACCACCGTCGACGCGGGCATCAGCCAGGCGTAGAACAGGACCTCCCGGCGGCGCCGCGCCCGTACGACGGCGATCACCGCGGCGGCTGCGGTGAGCACGACGAGGAACGTCAGCAGTCGGTTGCCGAACTCGACAGCCTGGTGGATGCCGGGTACCTCGGGATGGGGAACGGGGGTGAAGCTGCCCGGGAAACACTGTGGCCAGGTCGGGCAACCCAGCCCGGAGGCGGTCACCCGCACGATCGCACCGGTCACCGCGATCCCGCCCTGGGTGAGGATCACCGCCGCAGCGATGATGCGCTGCACGCGCAGGCTCGGTTCCGGAAGCAGGTCGACGAGCCGCATGAAGAGTCGTTTCACGGGCACCATGTGATGGTAGAGGCTTACTAACTACGCCTCGTAGTAGGGGCGGTCAGGTGAACCGGAACCAGCGCAGCGCGCACACCGCAGCGACCGCCCCCCACACCGCGAGCACGGCCAATCCGAACCAGTCCACGGAAAGCGTCATCGCCTGCGACAGCGCTTCGGTGAGCGCACCTGACGGGGTCAGTCTGGCGATCCAGGCCACCGCCGACGGCACCATGGCGTCCTCGCCGCTCTGACCCTCGACGGTCAGGGCGCCCAGCCCGGCGAAGACGAACCACAGCAGGTTGGCCAGCGCGAGTACGATCTCGGCGCGCAGGGTGCCGCCCAGCAGCAATCCCAGCGCGGCGAACACCGCCGTGCCCGCCGCGATGATCACCGCACCCAGCGCCAGGCCGGCCAGCGGCGGCCGCCACCCCAGGGCGGCGCCGATGGCGCCGAGCACCACCGACTGCAGGATCACCACGGTGACCACGGCCAGCGATTTGCCCGCGATGATGCCCCACACCGGCAGCGCGGTGGCACCCAGGCGTTTGAGCGCACCATAGCGCCGATCGAACGCCACGGCGATGGCCTGGCCGGTGAACGCGGTCGAGATGACCGCCAGCGCGACGATCGCCGGCACGAACGTGGCGGCGCGGTTGGGTCCGAACGATCCCAGCGGCAGCAACGTGAGCCCGACCAGCAGGGTGATCGGGATGAACATGGTCAGCAGCAACTGCTCGCCGTTGCGCAGCAGCAATCGAAGCTCCAGCGCGAACTGCGCGGCCAGCATGCGCGGCACGGGGGCCGGACGGGGATCGGGATCGAAGGTGCCCGGGGCGAAACGATTCTCGGTCACGATCGCAACTCCCGGCCGGTCAGATCCAGGAACACGTCTTCGAGGCTGCGCTGTTCCACCCGCATGTCGGTGGCCAGCACGTCCAACCTGGCGCACCACGCGGTGACGGTGGCCAGCACCTGCGGGTCGATCCGGCCCTCCACGAGGTATTCGCCCGGCGCGGCTTCGACGGCCCGGTAGCTCTCGGGAAGTGCGGTGACGAGCAGGCTCAGATCGAGCTTGCGCGGGGCCCGGAACCGCAGTTGGTTCTCGGCACCGTTGCGGGTGAGCTCCGTCGGCGTGCCGGTCGCCACCGCGGTCCCGTGGTCGATGATCAGGATGCGGTCGGCCAGTTCCTCGGCCTCGGCCAGCTGGTGTGTCGTGAGCACCACCGTGACCCCGTCGCGGCGCAGCGCGTCGATCAACTCCCAGACCACGATGCGCGCGTGGGCGTCCATGCCGGCGGTGGGTTCGTCCAGGAACACCAGCTCAGGACGTCCCACCACGGCACAGGCCAATGCGAGCCGCTGCTGCTGGCCACCGGACAGCCGTCGGTACGGCGTGCGCGCCGACTCGCTGAGGCCCAGCGTGCTCAGCAGCCACTGGGGGTCCAACGGGTGGGCGGAGTAGGCGGCCACCAGGTTGAGCATCTCGCCGGCCTTGGCGGCGGGATAGGCCCCTCCGCCCTGCAGCATCACCCCGGTGCGGGCCCGCACCTGGGCATTGTCGGCAACGGGGTCGAGCCCGAGGATCTCGATGGAGCCGGCATCGGGCGCGAGGAAGCCCTCACACATCTCCACCGTGGTCGTCTTCCCGGCGCCGTTGGGGCCCAGCAGGGCGAACACCTCGGCCGATCCGACCTCCAGGTCCAGCTCGGACACAGCGGTCAGCGAGCCGTAGCGCTTGCTGACTCCACGCAGCCGCACCGGCGTCGACGAGCGTTCGCGCGGGGTCACGGGGATTCAGCGTAGGCGTCGCTCCTGGGTGCAGGCCGCGCCGGTGGTGAGGTGGGGTCGCCGGATGGCGGAGTGTTGTTCTCGCCGGCTGGGTCTGGATCCGGATCGGGCAACGCACGCCACGGCAGGCGACGGTAGGTCAGCGCCATCAGCACCGCCACGATCACCGTGCTGGCCAGCGTCGCCAGCACGATCTGGAACAGCGCGAAGCGGTCGCCGTTGGCGGTCGGCCCGAAGATGCCGACCACCAGCGTGACGACGATCACCGCTACCCGGAACTTGGGCAGCGTGGCCCACGCCGCGAGCGGAATGATCGCCCAGAGCAGATACCACGGCTGGACGACCGGGAACAGCAGCACCGTGGCGCCGAGCGCGACACCGAGCCCACCCACGGGGTGCAGGCGCCCGCGCAGCACCGACAGCAGCAGCCAGGTCACGATGACCGCGATCAGCGTCACGCCGATCGCACGGGTCAGCGCCAGCACCGCGGTGGTGTGGTCACCGAGTCCGAGCAGGATGCCGACCTGTCCGGTGCCCAGGGCCAGCAGCGTCGGCGGTGACATCCAGCTGCGCACGACGTTGGCGGTGCCCAGCGTGAACAGCCAGCCGAAGCCCAGCCCACTGGCCCAGCCGATCAGCGCCATCACCGCCAGCGCCACTGTGCCCAGTAGGCCACTGGCGGCGGCAAACGCCCGTACCGTGCCACCCCACTGATGCGCCAGAGCCATCGCCACGAACCCCAGTGCCAGCAGCGAGGGCAACTTGACCTGCGAGGACAACGTGATCAGGACGGCGCCGAGCACCACGAGCGCCAGCGGGGACCAGCGGGCCAGCCCGAGGGACAGGTGCGGCGGTCCCGACGACGACCCGCCGTGGGCGGCTCGCATGGCCTCGATGCCGCGTAGCGCGAACTCGGTGCCGGCCAGCATCAGGCCCAGCATCAGCGCCTCGTTGTGGATGCCGGCCACCAGATGCATGAACAGCAGCGGATTGCAGGGGCCCAACCACAGCGCGCTGACCTCCGCGACGCCGCAGCGGCGGGCCAGCCGTGGGGTGGCCCAGACGATGAGTCCGACACCGACGAGAACGACCAGACGATGGAACAGCACGGCTTCGACGATGTTCTCGCCGGTGATGCTCGAGATGCCCCGCCCGATCCACAGGAACAACGGGCCGTAGGGCGCCGGCGTCTCCCGCCACAGGCTGGGCACCGACAGCGTGAAGACGTGATCCAACCCCAGGCCGGTCGCCGGTCCGACCCGGTAGGGATCGCTGCCCTGCAGCGAGATCTCGCTCTGGGCCAGGTAGGAGTACACGTCCTTGCTGTACATCGGCGGAGCGATGAGCAGCGGTAGCGTCCACAACAGCAGCGTGCGGTCGAGTTGGCTGCGCGTCATGCGCCGCTCGCCGAGCGCGAACCGGCCCAGCATCAGCCATGCCAGCGCCATCATCACCGCACCGGTGGTGGTCATCGTCAGCGACACCGTCTGGATCCGCGACGGCAGGTTGAGCAGCCGTACCCCGAACGTCGGATCCTGGATGACCGGCCGGGCGCCGGCGCCCAGCGCACCGATGGCCATGAGCACGGTGCCGGTCGCGCCGAACAGCCGGGTGCGGCGCATCGCGATGAGCTCAGCGTCGTTCAGTGGTGTGCCGACCGCGCGCTCGTCGCCGTGCCAACCGGCGATCGAGGTGCTCAACGAGGAGAGGCGGCCTGCCACGATGGCAGCGTAACCGCCGAATATTCCCGGGCGGTCGGGGTAAGTCGATGTGAGCATTGCGACACCCACCGATAAGGGTGCCCTTCCTAGACCCGGTCGGGGAATTGCGTCACACTGGTGTTGTGAAAATCCGTACGCAGCGCTCGACCGCACCGAACCCGGTGCCGTCGCATGCTGTCGACGGTGACACCCACGGCCACACCCGTGGCGCGATCATCAGGCTCCTGCTGGAATCCGGTCCTACCACCGCGGGTCGCATCGGCGACGAACTCGGCCTGTCGGCGGCGGGTGTTCGGCGGCACCTCGATGCGCTGATCGAGGCCGGTGATGCCCAGGCCAACGCTGCGGCGGCCTGGCAGCAGGAGGGGCGTGGCCGGCCCGCCAAGCGCTACCAGCTCACCGCGGCAGGTCGGGCGAAGCTCGAACACACCTACGACGACCTGGCATCCGCGGCCATGCGGCAACTGCGGGAGATCGGCGGGGATGACGCTGTGCGCACGTTCGCGCGCCGGCGCATCGATGCGATCCTCGCCGGCGTCGAGCCGGCCGACGGTGACGTCCAGGAAGCCGCCGAGCGGGTCGCCGATGCGCTCAGTCAGGCCGGTTACGCCACCACGACCACCCAGGTGGGCGGTCCGCTGAGTGGCGTGCAGATCTGTCAGCACCACTGCCCGGTCTCGCATGTGGCCGAGGAGTTCCCGGAATTGTGCGAGGCCGAGCAGCAGGCGATGTCCGAGGTTCTGGGTACCCACGTCCAGAGGCTGGCGACCATCGTCAACGGCGACTGCGCCTGCACCACCCACGTCCCGTTGAGCTCGGGCGCGCCGCAGCAACGGTGACTGTCCGCCACGCACGACCTCCGGCGCACAGCCCGCGCCGGAGTAACCACCAGAGCAAAAGGAGTGTGTCGCAATGACACTCACACCGGAGGTCAAGCCAGAGGCGCTGACCCAGGAAGAGACCATCGCGTCCCTGGGCCGGTACGGCTATGGCTGGGCCGACTCCGATGTCGCAGGCGCCAGTGCGCAGCGGGGGCTGTCCGAGGCCGTGGTCCGCGACATCTCTGCCAAGAAGAACGAACCGGAGTGGATGCTCGACATCCGGCTCAAGGCGTTGCGCACATTCGACAAGAAGCCCATGCCGTCCTGGGGATCGAACCTCGAGGGCATCGACTTCGACAACATCAAGTACTTCGTGCGTTCCACGGAGAAGCAGGCCGCCAGCTGGGAGGACCTGCCCGAGGACATTCGCAACACCTACGACAAGCTGGGCATCCCGGAGGCCGAGAAGCAACGCCTGGTGTCCGGCGTGGCGGCCCAGTACGAGTCCGAGGTCGTCTACCACCAGATCCGCGAGGATCTCGAGGCGCAGGGTGTTCTCTTCCTCGACACCGACAGTGCCCTGCGTGAGCACCCGGAGGTCTTCAAGGAGCACTTCGGCACCGTGATCCCGGCCGGGGACAACAAGTTCTCCGCGCTGAACACCGCGGTGTGGTCGGGTGGCTCGTTCATCTACGTGCCGCCGGGCGTGCACGTCGACATCCCGCTGCAGGCCTATTTCCGGATCAACACCGAGAACATGGGCCAGTTCGAGCGCACGCTGATCATCGTCGACGAAGGCGCCTACGTGCACTACGTCGAAGGCTGCACCGCGCCGATCTACAAGAGCGACTCGCTGCACTCGGCGGTCGTCGAGATCATCGTCAAGCCCGGGGGCCGGTGCCGCTACACGACCATCCAGAACTGGTCGAACAACGTCTACAACCTGGTCACCAAGCGTGCCCGGGCCGAGGCCGGCGCCACCATGGAATGGGTCGACGGCAACATCGGCTCGAAGGTCACCATGAAGTACCCGGCGGTGTGGATGACGGGCGAGCACGCCAAGGGCGAGGTGCTCTCGGTGGCCTTCGCCGGCGAGGGGCAGCACCAGGACACCGGCGCCAAGATGCTGCACCTGGCGCCGCACACCTCGAGCAACATCGTGTCCAAGTCGGTGGCGCGCGGCGGCGGACGGGCGTCCTATCGCGGCCTGGTCCAGGTCAACAAGGGTTCGTACGGGTCCCGCTCGAGCGTGAAATGCGATGCGCTGCTCGTCGATACGGTCAGCCGCAGCGACACCTATCCCTACGTCGACATCCGCGAGGACGACGTGACGATGGGCCACGAGGCCACCGTGTCGAAGGTCAGCGAAGATCAGATGTTCTATCTGATGAGCCGCGGCCTGACCGAGGACGAGGCGATGGCGATGGTGGTGCGCGGGTTCGTCGAGCCGATCGCCAAGGAACTGCCGATGGAGTACGCGTTGGAGCTCAACCGGCTCATCGAGCTGCAGATGGAAGGTGCGGTCGGATAACAGTGACGTCGAATCTGACTCAGGCTGTGGAGGGCTCAGCCCTGTCCGCGGTGAACAAGGGCGAGATCTTCTCGTCCTTCGACGTCGACGCCTTCGAGGTGCCCGGCGGTCGAGACGAGATCTGGCGGTTCACCCCGCTCAAGCGGCTGCGCGGACTGCACGACGGCTCGGCGGGATCGAATGGCCGGGCCACCGGTTCGGCGGGCATCACCGTCACCGAGCGTCCCGGCGTCACCGTCGAAACCGTCGGACGCGACGACAACCGGCTCGGCCAGGCCGGTGCTCCCACCGATCGCGTTGCGGCGCAGGCATTTTCGTCGTTCGACACCGCCACCGTGGTGACGGTCGCCCGCGACACCGAGGTGAGCGAACCGATCGAGATCGCCATCACCGGTCCTGGCGAGGGCGCCGTGGCCTACGGCCATCTCCAGATCCGTGTCGAGGAACTCTCGCGTGCCATCGTCGTGGTCGATCTGCGCGGGAGCGGGACCTACGCCGACAACGTCGAGATCCTCGTCGGCGACTCGGCCGGCGTCGGAGTGATCTGGATCGCCGACTGGGCCGACGACATGGTCCACGTCAGTTCGCATCACGCCACGCTCGGCAAGGATGCCGTGATCGGGCATGTGAACGTCACCCTGGGCGGAGACGTGGTGCGGACCACGGCGACGGTGCGCTACACCGCCCCCGGCGGAGATGCTCAGATGTTGGGCACCTATTTCGCCGACGACGGACAGCATTTCGAGTCCCGGCTGCTGGTCGACCATGCCCACCCGAACTGCAAATCGGACGTGCTCTACAAGGGCGCGCTGCAGGGTGATCCCGACTCGGGAAAACCCGATGCGCACACCGTGTGGATCGGCGACGTGTTGATCCGCGCCGCGGCGACCGGCACCGATACTTTCGAGGTCAACCGCAACCTGGTGCTCACCGACGGGGCGCGGGCGGACTCGGTGCCGAACCTGGAGATCGAGACCGGCGAGATCGCCGGTGCCGGCCATGCCAGCGCCACCGGCCGTTTCGACGACGAGCAGCTGTTCTATCTGCGCTCACGCGGAATTCCCGAGGAAGCGGCACGGCGGCTGGTCGTGCGCGGCTTCTTCAACGAGATCATCGCCAAGATCGCCGTGCCCGCAGTGCGTGAGCGACTGACCGAAGCCATTGAACGAGAACTAGCCATCACGGAATCGAGAACCTCGTAACCATGACCACTCTGGAAATCAAAGACCTGCACGTGTCGGTCGCCAACCCCGACGCGGCCGGCGAGCAGATCCCCATCCTCAAGGGCGTCAACCTCACCGTGCGCTCAGGCGAGACCCATGCGGTGATGGGCCCCAACGGGTCCGGCAAGTCGACGTTGTCCTACGCGATCGCCGGTCATCCCAAGTACACCGTCACCTCCGGCTCCATCACCCTCGACGGCCAGGACGTCCTCGAGATGGAGGTCGACGAGCGGGCCCGTGCAGGACTGTTCCTGGCGATGCAGTATCCGGTCGAGGTGCCCGGCGTGTCGATGTCGAACTTCCTGCGCACCGCGGCCACCGCCGTGCGCGGCGAGGCGCCGAAGCTGCGGCACTGGGTCAAAGAGGTCAAGGGCGCGATGGGCGACCTGGGCATCGATCCGTCCTTCGGTGAGCGCAGCGTCAACGAGGGGTTCTCCGGCGGCGAGAAGAAGCGCCACGAGATCCTGCAGCTCGGGCTGCTCAAGCCGAAGATCGCCATCCTCGACGAAACCGACTCCGGTCTCGACGTCGACGCGTTGCGAGTGGTCAGCGAGGGCGTCAACCGGTACGCGAAGGACGAGGACGGCGGCATCCTGTTGATCACCCACTACACGCGGATCCTGCGCTACATCCAGCCGCAGTTCGTCCACGTGTTCGTCGACGGCCGGATCATCGAGTCCGGTGGCCCGGAGCTGGCCGACGAGCTCGAGGAGAACGGTTACGAGCGCTTCACCCAGGCTGCGGCCGCCGGAGCCTGACATGACGGCCGTGCGGACGCCCGGCCTGCACCGGGGCGACACCATCGACGTCGAGCGGATCCGGGCGGATTTCCCGATCCTGAGCCGGGTGATGCGCGGCGGAAACCAGTTGGCCTACCTGGATTCCGGCGCGACGTCGCAGAAGCCCCTGGCGGTGCTCGACGCCGAGCGTGACTTCCTGACCACGTCCTACGGTGCGGTGCACCGCGGTGCGCATCAGTTGATGGAGGAGGCGACCGACGCCTACGAACAGGGCCGCGACGACATCGCGGCGTTCGTCGGCGCGCGGGCCGACGAACTGGTCTTCACCAAGAACGCGACCGAGGCCCTCAACCTGGTGTCCTACGTGCTGGGGGACGACCGGTTCGACCGCGCGGTCGGTCCCGGCGACGTGATCGTCACGACCGAACTCGACCACCACGCCAACCTCATTCCGTGGCAGGAATTGGCGCGGCGGACGGGCGCGACCCTGCGCTGGTACGGGGTCGACGACGAGGGCCGCATCGATCTGGATTCGCTGCAGCTCGATGAACGGGTGAAGGTGCTGGCGTTCAGCCACCACTCGAACGTCACCGGAACGGTCGCGCCGGTGGCCGAGCTGGTGGCACGGGCCAAGGCGGTCGGGGCGCTGACGGTGCTCGACGCCTGCCAGTCCGTGCCGCATCAGCCGGTCGACCTGCACGACCTCGACGTGGACTTCGCCGCGTTCTCCGGTCACAAGATGCTGGGCCCCACCGGTATCGGAGTGCTCTACGGCAGAGCCGCGCTGCTCGAGGAGATGCCGCCGTTCCTGACCGGCGGATCGATGATCGAGACCGTCACGATGGAGGCGGCCACCTACGCGCCGCCGCCGCAGCGGTTCGAGGCCGGCACGCCGATGACGTCCCAGGTGGTCGGTCTGGGTGCCGCCGCCCGGTATCTGAACGAACTCGGAATGCCGGCCGTCGAAGCGCACGAACGCGAACTGGTGGCCGCCGCGCTGACCGGGCTCGCCGAAGTCGACGGGGTCCGCATCATCGGCCCGACCTCGATGACCGACCGCGGCTCGCCGGTGTCGTTCGTCGTGGATGGCATCCACGCCCACGATGTCGGGCAGGTCCTCGACGACGACGGTGTGGCGGTGCGCGTCGGTCATCACTGCGCGTGGCCCCTGCACCGCAGGTTCGGCCTGGCTGCGACCGCGCGGGCCTCCTTCGCGGTGTACAACACCGTCGACGAGGTGGACCGCCTGGTCGCCGGGGTACGCCGGGCGCTGGAGTTCTTCGGAGAGTGATGAGGCTCGAACAGATCTACCAGGAAGTGATCCTCGATCACTACAAGCACCCGCACCATCGCGGGCTGCGTGAGCCCTTCGGCGCCGAGGTGCATCACGTCAATCCGACCTGCGGTGACGAGGTGACGTTGCGGGTGGCGTTGTCCGAAGACGGTCAGACCGTCGATGACATCTCCTACGACGGTCAGGGTTGCTCGATCAGTCAGGCGTCGACGTCGGTGCTGACCGATCAGGTGATCGGTCAGAGTGTGGGGGATGCGCTGAAGACCGTCGCGGCGTTCTCGGAGATGGTGTCGTCTCGCGGCCGGATCGAAGGAGACGAGGATGTGCTCGGTGACGGGGTGGCCTTCGCAGGGGTCGCGAAGTATCCCGCCCGGGTGAAGTGTGCACTGCTGGGCTGGACCGCGTTCAAGGCCGCACTGGCGGAGGCCAGTGCATCGGACACAGCACTGGCGGAGGCCAGTGCATCGGACACAGCACTGGCGGAGGCCAGTGCATCGGACACAGCGCTGGCGGAGGCCAGTGCATCGGACACAGCACTGGCACTGGCCGGTGGCGGGGACGCCGCCGAAGAAGCTGAGGAGAATTCATGAGTGACACCGCACTGCCCAACGACGAACTGTTGGCCGAGCTCGAGGAGGCCATGCGCGACGTCGTCGATCCCGAGCTGGGCATCAACGTCGTCGACCTCGGCCTGGTCTACGGCATCGATGTCGAGAAGAGCGACGGCGGACCCGTCGCGTTGATCGACATGACGCTGACGTCGGCGGCGTGTCCGCTGACCGATGTGATCGAGGATCAGTCGCGGACCGCGCTGGTGGGTGCAGGGCTGGTCAACGAGATCAAGATCAACTGGGTGTGGAACCCGCCGTGGGGCCCGGACAAGATCACCGACGACGGGCGCGAGCAGCTGCGCGCGCTCGGGTTCACGGTGTAGCGAACCCGGTCAATCCAGCAGGCCGGCCAGCTCGATCAGATCGGCGGCCACCAGCGTGGGTCGGGGCAGTGAGTCGACGGGGAGCACGGCGTTGCCTGGACGGGCGATGAACGCCGCGCTCATCCCGGCGGCTTGGGCCCCCATCGTGTCCCAGATATGCGCCGCGACCATCATGCAGTCCGCTGGCATCACCCCGAGTTCGGCGGCGACGCCGGTGTAGAGCCGGGTGGCCGGCTTGAACACTCCGAAGGTGTCGACACTGAACTGCCGCTCGAAGTGAGCTGCCAGGCCCGCGTGCTCCAGCGGCGTCGGGGCCCCGGACGACGGTGGTGAATTCGTCAGGGTGACAAGGCGGTAGCCCCGCTCAGCCAGTGTCGTGAGACCTTCGGCGACGTCCGCGTGGGCCTGCATCGTGCGCATGCTCTGCGCCAGCCGCTCCAGGTCGTCGGACCCGACAGCAACCCTGTGCACGTCCCCGAGCATCCGCAGGACCGAGCGGCCGAGGGTGACGAAATCCACGTAGCTGCCGGACATGGTCACCGTCATCGAGTACATCACCAGCTGCCCGAACCATTCCCGCAGCACCCGCGGGTCGCCGAACAGGCCGTCGAATACCGGGGCCAGCGCGTCGATGTCGATCAGCGTCTCGTTGACATCGAACACCAACACCGACGGTTTACGGGTTTCCGCAGTCACGCCTTTCACGATCTCATTCTGCGTGCCCGGCTTTCGTGTAACGCTCGACCACGACGACCGCACTGTCTCGGGTGGAGGCGAGAGGAGCCGAGGTGGCCGAGGGTTTCGACCAGCGCTATGAGCGCACCCGTGTCCAGCTGCACGGCTTGGCGGAAGGTCTGATCGCCGGGCCCCAATATCGGTCGGCGGGCACGATCCGGCTGGCGGTCTACGCCGACGGCTTCGGTGGCGTCGTGTCACCGCTGTCCATCCGCGGAGGCCGGTTCGACTGGGTCGACGGGTCCGCACCGTTGGCGGGCACGCCACGAGAGTTGGCCCGGGCCGCGGGGGTCGACTTCGGAGCGCCCGAGGACGTCTATTCAGCTCCCGGTCTGCTGGACGCCGAGACGACGCTCGCGGTCGAGGAAGGCATCGCGGCCCTGATCGCCCGTAGCCACCATGCCGGCAGCCAGGCTCTGCGCCAGCTGTTCACGGAGCATCAGCCGGTGCTGTGGCCCGAACACTTCGACGTCGCGGTGAGCGTGGCCGAGGTGAACTACGGCGTTTCGGCGGGCGACGGTTACCACCCGACGCCCTACGCCTACGTGGGTCCCTGGAAACCGCGAACCGGCCCGTTCTGGAACGCCCCATTCGGTGCGGCGTATCCATTGCACAGCGACCACGACGGCGCAGACCTCGTCACCGACATCGTCGAATTCTTCGAACAGGGCAGAGCCGAACTGGAGGGACACGCCCCATGACCGACATCGACCCGGATTTCAGTGACCTTCGCGCCTTGTTCATCAACTGCACGCTCAAGAGGTCGCCCGAGATCAGCCACACCGAGGGCCTGATCCGCATCAGTTCCGCCATCATGGAGCGGCACGGCGTCGCGGTCGAGGTGGTGCGCGCCGTCGACCATGACATCGCGACCGGGGTGTGGCCGGACATGCGTGAGCACGGCTGGCCGAGCGACGACTGGCCTGCCATCTTCGAGCAGGTCCTGGCCGCCGACATCCTCGTGCTCGCGGGTCCGATCTGGCTGGGCGACAACAGTTCGGTGATGAAGCGGGTGCACGAACGGCTGTACGGAGGGTCGCACCTGCTCAACGATGCCGGCCAGTATCTCTACTACGGCCGGGTCGGTGGGTGCCTGATCACCGGCAACGAGGACGGAGTCAAGCACTGCGCGCAGAACGTGCTGTACACGCTTCAGCACATCGGTTACACGATCCCGCCGCAGGCCGATGCCGGCTGGATCGGTGAGGCCGGCCCGGGCCCGTCGTACCTCGATCCGGGGTCGGGCGGCCCGGCCAACGACTTCACCAACCGCAACACCACCTTCATGACCTGGAATCTGATGCACCTGGCCCGGATGCTGAAGCACAGCGGAGGTGTGCCGGCCTACGGCAACATCCGCGCGGGGTGGGACGCGGGCTGCCGGTACGACTTCGTCAACCCGGAGTACCGCTAGCCCGGATGTTGCCTGTCTGCTTTCGGCAATTGTGACGCCGCTGCCCACCGCCGACAATGCCACTGAAAAGGCCCTGCAGAGCAATGTAATTACTGATCGCTGTTCGGCAGAACGGCACACCGGCAAACATTTGGTGTTGCGCTACGAATGTCGCTTCCACCCCCGTACATTTTCTCGCCAACGTTCGGAAATTTGCGGAGTGGAATTTTCGGGTGAAAACAAGCGCGCAGTCACGCTATTGGATATCGTTTGCTGTGCAGCGAGGTCCGTTTGCGGAGAGACTCTTCTAGAGAGTCTTTTCCTGCGCCATTGATGCTGATGCGTGTGCGAGGGGGCGTCCGCATCTGGATTTCTGTATTCGCTGTGGCTCGGCCTCGATCTGACGGCCGCGCCGTGTTCGTTTCTGTTTCTTGTCGCCGACAGCAGGGATGGATGGAGTCATGCGAAGTCGCCACACAGATTGCTCGACGAGCGTCAACGGCAAATACTGGTTGGCCAGCGGCGTGTTCGTTGCCGGACTCGGTGCGGCCATGCTGACCGCTACCGCCGCCACCGCTTCGGCCACTCCCGCTGACTCCGGCACATCGGCCGGCTCGTCCTCGCAGGATGGCACCTCGCCGCAGAAAGGCGGTTCGTCCCACAGGTCCACCACTGCGAATGCGCCGGATGGCGACGCCACCGACAGAACGTCCGACGACGGGACCGATAGAGCCTCCGGCGACGCCACCGATCATTCGTCCGACGACGAGTTTGACGATCTCGACGCCGTCGCCGAGCCCGATGACATGACCGAGGAGATCTCGGAGGACTCTGACGATGACGCAGCGGACGCTGACCGAGACACGGTCGACCCCGTCGAATCCGTCGACCTCTCGGGTGAGGACGACCTCTCCGGCGAGGACAACACAGGCGCGGGAAAGGACACCGACGAGGGGACCGCCTCGGGCGCGGACGACACGGGCGCGGGAGGTGCTGGCGCGGGAGACGCTGGCAGAGAAGAACCGGTCGCATCGGGAACCGCGCGGGGGGACGACTCCGGCTCCGACGAGTCCAGCAGGGTGAGCGTGCCGGTCCCGGTCACGCGCAAGGAGACCGATCGCGGCGAGGAACTGCGGGACACGGTCGCCCGCGCGTCTGCTCCGGTCGAGCACACGCCCGCTGCAGCGCAGGCGCAGCGCATCGCGGCGGACCCACCCGTCGAGGCTGCCTCGGCCCAGTCCGCGATGTCGGTCACCGCGACACCCCCTGCCCGGATCACGGTCGGCTCGATGATCGTCGACATGCTCTACTCCCTGGGAATTCGCGATACCGGGTTGGGGGCCGACTTCCTGGCCATTCCTGTGCCGCGCTTCATCGAGTCCTGGTGGCAGGGAGTGCGCACCCGCATCTACCGCGACGTGGTCATTCCCGAACCGGAACCCGAACCGCAGCCTGAGCCCGCTCCAGAGCCTGAGCCCGCTCCGGAGCCGGCCGACCCAGAGTTGTTGTGGGAGAGCAACTTCACCGACATGACCGAGGCGCTGCGGTACTGGGGCCTGCAGACCGGGCGCTGGGGCGCTCCGGCGGGAGAGAACCAGTACTACACAGACGGCGACAACGTCTACATCGACGCCGACGGGAACCTCGTCATCGACGCCCGGCGGGAGGCCACGCCCGACGGCCTCGGCGCACCGCACAACTACACCTCGGCGCGCGTGGTCACCTACGGCAAGCAGTCCTTCGGTGTGGGCACCAGGGTGGTGGCACGCATCCAGATGCCGGCCACGCAGGGCAGCCTGCCGGCGTTCTGGTCGGTGGGCCTCGAACCGGGTCACGAATTCGACTGGCCGCGGCAAGGCGAGATCGACATCGTGGAAATCCCCGGCCTGGGCACCCCGCAGTCACGGCGGGTCTGGACCGGCAACATCCACGGTCCGGCCGACACCGACAACAGCGTCGACGTCACACTGCACGACGTCGCCGCCGACCTGGGCATCGATCTGTCGCAGGGGTTCCACGACTACGGCATGGACTGGCATGCCGACCGAATCGTCTGGCACGTCGACGGCGTCGAGGTCGGCAGCGTCACCCAGGCCCAGTACGAGGCTCTGGGCGGCGACTGGACACCGTTCTCCGGGGCCTGGGACCACTACCTGATCCTCAACGTGGCGGTCGGCAACCCGTGGACCGGGGACCCGGACCCGTCGGCGCCGTTCCACGCACAGATGAAGGTCGACTGGGTCAAGGCCTATCAGCTGTAATCCTCACTGCTCTTGCAGCAGTGCCCGGGTGGTCTCATCCAGCGGGGTGTAGACCACCAGCTGCAGGTCCGGGCGGTCCGAGGGGCGCAGTTGATGGTGTTCCAGCCGCAGCCGGCCCGCACCGCGGCGGTGGAACACCCGCTCTCGGGACTCGAACCCGGCCACCGGGTGACCATCCCAGCCGCTGCAGAATTCCGGGCTTTCCGTCCGCAACCGATCGACCAGGGCCACGATCGCGGGATCGCCCAGCCGGTTACCGGCCTCGGCGCGGAACTCGGCGAGGAAGCGGCGGCTGGTGATCTCCCAGTCGTCGACCAGCTCCCGCACCGCGGGATCGGTGAACACCAGCCACAGCAGATTTCGATCGGCGGCATCGACCGTCGCCACGTTGGGGTACAGCGCCGCGTACGCGCGGTTCCACGCCACGATCGACCAGTCGGCGGCCAGCGCGTAGGCGGGTCTGCCGGTCAGCTCGTCCAGCAGGCGCTGGATGTGCGCCGGCGCCGGTTCCACGGTGCCGGCGTGCAGGTGTGGCGACGGGGCGTAGCCGGCCAGGCTGAGCAGGTACTGGTGTTCTGGGCCGGAAAGCCGCAGTGCCGTGGCGATCGCGTCCAGCACCTGCCGCGACGGCGTGATCGGTCGAGCCTGTTCGAGCCAGGTGTACCAGGTCACGCTCACCCCGCAGAGCGCAGACACCTCCTCGCGGCGTAACCCTGTCGTGCGGTCCCGGGGCAGCGCCGGCAGCCCGTGCAGGTCTCGCGACATCGCGGTGCGGCGTGCCCGCAGGAACGCGGCCAGCTCGGCGCGGCTGTCGGACTGTCCCGCCATGGCTGACCATCGTATTCGGGCAAGACGCCCGCCCCCGCGCTCGGACCTGGTGCTCTCACTACTAGCAGCGCCGCCGTCTTCCGGGCGGCACCGCGCAGACGCAAGGCTGAGCAGATGCCTGAACTTCGCTCCCGCACCGTCACCCACGGCCGCAACATGGCCGGCGCCCGGGCATTGCTGCGCGCGGCCGGCGTTGCGGCCTCCGACTTCGGCAAACCCCTGGTCGCGGTGGCCAACAGTTTCACCGAATTCGTGCCGGGCCACACCCATCTGCAGCCCGTCGGCCGGATCGTGTCCGAGGCGGTGAAGGCCGCCGGCGGGATCCCGCGGGAGTTCAACACCGTCGCCGTCGACGACGGCATCGCGATGGGGCATGCCGGCACGTTCTATTCGCTGCCGTCGCGCGACCTCATCGCCGACTCCGTCGAATACATGGTCGAAGCGCATCGCGCCGACGCGCTGGTGTGCATTTCCAACTGCGACAAGATCACACCGGGCATGTTGATGGCGGCGTTGCGGTGCAACATCCCGACGGTGTTCGTCTCGGGCGGCCCCATGGAGGGCGGACACACCACCCTCACCGACGGTGCCCGCAAAACCGGCATGCACCTGATCGACACCATGACGACCGCCGCCGACACCTCGGTCAGCGACGACGACCTGACCCGGATCGAGGAAGCCGCGTGCCCGACGTGCGGATCATGTGCCGGCATGTTCACCGCGAACTCGATGAACTGTCTGGTCGAAGTGCTGGGTCTGGCGCTACCCGGCAACGGCACCACGCTCGCCACCCACGTCGCGCGCCGCGCCCTCTACGAGCGCGCCGGCGCACTGGTGGTCGAGCTGGCGCACCGGTGGTACGACCACGACGATGACACCGCGCTGCCGCGTCGCATCGCCGACCGCGCCGCGTTCGGCAACGCGATGGCCGTCGACATCGCGATGGGCGGCTCCACGAACACCGTTCTGCACCTGCTGGCCGCCGCCCACGAAGCCGGTCTGGACTTCGGTCTCGACGACATCGATGCGGTGTCGCGCAGCGTGCCGTGTCTGTGCAAGGTCGCGCCCAACGGCACGCACCTGATCGAGGACGTCCACCGCGCCGGCGGCATGCCCGGGCTGATGGGTGAGCTCGACCGTGCCGGCCGGCTCACCGGGGACGTGTGCGCCGTACACGCCAGGTCGCTGCCGCAGTGGCTGGGCCGTTGGGACGTCCGCGGCGGCGCCGCCACCGACGAGGCGCATGACCTGTTCCGGGCTGCCCCGGGGCGGCGCCGCACGGCGGCGGCGTTCACCGCGACGGAGTTGCACGAATCGCTGGACATCGACGCCGTCGCGGGATGCATCCGCGACGCCGCGCACGCATACAGCGAAGACGGGGGCCTGGCGGTGCTGCGCGGGAACCTGGCGCCCGACGGCTGTGTGGTCAAGACCGCCGGCGTCGATGCGCGCATGCTCACCTTCTCCGGAGCCGCGGTGGTGGTCGAGTCGCAGGAAGAGGCCGTCGACGCCATCCTCAACGGCCGGGTGCAGGCCGGAGATGTTCTCGTCGTGCGATACGAGGGGCCCCGCGGCGGGCCGGGCATGCAGGAGATGCTGCACCCCACGTCGTTCCTGAAGGGCCGCGGTCTGGGCTCGGTCTGCGCGCTCCTCACCGATGGCCGGTTCTCCGGCGGCAGCTCGGGCCTGTCCATCGGGCACGTGTCACCGGAGGCGGCGGCGGGCGGCGCGATCGCGCTGGTCGAGGACGGCGACCTGATCGACATCGACGTCCCCGGGCGCCGCGTCGAGCTGCGGGTGGGCCCCGAGGAGCTGACCCGGCGACGGACCGAGCGACTGCACGGCGGGGGGTTCCGGCCTCGGCACCGGAACCGGCCGGTATCCACCGCTCTGCGGGCTTACGCCGCGCTGACGACGTCGGCCGACCGTGGCGCCGTGCGGCACGTGCCTGCGGATCCGGCAGTGGACGGGGGAACACCACACCGTTCGCGGGCGTTGACTGACACGTGACTACTCAAGACATCACCGCCGAACAGTTCAACGACATCGTCAGTGACAACGAGATCGTTCTGGTCGACTTCTGGGCGTCGTGGTGCGGACCGTGTAAGCAGTTCGCCCCGACGTATGCGGCGTCCTCGGAGAAGCACCCCGACGTCGTGTTCGCCAAGGTCGACACCGAGGCCGAGCAGCAGCTCGCAGCCGCGGCCGACATCCGTTCCATCCCGACGCTGATGGCCTTCAAGAAGGGCAAGCTGGTGTTCAACCAGGCCGGCGCCCTGCCCCCGGCCGCGTTGGAGGACCTGGTCCAGAAGGTCAAGGAGTTCGACATCGACGCCGCGGTGGCCGCGCAGGAGAACGGGCAGGAATAACCTGCCCCAGCACGCCCGCTAGCGTGCTGAGCGTGACCGAGCAGCAGAACCCCGCACCGTTGGTCCTCGTCGACCGCCCGAGCGCACACGTGGCGCTCGTGACGCTCAACCGGCCCGAGCGCATGAACTCGATGGCCTTCGACGTCATGGTGCCGCTGAAGAGTGCACTCGACGAGCTGTCGTACGACAACTCCGTCCGAGCGATCGTGCTGACCGGGGCCGGGCGCGGGTTCTCCTCGGGCGCTGACCACAAGTCGGCGGGGGTCGTGCCGCACGTCGACGGTCTGACCAGGCCGACGTATGCGCTGCGGTCCATGGAGGTGCTCGACGACGTCATCCTGGCATTGCGGAAGCTGCACCAACCGGTGATCGCCGCGGTGAACGGCGCCGCCATCGGCGGCGGTCTGTGCCTGGCGCTGGCCTGTGACATCCGGATCGCCTCGGTCGACGCCTATTTCCGTGCCGCGGGCATCAACAACGGCTTGACGGCCAGTGAGTTGGGTTTGTCCTATCTGCTTCCGCGCGCCATCGGCACGTCACGCGCCTTCGAGTTGATGCTCACCGGCCGCGACGTGGAAGCCGAGGAGGCCGAGCGCATCGGGTTGGTGTCGCGAGCCGTGGCGCCAGGTGAACTGCTCGATGTCTGCGTGCAGATGGGGGAGCGGATCGCGTCGTTCTCGCGTCCCGGCATCGAGTTGACCAAGCGCACATTGTGGAGCGGTCTCGACGCAGGCAGCATGGAGGGGCACATGCAGGCCGAAGGTCTGGGTCAGCTGTACATCCGGCTGCTCACCGACAACTTCGACGAGGCGGTCGCCGCGCGAGCACAGCAGCGCCCGCCGGTGTTCACCGACGACAAGAACCCGCGGCCGGGCAATTGAGTTGGCGCCCGGTCGGGCCTGCACACTAGCCTTGGAAGGCTGGTCACGGGCGCGCAGTGCGCCCGATGTCGATTCACATGCAACAGGAGGGTCAGCGTGATCACCGCAACGGACCTCGAGGTCCGCGCCGGGGCGCGCACACTGCTCTCCACCGAGGGATCGGCGCTTCGGGTCCAGCCGGGTGACCGGATCGGGCTGGTGGGGCGCAACGGCGCGGGCAAGACGACGACGATGAGGATCCTGGCTGGCGAAGGTGAGCCCTACGCCGGATCGATCTCCCGATCGGGTGAGATCGGATACCTGCCGCAGGATCCCCGCGAAGGCGATCTGGACATGCTCGCCCGGGACCGGGTGCTGTCCGCGCGCGGTCTGGACACGCTGCTGGCCGACCTGGAGAAGCAGCAGGTGCTGATGGCCGAGGTGGCCGACGACACGGCCCGCGACAAGGCGGTCCGCCGCTACGGCCAACTCGAGGAACGTTTCGCGGCGCTGGGCGGCTACGCGGCCGAGAGCGAGGCCGGTCGTATCTGCGCCAGCCTCGGCCTGCCCGAGCGGGTGTTGACGCAGCCGTTGCGCACGCTGTCGGGCGGTCAGCGGCGCCGGGTGGAGCTGGCGAGGATCCTGTTCGCCGCCAGCGACGGCGCCGGCGGCGGGGCCGGCTCCCAGACCACGCTGCTGCTCGACGAACCGACCAACCACCTCGACGCCGACTCGATCGGCTGGTTGCGCACGTTCCTGCAGAACCACAGCGGCGGACTCGTGGTGATCAGCCACAACGTCGAGTTGCTCGCCGACGTGGTCAACCGGGTGTGGTTCCTCGACGCCGTGCGAGGTGAAGCCGATGTGTACAACATGGGCTGGCAGAAGTATCTCGATGCCCGCGCCACCGACGAAGCGCGCCGGCGTCGCGAGCGCGCCAACGCCGAACGCAAAGCCGCCGCACTGCGGACCCAGGCTGCCAAGATGGGCGCCAAGGCCACCAAAGCCGTTGCCGCACAGAACATGCTGCGTCGCGCTGACCGCATGATGGCCGCGCTGGACGAGGAGCGGGTGGCCGACAAGGTGGCGCGGATCAAATTCCCCACCCCGGCCGCATGCGGACGTACCCCGCTGGTGGTCAAGGGACTGACCAAGAACTACGGCTCACTGGAGGTGTTCACCGGCGTCGATCTGGCGATCGACCGCGGCTCGCGGGTCGTCGTGCTGGGCCTCAACGGTGCAGGCAAAACCACGCTGCTGCGGCTTCTCGCCGGGGTGGAGACCCCCGATGCGGGTGTGATGGAACCGGGCCATGGCTGCAAGATCGGTTATTTCGCGCAGGAGCACGACACTCTCGACGACCACGCCTCGGTGTGGGAGAACATCCGCCACGCGGCGCCGGACACCGGCGAACAGGACCTGCGCGGTTTGCTGGGCGCCTTCATGTTCACCGGCGCCCAGCTCGAGCAGCCGGCCGGCACGTTGTCCGGTGGCGAGAAAACGCGCCTGGCGCTGGCCGGTCTGGTCGCGTCCACCGCCAACGTGCTGTTGCTGGACGAGCCGACGAACAACCTGGATCCGGCGTCTCGCGAACAGGTCCTCGACGCGTTGCGCAGCTACGTCGGGGCGGTGGTGCTGGTCACGCACGACCCGGGCGCCGCCGAAGCCCTCGATCCGCAGCGCGTGGTACTGCTTCCCGACGGCACCGAGGATTTCTGGTCGGAGCAATACCGCGATCTGATCGAATTGGCCTGACCCTCCCCAGGTGTCAACCCTCCAACTGCGGGGTATGTGTGTCGGAGCACAGACCCGGGAGGCGTTTGATGAAGAAAACCACCCAGTCCAGGGACCAGTTGCTCACCGAGCTCCGCAGCGCCTACGAGCGCGGAGCCAGCATCCGGAACCTGGCGGCGTCGACCGGTCGGTCGTACGGCTCGGTCCACAGTCTGCTCCGTGAATCGGGTACCACGATGCGCAGTCGCGGCGGCCCCAACCACCGGCGCCGGACGTAGGACCATTCAGGGCTGACGCACCGAGTCCTCGACCAGATCGAGTACCGCGCTGAGCTTTTCCGGATCGTCGCCGGAGGCCAGCCGGGCCACCAGCCCATCCAGCACCAGTTCGAGATACGTGCGCAGAACGTCGCCGGGCACATCGTCGCGCAGGCGCCCGGCCTGCTTCTGGCGTCGGAGCCGCTCGGCGGTGGCGGCGGACAACTCCGCTGACCGCTCCGCCCAGCCGCGGCTGAACGCCGGGTCGTTGCGCAGTTTGCGCGCGATCTCCAGCCGGGTGGCCAGCCAGTCGAATTGCTCCGGCGCGGCGAGCAGGTCGCGCATCACCTGGATCAGCCCCTCACGGGCAGCGACGTCGGCCATCCGCTCCGCGTCCTCGCGGGCGAGTTCGAAGAACAGTGTGTCCTTGTCGCGGAAGTGGTGAAAGATCGCGCCGCGCGACAGCCCGATGGTTTCCTCGAGCCGCCGCACGGTCGCGCTTTCATAGCCGTATTCCGCGAAACACCGCCGGGCGCCGTCGAGGATCTGGCGGCGGCGGGCCGCCAGATGATCCTCGGTGACCCTGGGCATGTTTCCGGTGTGCCCTCTAGGGCTTCAACATGTTGCGCAGCACGAACTGCAGGATGCCGCCGTTGCGGTAATAGTCGGCTTCGCCGGGGGTGTCGATGCGCACGACCCCGTCGAACTCGACCTTTGACCCGTCCTCTTTCTTCGCGGTCACCTTGACCGTCTTGGGCGTCTTGCCGTTGTTCAGTTCCTCGATGCCCGCGATGTCGAACACCTCGGTGCCGTCGAGCTTGAGCGACGCCGCCGACTCGCCTTCGGGGAACTGCAGCGGGATGACGCCCATGCCGATCAGGTTGGAGCGGTGGATGCGTTCGAAGGACTCGGCGATCACCGCGCGCACGCCCAGCAGCGTGGTGCCCTTGGCCGCCCAGTCGCGCGACGAGCCCGATCCGTACTCCTTGCCGCCGAGCACGACCAGCGGGATGCCGGCCTTCTCGTAGTTCTGCGCGGCGTCGTAGATGAAGGCCTGCGGCCCGCCATCCTGGGTGAAGTCACGGGTGTAACCACCGGAGACGTCGTCGAGCAACTGGTTACGCAACCGGATGTTGGCGAAGGTCCCGCGGATCATCACCTCGTGGTTGCCGCGCCGCGATCCGTAGGAGTTGAAGTCCTTCTGTTCGACGCCGTTGGCCTCCAGGTACTGCGCCGCCGGCGTGCCCTTCTTGATGCTGCCCGCCGGCGAGATGTGGTCGGTGGTGACCGAATCACCAAGCAGAGCAAGCACTCTGGCGCCCTTGATGTCAGAGATGGGCTCCGGCTCGGCGGGCATGCCGTCGAAGTACGGAGGCTTGCGGACATACGTCGAGTCCGAATCCCATTCGAAGGTCTTGCCTTCGGGCGTGGGCAGATTGCGCCACCGTTCATCGCCCTTGAAGACATCGGCGTAGTTCTTGGTGAACATCTCCTGGTTGATGGCCGAGGCGATGGTGTCGGAGATGTCCTTCGGCGAGGGCCAGATGTCCTTGAGGAAGACGTCGTTGCCGTCGGAGTCCTGGCCCAGCGGATCAGCCTCGAAGTCGAAGTCCATGGTTCCGGCCAGTGCGTAGGCGATCACCAGCGGCGGGGAGGCGAGGTAGTTCATCTTCACATCGGGGGAGATGCGGCCTTCGAAGTTGCGGTTGCCCGACAGCACCGCGGTCACGGTCAGGTCTTCGTCGTTGACGGCCTTGGAAATCTCCTCCGGCAGCGGACCGGTGTTGCCGATGCACGTGGTGCAGCCGTAGCCGACCAGGTAGAAGCCCAGCTTCTCCAGGTACGGCCACAGGCCGGCTTTGTCGTAGTAGTCGCTGACCACCTGGGAGCCGGGCGCCATCGAGGTCTTGACCCACGGCTTGGCCGACAGACCCTTCTCGACGGCGTTGCGGGCCAGCAGCGCCGCGCCCAGCATCACCGACGGGTTGGAGGTGTTGGTGCAGGAGGTGATGGCTGCGACGACCACCGCACCGTGGTCGAGGACGAACTCGCCGCGTTCGGCGGAGGTCACCTTGACCGGCTTGGTGGGACGCCCTTCGGAGCCGTTGGCCGCCGACGCCACGTCGACGGCGTCGTCGTCGGCGAACGACAGCGACACCGAGTCGCTGGCCGGGAACGACTCGTCGACGGCTTCGTCGAGCTTCGTCTCGGGGGCGGGGTGGTTCTCTTCGACGTAGTTGTGGATGTCCTTGCGGAACGCGTTCTTGGCGTCGGAGAGCTCGATACGGTCCTGCGGGCGCTTCGGGCCCGCGATGGACGGCACGACGTCGCCCAGATCGAGCTCGAGGTACTCGGAGAACTCGGGCTCGCGGCTCGGGTCGTGCCACATCCCCTGCGCCTTGGCGTAGGCTTCCACCAGCGCCAGCTGGTCCTCGTCGCGACCCGTCAGCCGCAGATAGTCGATGGTGACCTCGTCGATCGGGAAAATCGCTGCGGTGGAACCGAACTCCGGGCTCATGTTGCCCAGCGTGGCGCGGTTGGCCAGCGGCACCTCGGCCACGCCCTCACCGTAGAACTCCACGAACTTGCCGACCACGCCGTGCTTGCGGAGCATGTCGGTCACGGTCAGCACGACGTCGGTGGCGGTCACGCCGGGCTTGATCTCCCCGGTCAGCTTGAAGCCGACGACGCGGGGGATGAGCATGGAGACCGGCTGGCCGAGCATCGCCGCCTCGGCCTCGATGCCGCCGACGCCCCAACCCAGCACGCCGAGGCCGTTGACCATCGTGGTGTGGCTGTCGGTGCCGACACAGGTGTCCGGGTAGGCGACCTTGGTCCCGTCGCTCTCGCGCACCATCACGGTGCGAGCCAGGTACTCGATGTTGACCTGATGCACGATGCCGGTTCCGGGTGGGACGACCTTGAAGTCGTCGAAGGCGCCCTGGCCCCAGCGCAGGAACTGATAACGCTCGCCATTGCGCTCGTACTCGATGTCGACGTTGCGCTCGAACGCGTCGGCGCTGCCGAACACGTCGACGATGACCGAGTGGTCGATCACGAGCTCGGCGGGGGCCAGCGGGTTGACCTTGTCGATGTCGCCGCCCAGGTCGCCGACCGCCTCGCGCATGGTGGCCAGGTCGACGATGCAGGGCACGCCGGTGAAGTCCTGCATGACCACGCGGGCCGGCGTGAACTGGATCTCGATGCTCGGCTCGGCCGACGGATCCCAGTTGGCGATCGCATCGATGTGGTCTTTGGTGATGTTGGCACCGTCTTCGGTGCGCAGCAGGTTCTCCGCGAGAACCTTGAGGCTGTAAGGAAGTTTCTCGGTCCCGGGAACGGCGTCGAGGCGGTAGATCTCGTAGTTGTTGTCTCCCACCTCGAGCGTGTCGCGTGCTCCGAACGAGTTCAGGGATGAATTCTTGGTGCTCACATCAACTCCCGGCTGTATTCATCGCCGCGACGGGCTGTGTCGGCGGCGTCCGTAACCCTAACAGTACGCTTGTCCTGTAAGTAATCCCAGGGTGCCTCTAGTGTTGTCGCTGACCGCTGGCGGTGCCAGTCCTGGCCGCCCCTGGGTTACCCCGAATCGCCGCCGACCGTGTCGGCGTCGCCTCGGAGGCCGGGTCGGCTACCGTGCTCGTGTGACCGAAGCTCAGTTCGTCGGGTTTCTGCCGGGGTACATCCCGCCCGAGATCGACATGGACCGGGTGCAGAGCGATGTCGCCGACGACGGTATCAGCGTCGCGCCCGCGTATCAGGCCGACATTCCCGCGCTGCGCCAGGTCGTCGCCGACGCTCGCGAACAGGGCATCGACCTCAAGATCGTGGCGATCGACGTCAACCCTCCGATCGACACGCCGCTTCGCGACATCGCCTCCGAGGTGGGGATGGCGAACCCCGGTTCGACGGTGCTGGCGATGAGCCCCTCGTACGCCGGGACCTACAGCACCGACTTCGATCGGGTCACGCTCGAGGCCGGTGAGGACTTGGCCGAGACCGGCAACCCGGTGCAGTCGTCGACCAATTTCGTCGGCGAGTTGACCGATTCTCACTTTGCGTGGACGCCATTCACCATTGTGGTCATTTTCGTCACCGTCTTGGCCGTCGTGACCACCCGCATGCTGCAGAAATGGGGCAAACGGGCAACCGGGTCGAAGGCAGCGTCCACCAGCGTCGATTAACGGGTTCCGCGCCCTGCGCAAATTCAAACATCACCGTTTGATAACGCGAAATGCAATTACATTGTTGTAATTCGTTACTAAAGTTTCTTTAGCGTCAGATGTGACGTACGGTGCAATCGGTGCTTGATGTTGCAGTAGTGCTTCGTGTTACTTCTGTGATCTTTGTGCTCACTGTGCTCGAGCGCCCGAGAATCTTCCGACACGTTCGCGTGGAGCATTAGGAGACTTGAGTCGGATGAGACGCACCCCTGGCGCCCCCGCTTCGCGGCTGTGTGCGGTGTCCCTGGCGTTCGGCATGGTCGTGACCGTGCCGAACCTGGGGCCCAGCCTGGCACTGGCGCAGCCCGCAAGCTCTGACACCTTGGCCGAGCTCGTCACCGAGGTGGCCACCGTCAACCAGAAGCTGCAGGATCTCGGAGCGGCTATCCAGTCGCAGCAGGAGAGTGTCAACAAGGCCATTCTGGAGGTCAAGACCGCGCGGGACACCGCCGCGGCTGCGCAGCAGGAAGTCGACGCCAGCGCACAGCGCGTCGAGCAGGCCAATGGCGCGATCACCGACGCCCAGAAGCGATTCGACACCTTCGCCGCCGCGATGTACGTCAACGGCCCGTCGAGTTCGTACCTGACGGCCTCGGATCCGGTCGACATCCTCAACACCGCCGCGGCCGGCGAGACGCTCGCGATCAGCTCCCGCCGGGTGATGACCGAGCTGCAGAGCGCCCGCGTCGAACAGGTCAACAAGGAGTCCGCAGCGCGACTGGCCAAACAGCAGGCCGACGCGGCCGTTTCGGCGGCCGAGGCCAGCCAGCAGGACGCCGTCGACGCGCTGACCGGCGCCCAGGAGACGTTCAAGTCCCAGCAGGCCGAGCTCGACCGCCTCACCGCCGAACGTCAGCAGGCCCAGGCGAAACTGGCCGAGGCGCGGACCCTGGCCGCGCCCAGCAGCCCGGCCGGGGCCGGCCGGCCCGCCGCCGCACCCGGGTCCTCCTCGTCCGGCGCGCCAGCGCCGGCCAAGCCGGGCGCGGCAAACCCGAACTGGGACGTCGACCCGGCCACCGGGAACCGCGAGACCGCCTGGGACATGACGCTGCCGCAGATCCCGAGCGCGTTCGTCAGCGGCGACCCGATCCAGATCATCAATGCGGTGATCAAGATCATCACGACGTCGCTCGAGATCACCCAGAACCTGGGCCGCAAGTTCCTGCAGAGCCTCGGCCTGCTGCCGACCGAAACCGGCATCACCAACGGTGCCATCCCCGCGGTCGCCGGACCCCAGGCCACCGAGCTGGTGATCCGGCGCGGCATGTCGCAGCTGGGCGTGCCGTACTCGTGGGGCGGCGGCAACGCGGCCGGACCCAGCCGCGGCATCGATCACGGTGCAGGAACCGTCGGGTTCGACTGCTCGGGGCTGATGCTGTACATGTTCGCCGGCGTCGGCATCAAGCTGGACCACTACTCGGGCTCGCAGTACAACGCGGGCCGCAAGGTGCCGTCCTCGCAGATGCGCCGCGGCGACATGATCTTCTACGGCCCCAACGCCAGCCAGCACGTGGCGATGTACCTCGGCGACGGCAAGATGCTCGAGGCGCCCTACACCGGTTCGGTGGTCAAGATCTCGCCGGTGCGCACCAGCGGCATGACCCCCTTCGTCACCCGAATGATCGAGTGGTGATCCCCGTGCGCCGCCTGCTCGTCGCGTTGGTGGCCGTCGCCGGTGTCGCGTTCGGCCCGATCGCTCCCGCCTCCGCCCAGCCCGCGGCCGGACAGTGGGACCCCACCTTGCCGAAGCTCATCAGTGCGGGCGCTCCGGGTGACCCGCTGGCCATCGCCAACGCGTCGCTGGCCGCCACCGCGCAGGCCACCGAGGTCACCATGAACCTCGGGCGCAAATTCCTGCAGACCATCGGTCTGGTGCCCGCCGATGCGCCCGCGAGTGTGGCGCCGGGAACCGTGCGCGGTCCGGCCGCCATCGAATACGCCATCCGGCGCGGCGGCAGCCAGATGGGTGTGCCCTATTCCTGGGGAGGCGGCAAGCCCAGCGGTCCCAGCACCGGGGTCGACTCCGGCGCCAACACCGTCGGATTCGACTGTTCCGGATTCACCCAGTTCTCCTACGCCGGGGTGGGCGTGTTGATCCCGAAGTACTCCGGCGATCAGTACAACACCGGCCGCAAGGTGCCCGTCTCGCAAGCCAAGCGTGGAGACCTGCTGTTCTGGGGACCCGGCGGCAGCCAGCACGTCGCGATGTACCTCGGCGGCGGGAAGATGCTCGAGTCGGCCAGCAGTGCGGGCCGGGTGACCGTGAGCCCGGTGCGCACGGCAGGCCTGCAGCCCTACGCGGTGCGCGTCATCGAAACCTGAGACGCTACGCGCCCGTCGCCCTGAGACGCTACGCGTCCGTCACGCTGAGGCGACCTACACGTCCGTCAACCTGAGTGTGGCCTGAGTTAAAGCTGAGCACCATTGGTGAATGGCTGGGGTACGGCCCGGCTCGCCATGGGCGGCGTCGACGGATTCCGAACCGCCTGGAATAGTTGACGGCGAGCACGGTGCCACAACGGGCCCGTGCCGCACAGACCTGTAGGTACTGCGCTTGTGGAAGGAAGTTTGATGACCGCACCGAGTGGGCCGCCGCAGGGCTCTGGAGGATTTCCCGGGCAGGCCCCGGCACCCGGCTACTCCCCGGGTGCGCATGCCGCACCGAGCGCCGGACAGTCAGGTGCGTCGGGCACCAACGGCGGCATGCAACACGAGGTGCACACGCTCGAGCGCGCCATCTTCGAGGTCAAGCGGATCATCGTCGGTCAGGACCAGTTGGTCGAGCGGATGCTCGTCGGTCTGCTGGCCAAGGGGCACGTTCTGCTCGAAGGTGTCCCCGGCGTCGCCAAGACGTTGGCGGTCGAAACCTTCGCCAAGGTCGTCGGCGGCACGTTCGCCCGCATCCAGTTCACTCCCGACCTGGTGCCCACCGACATCGTCGGCACCCGGATCTACCGTCAGGGCAAGGAGGAGTTCGACATCGAGCTCGGCCCCTGCGTGGTGAACTTCCTGCTGGCCGACGAGATCAACCGCGCGCCGGCGAAGGTGCAGTCCGCGCTGCTCGAGATCATGGCCGAACGCAAGATCTCCATCGGCGGACAGACGTTCCCGCTACCCAGTCCGTTCCTGGTCATGGCCACGCAGAACCCCATCGAGCAGGAGGGCGTCTATCAGCTGCCCGAGGCGCAGCGCGACCGATTCCTGTTCAAGCTCAACGTCGGCTACCCCTCGCCGGAGGAAGAGCGCGAGATCATCTACCGGATGGGCGTGAAGCCGCCGGAGCCCAAGCAGATCCTCAACACCGGTGACCTGCTGCGGCTGCAGGACACCGCGGCCAACAATTTCGTCCACCACGCGCTGGTCGACTACGTGGTGCGCATCGTCACCGCCACCCGCGAGCCGGAGAAGTTCGGGATGCCCGACGCCAAGGCGTGGATCGCCTACGGCGCCTCGCCGCGTGCGTCGCTGGGCATCATCGCGGCGGCCCGTGCGCTGGCCCTGGTGCGCGGCCGCGACTACGTCATCCCGCAGGACGTCGTCGAGATCATCCCCGACGTGCTGCGACACCGCCTGGTGCTCACCTACGACGCGCTCGCCGACGAGGTGTCCTCGGAGACGGTGATCAACCGGATCATGCAGACCGTGGCACTTCCTCAGGTGAACGCCATTCCGCAGCAAGGTCCGTCCGCTTCGCCCGGGGTTCCCGCCGCCGCGGCGGCGGGCGGGCGCTGAGGATGCGTAGGCGGCTCACGCGGTGACGGCTCCTTCAGGTCCCTCCGGCTCCACCAACTCCACCCGTTCCATCGACCTGCCCTCTCTGCAGCGCGGGGAGATCCGGGACCCGGCACTGACCGCGGCCCTGCGCAAGCTCGAATTGACGGTGCGCCGGAAATTGGACGGCGTGCTGCACGGGGACCATCTCGGTCTGCTGCCCGGACCGGGAACGGAACCGGGGGAGTCCCGCAGCTATCAGCCCGGCGACGATGTGCGCCGCATGGACTGGTCGGTGACCGCGAGGACGACCCAGCCGCACGTGCGGCAGATGATCGCCGACCGTGAGCTGGAGACGTGGCTGGTCGTCGATGTGTCAGCGAGTCTGGACTTCGGTACCACCGGCTGTGAGAAGCGTGATCTGGCGGTCGCCGCGGCGGCCGCGATCGCCTTTCTCAACAGCGGCGGCGGCAACCGGCTCGGTGCGATCATCTCCAACGGTGACACCATGCGCCGGGTGCCCGCCCTGTCCGGCCGGATGCACGAGCAGGAACTGCTGCGCGCCATCGCGACCACCCCCCGGGCCCCGATGGGTACCCGCGGTGACCTCGCCGCGGCGATCGATGCGCTGCGCCGGCCCGAACGTCGACGCGGAATGGCGGTGATCATCAGCGATTTCCTGGGCCCGATCGACTGGATGCGTCCGCTGCGCGCCATCTCGGGTCGCCACGAGGTGCTGGGGATCGAGATCCTCGATCCCCGTGACATGGAGCTGCCGCCGGTCGGAGAAGTGATCCTGCAGGACACCGAGACCGGGCGCACCCGCGAGTTCACCATCGACGAACAGCTCCGCAGCGACTTCGAGCGGGCCGCCGCCGCGCACCGCGCCGAGGTGGCGCGCACGCTGAGGCGTTGTGACGCCCCGCTGCTGACGCTGCGCACCGATCGAGACTGGATCGCCGACGTGGTGCGCTTCGTCGCGAGCCGGCGCCGCGGTGCTCTGGCCTCGGCGCGATGACCAACGAAATGACAACGAGCACATGACTTTACCGTTCTTCGGCCCGATGTCGCTGACAGGCTTCGAGCATCCCTGGTTCTTCCTGTTCCTCCTGGTCGTCATCGGGCTGGTCGCGCTCTACGTGATCGTTCAGATGGCGCGCCAGAAGCGCATGCTGCGGTTCGCCAACATGGAGCTGCTGGAAAGTGTTGCCCCGCAGCGTCCCAGCCGTTGGCGTCACCTGCCCGCGGTGCTGCTGGTGTCCTCGATGGTGTTGTTCACCATCGCGATGGCCGGCCCGACCCACGATGTGCGCATTCCCCGTAACCGTGCGGTGGTGATGCTGGTCATCGACGTGTCGCAGTCGATGCGCGCCACCGATGTGTCGCCCAACCGGCTGGTGGCCGCGCAGGAAGCCGCCAAGCAGTTCGCCGACCAGTTGACCCCCGGCATCAACCTCGGCTTGATCTCCTACGCCGGCACCGCCACGGTGCTCGTCTCGCCGACCACCAACCGCGAGGCCACCAAGAACGCCATCGACAAGTTGCAGCTGGCCGACCGCACGGCGACCGGCGAGGGAGTGTTCACCGCGCTGCAGGCCATCGCGACGGTGGGAGCCGTCATCGGTGGCGGAGATGAACCGCCGCCGGCGCGCATCGTGCTGATGTCCGACGGCAAGGAGACCGTCCCGTCGAATCCGGACAACCCCAAAGGGGCCTACACCGCGGCGCGCACCGCCAAGGATCAGGGCGTGCCGATCTCGACGGTGTCGTTCGGCACGCCGTACGGCTACGTCGAGATCAACGAGCAGCGCCAGCCGGTGCCCGTCGACGACGAGATGCTCGCCAAGATCGCCGAGCTCTCCGGTGGCGAGGCGTTCACCGCATCCAGTCTCGAGCAGCTCAAACAGGTGTTCAGCAACCTGCAGGAGCAGATCGGCTACGAAACCATCAAAGGTGATGCGAGCGTGGGCTGGCTGCGGCTGGGTGCACTCGTACTGGCCGGTGCCGCACTGGGCGCGCTGCTGATCAACCGTCGGTTGCCCAACTAGCAGCCGAGTTCGCCGACCTTGATTTCGGATCCGTGCAGTCCACGCACTAAGTTGGCGGCATGACCGACACCTCCGGAGCCGCTCAGGCGGAGACAGCGAACGCCGTCGCCGCATCCACCGACACCGGCCGGCCGGCCTTTGTCGCGCGGTCTGTGCTGGTCACCGGCGGCAACCGGGGGATCGGGCTGGCCATCGCGCAGCGACTGGCCGCCGACGGCCACAAGGTCGCGGTCACCCACCGCGGCTCCGGTGCCCCGGACGGGTTGTTCGGCGTGCAGTGTGACGTCACCGACAGCGAGGCCGTCGACCGGGCGTTCACCAAGGTCGAGGAGCACCAGGGCCCGGTCGAGGTCCTGGTGTCCAACGCGGGTATCTCTGCGGATGCCTTCCTGATGCGGATGACCGAGGAACGGTTCCAGAAGGTCATCGACGCCAACCTGACCGGGGCGTTTCGGGTGACCCAGCGCGCGTCGCGCACCATGCAGCGCAAGCGCTTCGGCCGCATCATCTACGTGGGGTCGGTCTCGGGCATGTGGGGCATCGGCAACCAGGCCAACTACGCGGCCTCCAAGGCGGGGCTGATCGGGATGGCGCGATCGATCTCCCGGGAGCTGTCCAAGGCCAACGTCACCGCCAACGTGGTGGCCCCCGGCTACATCGACACCGAGATGACCCGTGCGCTCGACGAGCGAATCCAGCAGGGAGCACTGGATTTCATCCCGGCCAAGCGGGTCGGGACCGCCGCCGAGGTGGCGGGCGTCGTCAGCTTCCTGGCCTCAGAAGACGCCAACTACATTGCCGGCGCGGTGATCCCGGTCGACGGCGGCATGGGTATGGGCCACTAGCGAGGCCTCAGCGGCCCTGACACAGATAAGGACGTTCACATGACTGGCATTCTCGAGGGCAAGCGGATCCTCGTCACCGGCATCATCACCGATTCGTCGATCGCGTTCTACATCGCCAAGGTGGCCCAGGAGGCCGGCGCCGAACTGGTGCTGACCGGGTTCGACCGGATGAAGCTGATCCGGCGGATCTGCGACCGGCTGCCGAATCCGGCGCCGCTGCTGGAGCTCGACGTGCAAAACACCGAACATCTCGACACGCTGGCCGACCGGATCGCGGCGGAGATCGGTGAGGGCAACAAGCTCGACGGCGTCGTGCATTCGATCGGTTTCATGCCGCAGACCGGCATGGGCATCAACCCGTTCTTCGACGCGCCGTACGAGGATGTCGCCAAAGGCATCCACATCTCGGCCTACTCCTACGCCTCGCTGGCCAAAGCGGTGCTGCCGATCATGAATCCCGGCGGCGGCATCGTCGGTATGGACTTCGACCCGACCCGCGCGATGCCGGCCTACAACTGGATGACAGTGGCCAAGAGCGCGCTGGAATCGGTGAACCGCTTCGTCGCCCGCGAGGCCGGCAAGGTCGGCGTCCGCTCCAATCTCGTTGCCGCCGGCCCGATCCGGACCCTGGCGATGAGCGCCATCGTCGGTGGCGCGCTCGGCGAGGAGGCCGGGGCGCAGATGCAGCTGCTCGAGGAGGGCTGGGACCAGCGTGCGCCGCTGGGCTGGAACATGAAAGACCCCACACCGGTGGCCAAGACGGTGTGTGCGCTGATGTCGGACTGGCTGCCGGCGACCACGGGCACCGTGATCTACGCCGACGGCGGAGCCAGCACCCAGTTGTTGTGACCATGGAGTTCGACGCTCTGCTGCTGCTTTCGTTCGGCGGTCCCGAGGGGCCCGAGCAGGTCATGCCGTTCCTGGAGAACGTCACTCGTGGCCGCGGCATCCCGCGGGAGCGGCTGGAGTCGGTGGCCGAGCACTACATGCATTTCGGCGGGGTCTCGCCGATCAACGGGATCAACCGTGCGCTCATCGCCGAGATCGAGGCCGAGCTGGCACGCCGCGGCCGCCAGACACCGGTCTACTTCGGCAACCGCAATTGGGAGCCCTACGTCGAAGACACCGTCACGCAGATGCGCGACAACGGAATCGAACGCGCAGCGGTGTTCACCACCTCGGCGTGGGGCGGCTACTCGGGCTGCACGCAGTACCAGGAGGACATCGCACGCGGACGCGCAGCCGCCGGGGCGGGTGCACCGGAGCTGGTCAAGCTGCGCCAGTACTTCGACCATCCGCTGTTGGTCGAGATGTTCGCCGACGCGATCCGCGACGCGGCCGCCACACTGCCCGCCGAACTGCGTGACGAAGCCCGCCTGGTGTTCACCGCGCATTCGATCCCCCTGCGTGCTGCCGACCGGTGCGGCCCCGACCTCTACGAACGCCAGGTCGGCTACAGCTGCCGGCTGATTGCCGCGGCCGCGGGCTACCTCGACTATGACCACGTCTGGCAGTCCCGCTCCGGACCGCCGCAGGTGCCGTGGCTCGAGCCGGACGTCGGTGACCATCTGGAGGCATTACAGCGGGCGGGCACCCGAGCGGTGATCGTGTGTCCGGTCGGGTTCGTCGCCGACCACATCGAGGTGGTGTGGGACCTCGACAACGAACTGGCCGAGCAGGCCGCGCAGGCGGGAATCGCCTTCGCGCGGGCCTCCACGCCGAACGCCCAGACCCGCTTCGCCCAGCTGGCGGTCGACCTGCTCGACGAGGTGCGGATGGACGCCCCGGCGGCCCGGGTCACCGGGCCGCAGCCGGTACCCGGCTACGGCTGCAGCGTCAACGGTGCGGTGTGCACCCCGGACTGTGAGGTCTGACGGGCGCCGAATCGTCAACCACGCCAGGCGGAATGCAGGATCGCCTCGACGGCAGCCAGCCGCGCCGAGCGGACCACCGCGGTCAGCGGACGCAATGCGTCGCTGGCGACCTGGACCTCCGAGGAACTCTGCAGACCGCTCGGGATCAACCCGGAGCTGACGGTGATGATCGCGTCGACGTGCGCGGCGTTCTCCAACACGCGCACCGCGCGCGCCGGCGCATGGTCGGGCACGCGGTGGGCGAGAGTGGAATCGAGGACCTGTTCGACGAGCCGGCGGGGGTCGCCGATGTCACCGCCGGACGCGCCTGCCCGCAACGCGCCCAGCGCGTCGGCCGCCGAGCGCACCGCGTCGCGCAGGGCGTATTCGGCCTCGCCGAGGTCGAAGTACTCGACGATGACGGGGCCGGGCAGCGAGTACACCGTCCACGACAGGCCACTGGGTTCGGGGTCGAAGATGTCGGGATCGAACATGTCGGTGCCCAGGTCGGTCTCGGGGAAGCCGTCGGGGTACTCGAAGTCGGGGACGAGGCCGACGAGCGCTTCGGGGGGACCGACGAGAACCGCCTCACCGGCGGCGATGGCGTCCCGCCCGAACTGGGTACCGGGCGGCAGGCCCCGGACGTCGCCGGGCACGGGCAGCGCCAGCGTGATCGCCGGCTGCGTGCCGGCGGCCCGGGCCGCGGTGCGCATGGTCTGCAGCAGCGACACCGCACCCGGATCGTCGAGGTCGGGCCACGACAAGCCGGTGCGCTCCGCCGCCGCGGAGTCGTAGGCCGTGACCGAATGCCTTGGTGTCCACAGAGATAACGCGTCCAGGACGTCGTCAGGCGCGGCGGCGCCGGCCAGCCACGAATTGGCCCACACCGAAAGCGAAACACTGGGACACCACATGATGGCTGCAGTGTAGTTGTTCGATGCTGGCCCGGTCGGTCGCGCGATAGGCTGGCGGCATGCCTGTTGCGCTGATCTGGCTGATCGCGGCCCTGGCGTTGGCCGGCGCCGAGGCGCTGACCGGCGATCTGTTCCTGCTCATGCTCAGCGGCGGTGCATTGGCGGCCGCCGGGTCGGCGTGGGTGCTGGACTGGCCGATCTGGGCCGACGGACTGGTGTTCCTGCTGGTGTCGGTGCTGCTGTTGGTCGGCGTCCGGCCGGCGCTGAGACGACGGATGCAGTCCGGTCAGGGTCTGCCGGAGCCGGCCCGCGCCCTGGAAGGCAAGAACGCGCTGGTACTCGGCCGCGTCGCGCGCCATGAAGGCCAGGTGAAACTCGAGGGTGAGGTCTGGACCGCGCGCCCGCTCAACGAAAACGATGTGTACGAACCCGGCGACCAGGTCCTGGTCGTGAAGATCGACGGCGCCACCGCGGTGGTGTCGAAGATCGCCTGAGAAGTTCGGCGAGGGAAGGAGCCCCATCATGGACGGCACCATCGCAGGGTTGGTCCTGTTGGCTGTGCTGGTCGTGTTCGCCGTGATCGTGGTCGCCAAGTCGGTGGCCCTGATCCCGCAGGCCGAGGCGGCCGTGATCGAGCGACTCGGCCGCTACAGCAAGACCGTGTCCGGTCAGCTGACGTTGCTGTTGCCGTTCGTCGACAAGATCCGGGCCCGGGTCGACCTACGCGAGCGGGTGGTGTCCTTCCCGCCGCAGCCGGTCATCACCGAAGACAACCTCACGGTGCAGATCGACACCGTCGTCTACTTCCAGGTCACCAACCCGCAGGCCGCGGTGTACCAGATCAGCAACTACATCGTCGGTGTGGAACAGCTGACCACCACCACGCTGCGCAACCTGGTCGGCGGCATGACGCTGGAGCAGACGCTGACGTCCCGCGACCAGATCAACACCGCGTTGCGCGGGGTGCTCGACGAGGCCACCAACCGGTGGGGGCTGCGGGTGGCCCGGGTCGAGCTGCGCAGCATCGATCCGCCGCCCTCCATCCAGGATTCGATGGAAAAGCAGATGCGCGCCGACCGGGAGAAGCGCGCGATGATCCTGACCGCCGAAGGCCATCGCGAATCGGCGATCAAGCAGGCTGAAGGTGAGAAGCAGGCCGCCATCCTGTCCGCCGAGGGCGCCAAGCAGGCCGCGATCCTGGCCGCCGAGGCCGACCGCCAGTCCCGCATGCTGCGGGCCCAAGGTGAACGCGCCGCGGCCTACCTGCAGGCGCAAGGCCAGGCCAAGGCGATCGAGAAGACGTTCGCCGCGATCAAGGCGGGCCGACCCACCCCGGAGCTGCTGGCCTACCAGTACCTGCAGACGCTGCCGAAGATGGCCGAAGGCGACGCCAACAAGGTGTGGGTGGTGCCCAGCGACTTCGGTACCGCGCTGCAGGGCTTCACCAAGATGCTCGGCGCGCCGGGCGAGGACGGGGTGTTCCGCTGGACACCGCCACCGGTCGAGGACGATCTGGCCCGTCCGGAGGACGACAGCGAGGCCGTCGCCGACTGGTTCTCCACCGAGACCGATCCGGCGATCGCGCAGGCGGTGGCCAAGGCCGAGGCGGAGGCCCGTTCACCGGTGGAAGGTCCGGGGCTGCTGTCGTCGGCGCCACGGAACCCGCAACTGGGCTCGACTCCGTCGGGGGAGAGCCAGTGAGCGCGCTGACCTCCCGACGTGCCTACCTGGCGCTGGCCGCGGTCCAGGCCGCCGACGCAGCGGCATGCGTCGGACCCGTGGCGCCGGTGAAGAAGGCGTTCGACGATGTCGGCCTCCCGGAGGAACTGCGCCCGCTCATCCCGGTCGTCAAGGCCGCGAGCGCGGTGGGCCTGCTGTCGGTGGTGCGTTTCCCCGCCCTGGCCCGCCTGACGACGTTCATGTTGACGGTGTACTTCGTGCTGGCGGTCGGATCCCACCTGCGAGTTCGCGACTTCAGTCCCAACCTGATCGCGGCGTCGGCGTTTCTGGCGCTCTTCGGCACGATGACCGTCGAGGGCCCCGACCTCAGGGCACGCTGACGGTGTTCTCGGCGCGGCGGTGCCGGCGTATCTCGTAGGCCAGGCCGGCCACGCCGACGCCCGCGGTGCACAGCGAGACCGCCAGCAGCAGCGGGCTCACCCGACCGGTGAGGGCGTCGCCGAGGATCACGACCGCCGCGGTGCCGGGGAGCACCCCAAACAGGGTTGCCAAGGTGTAGGGCAGGACCCGCACCGACGACGCACCCGCGGCGTAGTTCAGCACGGAGAACGGCACAGCCGGGATCAGCCTGGTCGCCAGCACCACCGGCCACCCACGTTCCCGCAACCGCGCGTCGACGGCGTCGATTCTGGGGTGCCGGACCAGGCTGCTGACCTGCCAGCCGGCGGAGCGCACCACGAACAGCGCGATCAGCGCCGACAGCGTGCTCGCGGCCACGGCGATCGGGATCCCCAGCACCGGACCGAACAGCAGCCCCGCGGCCAGCGTGAAGGCGGTGCGCGGGAACGGGAACACCGTCACCACCACGTGTGCGGCGAAGAACGCCAACGGAAACCACGCACCGACCGAGGTCGCCCAGTCGCGCAGCTGGATGGCAGAGGGGATCGGCACCAGCAGCGCAACTGCGACGAGAATCACAATTGCGCACAACACCGCCACGAGCCTGCCGCGGGGGATGGTCGCCAGGGTGCCGAAAAACGCGGCGCGGGCGGTGCGCAGCGTTCTGACGACGGATTTCACGCCTTCCAAGAGTACGGGTGTGCGTGCTCACCGGCTGAAATGTCGCCGTGTGGACTCTGCACACCGGCGTGCGCTGATGTGACGCCCATCATTTAGCCTGATGGCTGTGCAGACACCCAGCGCCGGCTCTGCCGGGGTAGCAGACTCCGATCTGGACCGATGGCGCTCCGCGGTTGCGGGCGTTCTGGCGAAGTCCACGAAGCGGGACCCCGCCGATCTGGGCGCCGAGCCGGAGCGTCTGCTCGATTCGGACACCTACGACGGTTTCCCGGTCCGGCCCCTGTACACCGGCGCCGACGAGCTGGCTGAACCAGCCCTCCCCGGGCACTGGCCCTACGTGCGGGGCGGCGATGCACTGCGTGACGTGAAGGCCGGGTGGAAGGTCGCCGACGTCTACCCGGCGGCCAGCGCGGGCGTCGCCGAGGCCAACGGGTCGATCCTGCTGGGGCTGACCGAGGGCATCAGTGCACTGGTGTTGCGCGTCGGTGACGCCGGCGACGCGGTGGCGCCCGCCGATCTCGAGCGTCTCCTCGACGGCGTGTACCTCGACCTCGTCCCCATCGTGGTCGAGCCGGTACGCGACGCGTTCCGTTCCGCCGCTGACGCCGTGCTGGCCCTGGTGACCGGACTCGATGACGAACAGCGGTCCAGGCTTTCGATCGACCTGGGCGCCGATCCGCTCGTCGCGCCACTGGCCGGCCGGGCCGCGACCGACCTCGAGGACGTCGTCGCGGCAGCGACGAAGGCCAGCGCCTACGACGGCCACGTGCGAACAATCACCGTGGACGGACCGGTGTTCCACAACCTGGGCGCCAACGCCGCCTGGGAGCTCGGCGCCGCGATCGCGGCAGGCGTGTCGTGTGTGCGCCATCTGGTCGAGGGTGGTCTGTCGGTTTCGGTCGCGCTGGGACAAGTCGCGTTCCGGTTCGCCGTCGACGACGACCAGTTCACCTCGATCGCAAAACTGCGTGCCGCGCGCCAGATCTGGGCCCGCGTGGCTGAGGTGGTGGGGGAGCGTGACGCCGGTGCGGCGACCGTTCACGCCACCACCTCGCTGCCGATGATGTCGCAGCGGGACCCGTGGGTGAACATGCTGCGCACCACGGTCGCGGCCTTCGCCGCAGCCGTCGGCGGCGCCGACACCGTGCAGGTGCATCCCTTCGACGTGGCGATCGACGGCGGCTTTCCCGGCACCGCACGCAGTTTCGCGCGTCGCATCGCGCGTAACACCCAGTTGTTGCTGCTCGAGGAATCCCACATCGGCCGCGTGCTCGACCCTGCCGGCGGCTCGTGGTTCGTCGAGGACCTCACCCGCCGGCTCGCCGAGCAGGCGTGGTCGCACTTCCAGGAGATCGAGGCGCAGGGTGGCTTCGAGGCGGCGCGCGAGCACATCACCGCAGCCATCGCCGAAGTCGCCGAGCGCCGCGCCCGCGACATCGCGCATCGCCGGACGGCGCTGACGGGGGTCAACGAATACCCGGATCTCGCCGAAGTCCCTCTGCCGCAGGGCGATCCGCTGCCGCACGTCCGGCGCTACGCGGCCGACTTCGAAGCCCTGCGCGATCGCTCGGATGCACACCTGCAGAACACCGGCGCGCGGCCGGCGGCTCTGCTGTTGCCGCTGGGCCCGCTGGCCGAGCACAACATCCGGGCCACCTTCGCCGTGAATCTGTTGGCCTCGGGCGGGATCGAAGCGGTCAACCCCGGCCCGCTCACCGCCGCCGATGTCGGTGCCGCGGTCGCCGATGCCGCGTCCACCGAGGTCGCCGTC
Source organism: Mycolicibacterium poriferae (assembly GCF_010728325.1). The sequence continues at coordinate 3,203,463 of NZ_AP022570.1, forward strand.
ATCTGCGGCACCGACACCCGCTACGCCGACGAGGTCGGCGCTGTCGTCGACGCGGCGAGGGCGGCGGGGGTGGGCCACGTCCTACTGGCCGGGCCGGAGAAGGCTGTCGCGGCGGCGGATTCGAAGCCCGACGGATACCTGACCATGAAGATCGACGCTGTCAGCACCCTGTCGGATCTGCTGACCCGATTGGGGGCCTGAGGTGACTGCGACACAACCCAAGATCCAGAGCTTCGCCGACGTCCCGCTGCACACCGGAGATGCCGCGGCTTCGCCGACCCACGAGCAGCTGGGCGCACAGGTCTCGGCCGCGGCAGCGGCCCACGGCTACACCGCCGAACAGCTCGACTGGGCCACCCCCGAGGGCATCGACGTCAAGCCCGTCTATATCGCTGCCGACCGCGACGAGGTCGTCGATGCCGGCTTCCCGCTGGCCAGCCTGCCCGGGGAGCCGCCGTTCGTGCGCGGTCCCTACCCGACCATGTACGTCAACCAGCCGTGGACCATCCGCCAATACGCGGGCTTCTCCACCGCGGCGGAGTCCAATGCGTTCTACCGTCGCAATCTGGCGGCGGGACAGAAGGGTCTGTCGGTGGCCTTCGACCTGGCCACCCACCGCGGCTACGACTCCGATCACCCGCGCGTCGCCGGTGACGTCGGGATGGCCGGGGTGGCCATCGACTCGATCCTGGACATGCGCCAGCTGTTCGACGGCATCGACCTGTCCGCGGTGAGTGTGTCGATGACGATGAACGGTGCAGTGCTGCCCATCCTCGCGCTGTACGTGGTGGCCGCCGAGGAACAGGGCGTACCGCCGGAGAAATTGGCCGGGACCATCCAGAACGACATCCTCAAAGAGTTCATGGTCCGCAACACCTACATCTATCCGCCGAAGCCGTCGATGCGGATCATCTCCGACATCTTCGGCTACACCAGCGTGAAAATGCCCAAGTTCAACAGCATCTCGATCTCGGGCTATCACATCCAGGAAGCCGGGGCCACGGCCGATCTCGAACTGGGGTACACGTTGGCCGACGGCGTCGAATACATCAAGGCGGGTTTGGACGCCGGACTGGACATCGACAAATTCGCCCCGCGGCTGTCCTTCTTCTGGGGGATCGGCATGAACTTCTTCATGGAGGTCGCCAAGCTTCGCGCCGGGCGGTTGCTGTGGAGCGAGCTGGTCGGACAATTCGACCCAAAGAACCCGAAATCGCGTTCGCTGCGGACCCATTCGCAGACCTCAGGCTGGTCACTGACCGCGCAGGACGCCTTCAACAACGTCGCGCGCACCTGCATCGAGGCGATGGCCGCGACCCAGGGGCACACTCAGTCGCTGCACACCAACGCCCTCGACGAGGCGTTGGCGCTGCCGACCGACTTCTCGGCGCGCATCGCACGCAACACCCAGCTGCTGCTGCAGCAGGAGTCCGGCACCACCCGGCCCATCGACCCGTGGGGCGGCTCGTACTACGTGGAGTGGCTGACCCACCAGCTCGCCGAGAAGGCCCGCGCACACATCGCCGAGATCGCCGAGCACGGTGGCATGGCACAGGCCATCAACGAGGGCATTCCCAAGATGCGCATCGAAGAGGCCGCCGCCCGCACCCAGGCCCGCATCGACTCCGGGCAGCAGACCGTCATCGGGGTCAATCGCTACCAGGTCGACGAGGACCACGAGATCGAGGTTCTCAAGGTCGAGAACAGTCGGGTGCGTGCCGAGCAGATCGCCAAGCTCGAGCGGCTGCGTGCCGAACGCGACAACGACGCGACCGAGGCCGCGCTGGCCGAGTTGACCCGGGCCGCGGCGGCAACCGGTACAGCCGGTGAAGACGGTCTGGGCAACAACCTGCTGGCGCTGGCGATCAACGCGGCCCGAGCCCAGGCCACGGTCGGCGAGATCTCCGACGCCCTGGAGAAGGTGTACGGCCGGCACCAGGCCGAGATCCGGACCATCGCCGGCGTGTACCGAGACGAGGTGGGGATGGCCAGCAACGTCAGCAGCGCCACCGAGATGGTGGAGAAGTTCGCCGAGGCCGACGGCCGACGGCCCCGCATCCTGGTCGCCAAGATGGGGCAGGACGGGCACGACCGCGGACAGAAGGTCATCGCCACGGCGTTCGCCGACATCGGTTTCGACGTCGACGTCGGCTCGCTGTTCTCCACACCCGACGAGGTCGCGCGGCAGGCCGCAGACAACGACGTGCATGTCGTCGGTGTCTCGTCGCTGGCCGCCGGCCACCTGACGTTGGTACCGGCGTTGCGGGACGCCCTCGCCGAGGTCGGCCGCCCCGACATCATGATCGTCGTCGGCGGCGTCATCCCGCCGGGCGATTTCGAGGAGCTCTACGCGGCGGGGGCCACCGCCATCTTCCCGCCCGGCACCGTCATCGCCGATGCCGCGATCGGCCTGCTCGACAAGCTCGCGCACCGACTCGGCTACACCCTCCAGTAGCGCGATGAGCCAATCGGTCGGCGAGCTCGCCGCGGCGATCCGCGACGGTGACCGGTCCGCGCTGGCCCGGGCCATCACGCTGGTCGAATCAACCCGCGCCGATCACCGCCAGACCGCCCAGGAACTGCTGCTCGAGCTCATGCCCGACGCCGGCCGAGCGTTACACGTCGGCATCACCGGCGTGCCGGGAGTCGGTAAGTCGACGTCGATCGAAGCGCTCGGCATCTACCTGATCGAACAGGGCCACCGGGTCGCCGTCCTGGCCGTCGACCCGTCGTCCACCCGCACCGGTGGTTCCATCCTCGGTGACAAGACCCGCATGGCCAAGCTCGCCGTGCACCCCGACGCTTACATCCGGCCGTCGCCGACCTCGGGAACGCTCGGCGGGGTGGCCAAGGCGACACGCGAGACCATCGTGTTGCTGGAGGCCGCCGGATACGACGTCATCCTGGTCGAGACAGTCGGTGTCGGGCAGTCCGAGGTGACGGTTGCCAACATGGTCGACACCTTCGTCTTCCTGACGCTGGCGCGCACCGGCGACCAACTACAGGGCATCAAGAAGGGTGTGCTCGAACTCGCCGACGTCGTCGTGGTCAACAAGGCCGACGGTGAGCATGCGGTGGAGGCGAAGTCGGCTGCTCGCGAGCTCGCCGGTGCGATCCGGCTGCTCTATCCGCGTGAAACGCTCTGGCGGCCACCGGTGTTGACGATGAGCGCGCTGCAGGGAATCGGGCTGACCGAACTGTGGGACACAGTTCTCAAACACCGCGAAGTGCTCAGCGAGGCAGGGGAGTTCGAGGCGCGCCGCCGCACCCAGCAGGTGCAGTGGACGTGGTCGATGGTCCGCGACACCGTGCTCGACCGGGTGTTGTCGAGTGCCGGGGTGCGTGCCATCCGCGACGACGTGGAGCAGAAGGTGCGCGACGGGGAGCTGACCCCGGCGCTTGCTGCGCAGCAGATCCTCGACGCGGTGGACTGGCCGGCCAAAGCCGACGGTTAACAAATGGGTAACACCTGTCTACTTTGCCGCCCGGCGGGGTAAATTCAAATCATTGTGACGTCCGTCAACTTCCGGGAGCGCAACGTGGCGCCCTCACAGAGCATCGACGGCGCGCCGCTGCCCCGAGGGGTGCAGGGCGCCGCCGACGAGAACTTCATGCTGGCAGTGCGCACGTTCGCGCAGATGTTCCCCTGGCGGCGGCTCGGTGGTGGAGCCTTGTCGGTCTACCTCGACGGCCAACCGGTCGTCGACGTGTGGACCGGGTTCCGTGACCGCCGCGGTTCTCAGCACTGGACGGCAGATACCGGAACGATGGTCTTCTCGGCCACCAAGGGGGTCGCGGCGACAGTCATCCACCGTCTGGTCGATCGGGGGCTGATCGACTACGACGCCCCGGTGGCCGAGTACTGGCGGGCGTTCGGCGCCAACGGCAAGTCCACGATCACCGTCCGCGATGTTCTGCGGCACCGATCCGGGCTGTCCCAGTTGAACGGCGTGCGAAAGGCCGACCTGCTCGACCATCTGCGCATGGAGGAGCGCCTCGCCGCGGCCCCGATGAGTTGGTTGCACGGCAAACCCGCCTACCACGCGCTCACCTTCGGCTGGCTGCTCTCCGGACTGGCCCGGGCCGTCACCGGAACCGGTATGCGGGAACTCATGCGCACCGAAGTGGCCGAGCCTCTGGGCACCGACGGTCTGCACCTGGGCAGGCCCCCGGTGGGGGCAGCCACCCACGCCGCGCAGATCATCGGCCCGCAGAGCGCGCTGCAGAACCCGCTGTTCAACTTGGTGGCGCCGCACCTCGCCGCGCTGCCGTTCTCCGCCGCGTTCGGCGCGATCTACTTCCCGGGTGTCAAGGCCATGGTTCAGGGCGAAACGCCGTTGCTGGACAGTGAGATCCCGTCCGCCAACGGAGTGGCCACCGCGCGTGCGCTGGCCCGCATGTACGGCGCCATCGCCAACGGCGGCCAGATCGACGGCACCCAGTTCCTGTCCCCGGAGACCACCGCCGCGCTCGTGGGGCGGCCCAGCCTGCGTCCCGACCACAGCATGGTGATGCCGATGTCGTTCCACCTCGGCTACCACGGGCTGCCCTTCCCCGGCGTTTTGCCCGGGTTCGGCCACGTCGGACTCGGAGGTTCACTGGGGTGGGCCGACCCGGAGACCGGACTGGGATTCGGCTACGTCCACAACCGGTTGCTGACCCCGCTGGTCGCCTCCGACCAGGCCGGCTTCGTGGCCACCGCGGCACTGATCCGGCGCGGAGCCGCCGCGGCCAGCCGGAACGGGTACCGCGCCGTGCGCGAATTCGGGGCACCCTATGCCTCGGCCACCGCGACGGCTGTCTGATTGCCGCTCGCGGCGGGTGTCTGATTCGCCGCTCGCGGCTCTTGTTGGATTCGCCGCTCGCGGCTGGTGTCTGATTCGCCGTTCGCGGCGGTCCTCAGCTGTTGGCCCGCGTGAACCACTTCGTCTTGATCCGCCAGGAGTGCGCCGACGTCAGCGCGAACGCGGCGCCGCACGCGCAGGCGAAGAACCACACCAGCGTGCTGCCCTGCACGGTCTGAAGCGTCGGCACCAACGCGGTGATGATGCGGACCACGCACGCCATGATGCCCATCGCCGACGCGAACAGATAGACGTTGGCGATATGGCGCGACCGCGGGTCGGTGCGCAGGATGAGCAGCGCGCGTGCCCCGTATCCCAGCAGATAGATCAGCATGCCGCACAGCAGCAGCCAGTACATGTTGAGCCAGAAGTCCGTCGGCACCTCGAAGAAATCGGGCCGGTAGATCGCAGCACCGTTGCCCATCCAGAACAGCGCCAGCAACACCGGGATGCACAGCGTGGCGGGGCGTTCGACGAACTGACGGAAGCGTTGGTGCATGGCGTTGTCCTGCTCCAGCCGCCCCAGCGTGTTGTACACCACCGCCGACGCGGCGACGATGTAGGCGTCGTGGCCGAGGTAGTCCTCGAGGTTCCATTTACCGGTCAGCGAGTAGAGCCAGTGCCCGAGCGTCTCTGACGCCAGCGGCGACATCAGCAACACCGCCAGACCCTGCAGGGCGATGTTCAGGGTGGCCGCGACTTCCCACCGGCAGGACCAGGTGACCCGACGAATCCACAGACTCCACGCGATGCACATCAACGTGATCGCGATGAGAGTTGCCAGAGCCATGGGGTGTCGCCTTCGAGCTGAGCCTGATCAGCAAACAGTGTATGCGGTCAGACGCCTACAGGGGGGGAGCGTCGAACCGCGGTGTCAGCTCGGAGAGCTTGGGACGACGCCGTGTCTCGGTGGTGTTGCTCGCGCGGACCGCGGTGTCGATACCGCGGCCAGGACCGTCCACAGCGGTCGTCGACTCGATGTACTGCCACACCTCTTGCCTGCTCATCAACCCGAACTGGATCTGCAGATCGGGGTAGTTGAGCTGGAAGCGATCGGCGACCAGGCGCAGCTCTTCGGCGCTGGGGTAGTCGGCCTCTTTGATGCGCCGGTAATACGTGCTGCTGGAGATGCCCAAGGCGTCGAAGAGGTCTTTCGCGTCGATCTCTCCGTCGAGGAGGTAGTCGAGCAGCGCCTTGAGCTGTCTACCGTTCTCGTCTGTCCGTGGCATCTGCCCACCATAATCTGTGTTCCGGCAAATGGGGAGAGTCGCCCGGCAAACGGATAACACAATCTTAATTGACACGGCCGTCACAGTTCTGGGAGCACTCTCCCATATCTGGGACATTCGCTGTACGGTTGGCTGCATGGTCGCTCCGTACATGGCTGACGAGGTCAGAAACACTCTCGTCGCCTCCGCACCGGAATCGCTGGTTGTTGTCGATCACGCCGCAGCAGACGGCGCAGCTCGGAATTTCGAGAATGTGGTTACCGCACCGTCGAGCGAATTGTCCGCAGAGCTCGACGCGTCGGCGGAATGGCTCGGCGTGACGGTCGAGGAAATCCTGCTGGCTGCCCTCGGCCGGACCTTCGGCCGGACCCGCGGCGACGGGGCTGTCGTCGTCGACGTCGCGGGCGGTCAACCTGGTGTGTGCCGGCGGGTGTCGCTGTTGTGCGCGGCCGGTGCGCCGATGGGTCCGACCGAGATGTTGCAGGGTGCGCACAACAGCCTGACCGCGGCCTCCGGCCATCCCGACGCGCACTCCGAGATCCTGCTCGACGTCACCGGTGGCAGCGCAACCGGTCAGAGTCCGCGGGCGTTGGAGCTGCGCGTCGCACGCATGGCCGACGGCCTGCACATCCAGTGGTGTTACGACCCGGGCCGCCTGGACCGGTACTCGGTCGAGGAGATGGCCGAGCAATTTCCGCTGGCGCTGATCGAGATCACCTCGGACGCCGCCGCGCCGCTGTGATGTGAGTCGAGCGGGCCGGCCCGCTAAACTGAGCGCCATCGGCGTCGATCCGGCCATCACCGGGGAGCCTTCGGAAGAACAGCTGCGGCCGCCGGCCTCGGCCCAGTAGAGCCGAACGGGTGGGCCCGTCATCGCCTTCAGTGGAGCGGCGCGCATCAGTGCGCGCAAGCGGGGTGGTACCGCGGCGCTCGCGCACCGGCGCGACGTTCGTCCCCGTGCCTGGACGACGACACAGTCGTCGACAACGCGAGGCACAGGAGACGACGCACGTGACCGCATATCCGAAGCCCACCGCCGGGGCGCCGAGTTTTCCGGCGCTGGAAGCCGATGTGCTGGACTACTGGGAACGCGACGACACTTTCCGGGCGAGCATCGCCCGTCGGGACGACTGCCCGGAATACGTGTTCTACGACGGCCCGCCGTTCGCCAACGGCCTGCCGCACTACGGTCACCTCCTGACCGGCTATGTCAAGGACATCGTTCCGCGCTACCGCACCATGCGGGGTTACAAGGTGGACCGCCGCTTCGGCTGGGACACCCACGGCCTGCCCGCTGAACTCGAAGTGCAACGCCAGCTCGGCATCACCGACAAGGCCCAGATCGAGGAGATGGGCATCGAGAAGTTCAACGATGCCTGCCGTGCGTCGGTGTTGAAGTACACCGGTGAGTGGCGCAACTACGTCACCCGCCAGGCCCGTTGGGTCGATTTCGACAACGACTACAAAACCCTGGACATCGGCTTCATGGAGTCGGTGATCTGGGCGTTCAAACAGCTGTGGGACAAAGGCCTGGCCTACGAGGGCAACCGGGTGCTGCCGTACTGCTGGAACGACGAGACCCCGCTGTCCAGCCACGAACTGCGGATGGACGACGACGTCTACCAGAATCGCCAGGATCCGGCGCTGACGGTGGGGTTCCGCATCGACGGGGGAGCAGCAGAACTGGTCGGCGCGCATTTGTTGGTGTGGACGACGACGCCGTGGACGCTGCCCTCCAATCAAGGCGTGGCCGTCAATCCCGAGGTGACCTACGTCGTCGTGGAGAAAGACGGCCGCCGCTACGTGCTCGCCGAGGCCCGGGTGGCCGCCTATGCCCGCGAGCTCGGCGAGGAGCCGACGGTGCTCGCCACGTTCTCCGGGGCTGAGCTGATCGGCGTCCACTACGTGCCGCCGTTCCCGTACTTCATGGACTCGGCCAACGCATTTCAGGTGTTGGCCGCTGACTTCGTCAGCACCGAGGACGGCACCGGCCTGGTGCACCTGGCCCCGGCCTACGGCGAAGACGACATGGCCACCGCGCAGGCCGCCGGTATCGCCGCCGTCACGCCCGTCGACGCCAAAGGCCGGTTCGACGCGGGCGTGCCCGACTACGCCGGGCAGCACGTGTTCGACGCGAACCCGCAGATCATCCGGGACCTCAAAGCCGGATCGGGGCCTGCGCAGGCCAACGGCGCGGTGCTGCTGCGTCACGACACCTACGAGCACTCCTACCCGCACTGCTGGCGCTGCCGCAATCCGCTGATCTACCGGGCGGTGTCGTCGTGGTTCATCAAGGTCACCGAGATCCGGGACCGCATGGTGGAGCTGAACCAGCAGATCACCTGGTACCCCGAGCACGTCAAGGACGGCCAGTTCGGCAAGTGGCTGGCCGGCGCCCGGGACTGGTCGATTTCCCGAAACCGCTACTGGGGCACGCCGATCCCGGTGTGGAAGTCCGACGATCCGGCGTATCCGAGGGTCGACGTCTACGGCAGCCTCGACGAACTCGAGCGCGACTTCGGCGTGCGGCCGGACAACCTGCACCGCCCGTTCATCGACGAATTGACCCGTCCCAACCCGGATGACCCGACCGGCCGCTCGACGATGCGCCGGATCGAGGATGTGCTCGACGTGTGGTTCGACTCGGGATCGATGCCGTATGCGCAGGTGCACTACCCGTTCGAGAACCGCGATTGGTTCGACGGCACGGCCGGTGCGGATGCCCACTTCCCGGGTGACTTCATCGTCGAGTACATCGGCCAGACCCGCGGCTGGTTCTACACGTTGCACATCCTGGCCACCGCGCTGTTCGACAAGCCGGCGTTCCGGACCTGCGTCTCGCACGGCATCGTGCTGGGCAACGACGGCCAGAAGATGAGCAAGTCCCTGCGCAACTACCCCGATGTCACCGAGGTGTTCGACCGGGACGGCTCCGACGCGATGCGCTGGTTCCTGATGGCCTCACCGATCCTGCGGGGCGGCAACTTGATCGTCACCGAGCAGGGCATCCGCGAGGGGGTGCGGCAGGTGCTGCTGCCCTTGTGGAACGCCTACACGTTCCTGGCGCTCTATGCACCGAGGAAGGGGACGTGGCGCACCGACTCGACCCATGTGCTGGACCGCTACATCCTGGCGAAGCTGGCGGTGCTGCGCGATGACCTGACCGTCGCGCTGGACGAATGCGACATCTCACGGGCCTGTGATCAGCTGCGCCAGTTCACCGAAGCCTTGACGAACTGGTATGTACGCCGGTCGCGGTCGCGGTTCTGGGACGAAGACGCCGACGCCATCGACACCCTGCACACGGTGCTGGAGGTGACGAGCAGGCTCGCTGCGCCGTTGCTGCCGCTGATCACGGAGGTCATCTGGCGGGGAGTCACCGGCGAGCGTTCGGTCCACCTGTCGGACTGGCCGCAGTCCGATGTGCTGCCCGCCGATCCGCAGCTGGTCGCCGACATGGACCTGGTGCGCGAGGTGGCCTCCACAGGTTCGTCGCTGCGCAAGGCCAAGAAGCTGCGGGTACGTTTGCCGCTGCCCAAACTGACTGTGGCGGTCGACGATCCGGGCCGCCTCGCGGCGTTCGCCGACCTGATCTCCGACGAACTGAACGTCAAGGCCGTCGAACTCACCGATGACATCGCCGCCCACGGGCGATTCGAGCTCACGGTCAACGCGCGGGTCGCCGGTCCGCGCCTCGGCAAGGACGTCCAGGCGGCGATCAAGGCGGTGAAGGCCGGCGAGGGTGTGGTCAACGCCGACGGAACCCTGACCGCGGGCCCTGCGGTGCTGTTGCCCGAGGAGTTCAGCTCCCGACTGGTCGCTGCCGATCCGGAGTTCACCGCCGCACTGCCCGACGGAGCAGGTCTGGTCGTGCTCGACGGGAACGTCACCCCCGAGCTGGAAGCCGAGGGGTGGGCCAAGGACCGTATCCGCGAGCTGCAGGAGTTGCGCAAGACCACGGGCCTGGAGGTGTCCGATCGGATCAGCGTCACGATGGCGGTGCCCGCCGACAAGCTGGCCTGGGCCCAGGCCCACCGGGATCTGATCGCCCACGAGATCCTCGCCACCAGCTTCGAATTCGGTGAGACCGCCGACGGTGCCGACATCGGCGACGGGGTGCGGGTCGCGCTGCAGAAAGCCTGAGGTTCGCCGCCGTGCACCGGCGGCCGGGGGCGCGAGCGTGCAGCCACGGTTGTGATTTCGGCGTGCGAACTACCGTACGCGCACGCTCGCGGTGATCAGCCCACCCGCGCGGTCCGGCCGGCGAACTCGACGACGTCGCCGGAGCGGAGCTGACGCCCGCGGCGGGTCTCGACGTCACCGTTGACGCTGACCTGACCGTCGGCGATGACCGCCTTGGCATCGGCGCCGCTGTCGATGAGGTTGGCCAGTTTGAGGAACTGGCCCAGCCGGATCGACTCGTCGCGGATAGGTACTTCGGACACGACCGCAACGGTAGCGCCTACGATTCGCCGTGTGGGCGCGCGATGGGTCCTGCACCTGGACATGGACGCGTTCTTCGCGTCGGTGGAGCAGCTCACCCGTCCCACGTTGAAGGGTCGTCCGGTACTGGTCGGGGGTCTGGGCGGACGTGGGGTGGTGGCCGGCGCCAGCTACGAGGCCCGGGTTTTCGGAGCCCGGTCGGCGATGCCCATGCATCAGGCGCGGCGCCTGGTCGGCGCCGCTGCGGTGGTGCTGCCGCCCCGCGGTGTGGTCTACGGCCTGGCCAGTCGGCGGGTGTTCGAGACGGTGCGTGCCACGGTGCCCGTGCTCGAGCAGCTGTCGTTCGACGAGGCATTCGGCGAACCCGGTGTGCTGGCCGGCGCCTCGCCGGCGCAGGTCGAGCAGTTCTGTCAGCGGCTGCGCGCCGAGGTGGCGGCCGTCACCGGCCTGGTGGCCTCGGTGGGCGCCGGGTCCGGCAAGCAGATCGCCAAGATCGCATCGGGCTTGGCGAAGCCGGACGGGGTCACCGTGGTGGCGCGGGACGAGGAGGCGGCTCTGCTGCACGGCCTGCCGGTGCGCAAACTGTGGGGCATCGGACCGGTGGCCGAGGAGAAGCTGCATCGCCTCGGTATCGAGACCATCGGCGGGTTCGCGGCGCTGTCCGATACCGAGGTCGCCAACATCCTCGGACCCACCGTCGGCCCGGCGCTGCACAGGTTGGCCCGGGGCATCGACGAGCGGCCGGTGGCCGAGAACGCCCCGGCGAAACAGATCAGCGCGGAATCCACGTTCGCACAGGACCTGACCACGCTGGACCAACTGCGTGATGCGGTCGGGCCGATCGGTGAGCACGCTCACCGCCGGCTCCTCAAAGACGGTCGGGGCGCCCGCACCGTGACCGTGAAACTCCGCAAATCCGACATGAGCATCCTCACGCGCTCGGCCACGCTGCCCTACGCCACCACCGATACGGCGACGCTGATCGCCATGGCGCGACGGCTGCTGCTCGACCCCATCGAGATCGGGCCCATCCGGCTTGTGGGGGTGGGCTTCTCGGGTCTGTCGGAAGTGCAGCAGGAGTCGCTGTTCCCGGACTTGGAGCTGGCCGCGACCGAGCAGGCGGCGAGCGTCGCCGCGCCGTCGGCGGCGGCGCCCGCGGGCGAGCAGCTTCCCGCCTGGCGGGTCGGTGACGACGTGGTGCACGCCGACTACGGGCACGGCTGGATTCAGGGTGCCGGCCACGGCGTGATGACGGTGCGATTCGAGACGCGCAGCACCGGGCCGGGCACCGCCCGAACGTTCAGCGCCACCGACCCGGCACTGTCGCGGGCCAATCCCGTGGACAGCCTGGATTGGCCACAATTCGTCGAGGAGACCTCGCGCTACCAGAGCACGCCGTAACCGGGGAGCGCGGAACGGTCGCCCGGCTCCGGTCACCGACCTGTCACCCCCAGCGGGTGAAGGTGTCCTCCACGGAGGCCCCGGCCGCCAGCGCGCCCATCAGCAATATCCGGGCCTGGGGCGGACGCAGGGTCGGCACGACGACGGCGCCGGCGTCGAGCAGATCACGACCGGGGCCGTACCCGGGATGCACCCGCCCGGCGGGCACCCGCGTGGACACCGCGACCGCGACTCCGGCGGCGGTCAGCCTGCCCACCGCGTCGATGACGGCAGCGCCGGCGTTGCCCGACCCCAATGCCTCGAGCACGATTCCGCGGGCGCCGGCCGCGGCGCACGCGTCCAGTGCCACGCCGTCGGCTCCCGGATAGACGGCGACGATGTCGACTCGCGGCGCCGAACGTGCCGACAGTGCACCGAAGCCGGGAGGGTCGGCCCGCTCCGCGTCGGCCGTGAAGGTGTGGTCGGCGACCGTGCCGAGCGTCCGCCCGGTGAAACCCTGCAAGCCTGCGGTGGCGACCTTCTGTAACCCCAGCGCAGCGAACACCGTCCCGGCGAAGCAGACCGTCACGCCCAGGTCGCGTGCGGCCGGGCTGGCGGCCACGGCCAGCGCATCGCGCAGATTCGCCGGTCCGTCTGCGTCGGGGGAGTCGGCGCTGTGCTGCGCGCCGGTCACCACCACCGGTGGCGATCCCGGGTGCACCAGTTGCAGCCACAACGCGGTTTCTTCCATCGTGTCGGTGCCGTGGGTGATCACGATCCCGTCGGTGGCGGCGTCCTCCGAGGCTCGCCGCACCGCCGCGGCCATCACGTCCCAGTCCTGGGGGCCCAGTTGCGAGCTGTCCACCGCCATCAGGTCGATGACCTCGACATCGAGGCCCTCGGTCAGATCTGCGCCGGATCGGCTGGGACGCTTGACCCCACCAGCATCGGCGCTGGTCGAGATCGTGCCACCGGTGGCGAGGACGAGGAGGCGACCCATGGGTGGGATTCTTCCCCACCTGTGCTTTGCGATGATGGGGGGCGTGACTGATGAATCCTCCAGCCCGGCCGACCCGGCGGCCGGTGACGCGGCGCCTCGGGATCCCTCGCCGCCGCGCCGGCTGCGCCTTCTGCTCGGCGTCGCCGGTGTCGTACTCGTGCTGGACATCGTCACCAAGGTGCTGGCCGTCGAGCTGCTGACGCCGGGCCAGCCGGTGTCGATCATCGGTGACACCGTGACCTGGACGTTGGTGCGCAATTCGGGTGCGGCGTTCTCGATGGCGACCGGTTACACGTGGGTGTTGACGTTGGTGGCCACCGGTGTCGTGTTCGGCATCATCTGGATGGGGCGCCGGCTGGTGTCACCGTGGTGGGCGATCGGCTTGGGGCTGATTCTCGGCGGGGCGATGGGCAACCTGGTCGACCGCTTCTTCCGGTCGCCGGGACCGCTGCGCGGCCACGTGGTGGACTTCCTGTCGATCGGGTGGTGGCCGGTGTTCAACGTGGCCGACCCGTCGGTGGTCGGCGGCGCGATCCTGCTGGTGGTGTTGTCGCTGTTCGGGTTCGATTTCGATTCCGTCGGGAGGCGTCAGCCGGACGGCGGCGAGGATTCCGTTGGGAGGCGTCAGCCGGACGGCGGCGAGGATTCCGTTGGGAGGCGTCAGCCGGACGGCGGCGAGGATTCCGTTGGGAGGCGTCAGCCGGACGGCGGCGAGGATTCCGTTGGGAGGCGTCAGCCGGACGGCGGCGACGATCCCGTCGGGAGGCGTCAGCCGGACGACGAGTCGGGTCGGGAATGACGACACGTTCGATGCCGGTGCCGGAAGGCCTGGCCGGTATGCGGGTCGATGCGGGTCTGGCCAGGCTGCTCGGTCTGTCGCGCACCGTGGTGGCGGCATTGGCCGAAGAGGGCGGCGTCGAGGTCGACGGCGTGCGTGCGGCCAAATCGGACAAGCTGCCGGCGGGGGCGTGGCTGGAGGTGCGGCTGCCCGATGCGCCGCCGCCGGTGGAGAACGCCCCGGTCGACGTCGAGGGCATGGACATCCTGTACGCCGATGACGACATCGTCGCGGTGGACAAGCCGCCCGGGGTGGCGGCGCATGCGACGGTGGGCTGGCACGGCCCCACCGTGTTGGGTGGGTTGGCTGCGGCCGGCTTCCGGATCAGTACCTCGGGTATCCACGAGCGGCAGGGCATCGTGCACCGTCTCGACGTCGGTACCTCGGGGGTGATGGTGGTCGCCTTGTCCGAGCGGGCGTACACGGTGCTGAAGCGGGCCTTCAAGCAGCGCACCGTCGAGAAGCGCTATCACGCACTGGTGCAGGGGCACCCGGACCCGTCGAGCGGAACCATCGATGCACCGATCGGACGGCACCGCGGCCACGACTGGAAGTTCGCCGTCGTCGAGGACGGCCGCCACAGCGTGACGCACTACGACACGCTGGAGGCACACCAGGCGGCCAGCCTGCTCGACATCGAACTCGAAACCGGACGTACTCACCAGATCCGGGTGCACTTCGCCGCGCTGCACCACCCCTGCTGTGGGGACCTCACGTACGGCGCCGACCCGACCCTGGCCAAACGGCTCGGACTGGAACGCCAATGGCTGCACGCCTGCTCGCTGGCCTTCGCGCATCCCGCCGACGGCCGCCGGCTGGAGATCACCAGCGACTATCCGGCTGATCTGCAGCATGCGCTCGACGTGCTCCGCAACCAGCAGCTGTGAGGTCGGGCCTGCTGTTCGGGTTCGGCGCCTACGCGATGTGGGGGCTGTTCCCGGCGTTCTTCCCGCTTCTGAAGCCGGCCGGCGCGGTCGAGATCCTGGCGCACCGGATCATCTGGAGCTTCCTGTTCCTGGTGGTCGTGGTGGCGGCCGTCCGGCGCCTCGGTGATGTGCGCAGGCTCGACCGGCGCACCTGGCTGTTGTTGACCGCGGCCTCGGCACTGATCGCGGCGAACTGGGTGATCTACGTGTACGCGGTGAACAACGGGCACGTCGTCGACGCTGCGCTGGGGTATTTCATCAACCCGCTGGTCTCGATTGCGCTGGGGCTGGTGGTCTTCCGGGAACGGCTGAATCGCTGGCAACTGAGCGCCCTGGTGATCGCGGTCGTGGCGGTCGTCGTGTTGACGGTCAATGTCGGGGCGCCTCCGGTGATCGGCCTGGGGTTGGCGTTGTCGTTCGGCATGTACGGCGCGGTGAAGAAGTCGGTGTCCACCGACCCGCGCGTCAGCGTCGGCATCGAGGCGGGCTTGGCGACGCCGTTCGCGCTCGCCTACATCGGGATCACCGCCGCCGCCGGGCATGCGACATTCACCGGCCACGGCGGCACACACGTGGTGCTGATGATCCTGGCCGGCGTGCTCACCGCGCTGCCGCTGCTGCTGTTCGCCGCTGCGGCGCAGCGGCTGGCGATGGTCTCGTTGGGGCTGCTGTTTTACATGACCCCGGCGATGCAACTCAGTTGGGGCGTGTTGGTCGGCCACGAACCGATGCCACCGGCACGCTGGTTGGGTTTCGCGCTCATCTGGCTGGCGCTGGCGGTGTTCACCGTCGACGCGGTGCGCCGCGCGCGCTCCGACCGGCGCACCGCGCACACCGCCGCAGCCTGAAGATTTGCGATCGGTGCGATTGACCCCCCAATAGCTATGCAATAACGTTTGCTCGTGGAGAATGTCAGCTCGGCCGGGGAGCGCCCTCGGGGGCGTGGTCGCCCGGTGGGGGCTGATTCCGAGACGACGCGCCGCGGGATCCTGGTCGCTGCCCGGGGCGTCATCACCGAACGCGGTTACCAGGCGGCGACGTTTCAGCAGATCGCGCTGCGGGCCGGGGTGAGCAGACCCACGCTGCACTATTACTTCGGCAGCCGTGAGCAGATCTACGACGTGCTCCTCGCCGAGGTTCACCACGCCATGGTGGGTTGCGTCGCCGACGCCGAGCGAAAGGTCGGCCTGCGCAACCAGTTGGCCAGCTTTCTCGAGTCGTTGCAGCGGTGGAGCCTCGAGGACGCCGATACGCTGCGGTTCCTCGTCGCGGCCCGGTTGGAACACCACCGTGGACCACATCGGGCCGAGGCCGCGGCGCGCATCTTCGCCGCCGTGCATTCGTTCTACGATTCTGTGGTC
Organism: Mycolicibacterium poriferae; assembly: GCF_010728325.1. The sequence continues at coordinate 3,219,484 of NZ_AP022570.1, forward strand.
CTGAAGGCGATACGGCGCGGCGAGTTGCCGTCGGACATCGACGCCGCTGCGGTGGCGGACATGCTGGCCGGGTTGTTCTGGGGCGCGGGATTTCATGCCGGCTTTCTTCGGGGCAGAACGGCCGACGACGACGCCGGTGGTGTTGCCAGGCAATTGTTGACTCTCTTCGAGAGCGGATTGCTGGAATCGCCTGTCGCGGCGCCTGTCGACGCGTGAGCGGCACCGGCCGGGGCCGGTTGCGGCCGGGTAGTCGACCGCTGCGAGACACGCACCGCGACACGCCGCGCGCTGTCGGTGGGCGGTCATAGACTGGCTGGCCTATGAGTGGTTCAGACGGGCGGTCTTCAGGGTCTTCAGGGTCTTTTGTGCATCTGCACAACCACACCGAGTATTCGATGCTCGACGGTGCCGCCAAGGTCAAGCCCATGCTGGCCGAGGCGCAGAGGCTGGAGATGCCCGCGATCGGGATGACCGATCACGGAAACATGTTCGGTGCCAGCGAGTTCTACAACGCCGCGACGGACGCCGGCATCAAACCGATCATCGGGATCGAGGCCTACATCGCCCCGGCGTCGCGTTTCGACACCAAGCGGGTGCTCTGGGGCGATCCGAGCCAGAAGTCTGACGACGTCTCGGGCAGCGGCGCCTACACGCACATGACGATGGTCGCCGAGAGTGCCACCGGGCTGCGCAATCTGTTCAAGCTCTCCTCGCTGGCGTCGTTCGAGGGCCAGCTCGGCAAGTGGTCACGGATGGATGCCGAGGTGATCGCCGAGCATGCGGAGGGCATCATCGCCACCACCGGGTGCCCCTCGGGCGAGGTGCAGACCCGGTTGCGGCTCGGGCACCAGCGCGAGGCGCTGGAAGCCGCAGCGAAGTGGCGCGAGATATTCGGCCCGGAGAACTTCTTCCTCGAATTGATGGATCACGGCCTCGACATCGAGCGCCGCGTCCGCGAGGGACTGCTGGAGGTGGGACGCAAACTCAACATCCCGCCGTTGGCCACCAACGACTGCCACTACGTCACCCGCGACGCCGCGCAGAACCACGAGGCGCTGCTGTGTATCCAGACCGGCAAGACGCTCTCGGACCCCAACCGGTTCAAGTTCGACGGCGACGGTTACTTCCTCAAGTCCGCCGCCGAGATGCGGGCACTGTGGGACGACCAGGTCCCGGGGGCCTGTGACTCGACTCTGCTGATCGCCGAGCGCGTCACGTCGTACGCCGACGTGTGGGAGCCGCGCGACCGGATGCCGATCTTCCCGGTGCCCGACGGTCACGACCAGGCCTCCTGGCTGCAGCACGAGGTGATGGCGGGACTGGAGCGGCGCTTCCCCGGAGCGGTCGGCCGGGACTACATCGACCGGGCGAACTACGAGATCAAGGTCATCTGCGACAAGGGCTTCCCGTCGTACTTCCTGATCGTCGCGGACCTCATCAACTACGCGAAGTCCGTCGACATCCGGGTGGGCCCCGGGCGTGGTTCGGCGGCCGGTTCCCTGGTGGCCTACGCGCTGGGCATCACCAACATCGACCCCATCCCGCACGGCCTGCTCTTCGAGCGGTTCCTCAACCCCGAGCGTCCGTCGGCGCCCGACATCGACATCGACTTCGACGACCGTCGTCGCGGCGAGATGCTGCGGTACGCGGCCAACCGGTGGGGTAGCGACCGGGTCGCCCAGGTGATCACCTTCGGCACCATCAAAACCAAAGCCGCGCTGAAGGATTCGGCGCGCGTGCACTACGGCCAGCCCGGGTTCGCGATTGCCGACCGGATCACCAAGGCGCTGCCACCGCCGATCATGGCCAAGGACATCCCCGTCTCGGGCATCACCGACCCCAACCACGAGCGGTACAAGGAAGCCGCCGAGGTCCGGGCCCTCATCGACACCGACCCCGACGTGCGCACCATCTACGAGACCGCGCGCGGGCTGGAGGGCCTGGTCCGCAACGCCGGGGTGCACGCCTGCGCGGTGATCATGAGCTCCGAGCCGCTGATCGACTCGATCCCGCTGTGGCGCCGTCCGCAGGACGGCGCGGTGATCACCGGCTGGGACTACCCGTCGTGTGAAGCCATCGGTCTGCTGAAGATGGACTTCCTCGGGCTGCGGAACCTGACGATCATCGGGGACTGCATCGAGAACATCAAAGCCAACCGGGGCATCGATCTCGATCTGGAGTCGCTGGCACTCGAGGACCCCAAGGCTTACGAACTGCTCGGTCGTGGCGACACGCTCGGCGTATTCCAGCTCGATGGTGGGCCCATGCGCGACCTGCTGCGCCGGATGCAGCCCACCGAGTTCAACGACATCGTCGCCGTGCTCGCGCTGTACCGGCCCGGACCGATGGGCATGAACGCCCACAACGACTACGCCGACCGCAAGAACGGCCGCCAGCCGATCAAGCCGATTCACCCCGAACTCGAGGAGCCGCTCTCGGAGATCCTGGCCGAGACCTACGGCCTGATCGTCTACCAAGAGCAGATCATGTTCATCGCCCAGAAGGTGGCCTCCTACACCATGGGCAAAGCCGATGCGCTGCGAAAAGCCATGGGCAAGAAGAAACTCGAGGTGCTCGAGGCCGAGTACAAGAGCTTCCACGAAGGCATGACCAACAACGGCTTCTCCGAGGGTGCGGTCAAGGCGTTGTGGGACACCATCCTGCCGTTCGCCGGATACGCGTTCAACAAGTCGCACGCGGCCGGTTACGGCCTGGTCTCGTACTGGACGGCTTACCTGAAGGCGAACTACCCGGCCGAATACATGGCCGGTCTGCTCACCTCGGTCGGCGACGACAAAGACAAGGCAGCGGTGTATCTGGCCGACTGCCGCCGGCTCGGCATCACTGTGCTGCCGCCGGACGTCAACGAGTCGGTGCAGAACTTCGCCTCGGTCGGCAACGACATCCGCTTCGGACTCGGTGCGGTGCGCAACGTGGGGGCCAACGTCGTCTCGTCTCTGGTGAGCACGCGGACCGAGAAGGGCAAGTTCACCGACTTCTCCGACTACCTCAACAAGATCGACATCGCGGCGTGCACGAAGAAGGTCACCGAATCGCTGATCAAAGCCGGTGCTTTCGACTCGCTCGAGCATCCGCGCAAGGGCCTGTTCCTGGTCCACACCGACGCCGTCGACTCGGTGCTGGGCACCAAGAAGGCCGAGGCGATGGGGCAGTTCGATCTGTTCGGCGGCGGTGACGGCGCCGACGCCGGGGAGTCGGTCTTCACGATCAAAGTGCCCGACGACGAGTGGGAGGACAAGCACAAACTCGCGCTCGAGCGCGAGATGCTCGGCCTCTACGTCTCCGGTCACCCGCTCAACGGCATCGCACACCTTCTCGCCGCGCAGGTCGACACCCAGATCCCGGCCATCCTGGACGGGGACATCGCCAACGACACCCAGGTGCGGGTGGGCGGCATTCTGGCCTCGGTGAACCGGCGGGTCAACAAGAACGGCCTGCCGTGGGCCTCCGCCCAGATCGAGGATCTGACCGGCGGGATCGAGGTGCTGTTCTTCCCTCAGACGTACTCGATGTTCGGTGCTGAGATCGCCGACGACGTCGTGGTGCTGGTCGGGGCCAAGGTGGCTATCCGCGACGACAGGATCTCGCTGATCGCCAACGAGCTGATCGTGCCCGACTTCTCCAGCGCACAGGTCAACCGTCCCGTCGCGGTGAGCCTGCCGACCCGGCAGTGCACGGTCGACAAGGTCACTGCGCTCAAGCAGGTGCTGGCCCGTCATCCCGGCACGGCGCAGGTGCACCTGCGGTTGATCAGTGGTGAGCGCATCACCACCCTCGAACTGGATCAGTCACTGCGGGTGACCCCGTCCTCGGCGTTGATGGGCGATCTCAAGGAGCTGCTGGGTCCGGGCTGTCTGGGGGGATGACGCCAAGTTCGGGGGTGGGACTGAGCGCCTGGCGGTTCGTCACCACCTTCGGCCTGATCAGCCTGCTCGCCGACATCGTCTACGAAGGCGCACGGTCGATCACCGGTCCGCTTCTGGCTTCGCTCGGGGCGACCGCAGTCGTCGTGGGTGTCGTGACGGGGGTGGGCGAAGCGGCCGCGCTGTTGTTGCGAATCGTGTCCGGACCGTTGGCCGACCGGACGGGCCACTTCTGGGCCTGGGCGATCAGCGGCTATTTCCTGACCGTGGTCACGGTGCCTTTCCTGGGGCTCGCCGGTGCGGTCTGGGTGGCCGCGGCGCTGGTGATCGCCGAACGGGTGGGCAAGGCTGTGCGCAGCCCGGCCAAGGACACGCTGCTCTCGCATGCCACGTCGGTGACCGGTCGGGGCCGCGGGTTCGCTGTGCACGAGGCGATGGACCAGGTCGGTGCCTTCGTCGGCCCCCTCGCCGTCGCGGCCATGCTGGTCATCTTCGGTGGCGACTACCGCCCGACGTTCGCGCTTCTCGCGCTTCCCGGGGTCGCCGTGCTGGTTCTGCTGCTGTGGCTGCGGGCCCGGGTGCCCGAGCCCGCAGCCTACGAGGTCGTGGTTGCGACGGAGTCCCCATCTGCGCCGGAAGTCGAGACGCAGCGTTTTGTGCGGGCTCTTCCGCGGGCTTTCTGGGTGTATGCGGGATTCTCGGCCGCCACGATGGTCGGCTTCACGACCTTCGGTGTGCTGTCGTTTCATCTGGTCGAGCGTCGGATCGTGACGGTGGCGCTGGTCCCGGTCATCTACGCGACCGCGATGGCCGCTGATGCGGTGGCGGCGTTGGCCACCGGTTGGATGTATGACCGCCGGGGTGCACGCGTATTGGTGGCACTGCCGCTGTTGGCAGCCCTCGTGCCGGTCTTCGCGTTCCAGGACGCCGTGATTGCGGTGGTGATCGGGGCTGTGCTCTGGGGTTCGGCGGTCGGCATCCAGGAGTCCACATTGCGTGCCGTCGTCGCCGACCTGGTGGAGCCGGCCCGACGGGCCACCGCCTACGGGATGTACGCGGCCGTCATCGGCGTCGCGGCGGCTGCCGGGGGAGCCTTGACGGGTCTGCTGTATTCGAAGTCCGTCGGTGCGCTGATCGCCGTCGTCATCGCCATCCAGGTGGCAAGCTTGTCGGTACTGCCTGCGGTTCGCCGCGCAGCGGATTCGCCGCGGCGGGTGTGAGGCGGTATGAGCGCCGGCACAGCGATCGGCCGCCGGAACCCCGCCGGCTTCAGCGAGGGTGCTCTCCGCCCGGGGTTCAGTGGCTACCGGGAGGTGTCACACCGCACACGATCCAGACCACTGCGGCGACGCCGGCTCCGCTGAGCACCGCCGGGGCTGCCGACGCTGTCGCGACTGCGACGACGGCGAACACCAGCAGGCCGAGAACCAGGGCCACGACCTTGAACGTGGGCCAAGGCACGCCGGCAATCGACACCGTCGACGCAGGACAGGTCACGACGTCGCGCAGGTGGTGGACGGTGGTCATGGTTTGACGATAGCTCGTAGGAAAGTTTTCGGCCACCCGAAACACCGTTTTCGGGGTGTGCTGTCAGCGGGTTCACCGGGTGGCGTGGAATTCCGATTTTTGCCGGTCGAGCCCGGGGTGGCACCATTGATCGGTGTCCGCTGACCTGAGCCACCGTCCCCGCACCGGTCCCGCCGCGCCGCTGTGCGCCGCGGACATCGATGATGCGGCGCGGCGAATTGCGGGCGTCGTCTCCACCACGCCGCTGCAGTTCAGCGAGAGACTGTCGCAGATCACCGGCGCGCAGGTCTATCTCAAGCGTGAGGACCTGCAGGCCGTGCGGTCGTACAAGCTTCGCGGCGCCTACAACCTGTTGATGCAGCTCAGCCCCGACGAGAAAGCCGCCGGGGTGGTGTGCTCATCGGCCGGCAACCACGCCCAGGGGTTCGCGCTGGCCTGCCGGTCGATGGGCGTGCACGGACGGGTGTACGTCCCGGCGAAGACGCCCAAACAGAAGCGCGACCGGATCCGCTACCACGGCGGGGACTTCATCGAACTCATCGTGGGAGGAAAGACCTACGACATGGCCGCCGAGGCCGCGCGCGAGGATGTGGCGCGCACCGGCGCGACGCTGGTGCCGCCGTATGACGATGTGCGCACGATGGCAGGCCAGGGCACCATCGCGGTGGAGATCCTCGACCAGCTCGGTGCCGAACCCGACACCGTGATCGTCCCGGTCGGCGGCGGCGGCTGCATCAGCGGGATCACCACGTTCCTCGCCGAGCGCACCGCCACCACCTCGGTGCTCGGCGTCGAACCCGCCGGAGCGGCGGCGCTGGTGGCGGCGCTGGCCAACGGCGCCCCGGTCACGCTCGACCACGTCGACCAGTTCGTCGACGGGGCCGCGGTCGCTCGTGTGGGCACCAAGCCGTTCGAGGCCCTCACCGCAGCGGGGGACATGGTGTCGATCACCACCGTCGACGAGGGCGCCGTGTGCACCGCCATGCTCGACCTGTACCAGAACGAAGGCATCATCGCCGAGCCTGCAGGCGCGCTCTCCGTGGCCGCGCTGACAGAAGCCGACATCGAGCCGGGCTCCACGGTGGTGTGTCTGATCTCCGGTGGCAACAACGACGTCTCCCGCTACGGCGAGGTGCTCGAACGGTCGTTGGTCCACCTGGGCCTCAAGCACTACTTCCTCGTCGATTTCCCCCAGGAGCCGGGGGCGCTGCGCCGCTTCCTCGACGAGGTTCTCGGCCCCAACGACGACATCACGTTGTTCGAGTACGTCAAACGCAACAACCGGGAGACCGGAGAGGCGCTGGTCGGCATCGAGATGGGCTCGGCCGCCGACCTGGAGGGACTCATGGCGCGGATGCGGACGTCGGAATGCCACGTGCAGTTGCTCGAGCCCGGGTCGCCGACCTACCGCTACCTGACCTGACACCGCGCGGCCGGCTCGACCGCCACCTCAGGCGCGCAGTACTGCCACCGAGTGCCCGCCCAGCCTCGAGGTGCCGCTCCCGGATGACGTCTCGCCGAAGGCCAACACCGTCTCCCCGGTGACAGGGACGTCGACCGGCTCCGCACCGATGTTGCAGCAGATCGCCAGCGCACCGCGCCGCATGACGACCCAGCGAGCGTCTTCGTCGTAGTCGACACGCAGATGGTCCAGCCAGGGATCGCCCATGTCGGGCTCAGACCGGCGCAATGCGATCAGACCGCGGTAGAAGTCGAGCAGACCGGCGTGCTCGCCGGTATCGACCTCGTCCCAGTCGAGCTTGGAACGCAGGAATGTCTGCGGATCCTGCGGGTCGGGGATGGCGTCGGCATCCCAACCGTGCTCGGCGAACTCCCGCTTGCGGCCCTCGGCCGTGGCGCGGGCCAGTTCCGGCTCGGGATGGGAACTGAAGAACTGGAACGGTGACGACGACGCCCACTCTTCACCCATGAAAAGCATGGCGGTGTAGGGCGATCCGAGGGCGAGCGCAGCCTTGATGGCAAGCTGGCCCGGGGTCAGGTTCTGCGACGGCCGGTCACCGATCGCACGGTTGCCGACCTGGTCGTGGGTCACCGTGTAGGCCAGCAGCCGGGTGGCCGGAATCGTGGCGGTGTCCAGTGGCCGGCCGTGGCGGCGGTGCCGGAACGACGAGTAGGTGCCCGCGTGGAAGTAGCCGCCGCGCAACGTCTGCGCGAGCGTCTCCAGAGAACCGAAATCCGAGTAGTAGCCTTGCCGTTCGCCGGACACGGCCGCGTGGATCGCGTGGTGGATGTCGTCGTCCCACTGCGCGGTCATGCCCAGACCGCCTGCGTCGCGCGGGGTGATCAGCCGGGGATCGTTGAGGTCGCTCTCGGCGATCAGGGACAGCGGCCGACCGACCCGTGCTGCCAGGTCGTCGGTTTCGGCAGACATCTCTTCCAAGATGTGGATCGCGGTCGTATCGACGAGGGCGTGCACCGCATCCAGGCGCAGGCCGTCGGCGTGGAAATCCTGCATCCACCGCTGCGCGCAATCCAGGATGTAGCGCCGGACTTCGTCGGCCTCGCCGTCAGCGATGTTGATCGACTCGCCCCACGGGTTGGAACCGGTGGACAGGTAAGGACCGAACTCGGGCAGGTAGTTCCCTGAGGGGCCGAGGTGGTTGAACACCGCGTCGATCAACACGCCGAGCCCACGGGTGTGGCAGGCGTCGACGAACCGGATCAATCCGTCTGGCCCGCCGTAGGGTTCGTGCACCGCATACCAGAGCACGCCGTCGTAACCCCAGCCGTGCGTGCCGCCGAAGGCGTTGACGGGCATCACCTCGACGAAGTCGACACCGAGGTCGACCAGGTGGTCCAGCTTCTCGATCGCGGCGTCGAACGTGCCATCGGGAGTGAATGTGCCGATGTGCAACTCGTAGATCACGGCGCCTTCGATGGAGCGGCCCTGCCAGTCACGGTCGGTCCACGCATCCGGGGCCGGACGCCACAGGGCCGAGCGCTCATGCACTCCGTCGGGCTGGCGTGGAGAGCGCGGGTCGGGCAGCACCTTGGGGTTGTCGTCGAGGACGAACCCGTAGCGGGCGTCGTCGGCCGTGTCGACCACGGCGCGCCACCAGTGGTCCTCTCCGCGGGTCATCGGGTGCAGGGTGCCCTCGACGTCGAGGCGCACCAGGTCGGGACGTGGTGCCCAGACGGCGAATTCATGCTCAGGCATCGGCGCGCACCAGCAATGCGACGGACATCTCGGCGAACAACTCACCGGCCGGTACCGTGCCGCGACGTTGGGCGTTGGAGAGGACGTCGATCCATTCGCCCTCGGGCAACGCCACCGTCGTGTCTTCCCAACCGCTGTCGCCCAGGCGCACGGTCCAGCGACTCACAGCGACCAGGACGTCCTCGCCACGTAGGAAGGCCACCACATGCTCGGCCAATGCCCCGTCGGCGGGCACCGGACGGTAGGTACCCGAGACGAACGTGTCCGGGCGCTCCCGGCGCAGCCGGAGGGCCGCACGCACCACCCGCATCTTCGGGTGGGTCATGGTGTCCAGCGCGGTGCGGCGTTCGGAGTAGTCCACCTCGCGACGGTTGTCCGGATCGACGAGGCTGTCCTCCCAGAGCTCGGTGCCCTGGTAGACGTCGGGGATCCCGGGCGCGGTCAGCGCGATCAGCTTCTGCCCCAGCGCATCGGAATCTGCGTGCGGACCGAGCCGATCAACGAGTGCCGTCATCTCGACGGCGACGGGCCCGTCGATCACCGTGTCGATCCAGGCGTGCACGGCCTCCTCGAACCCGGTGTCGGGATCATTCCAGGTCGTGTGCAGCGCAGCCTCCCGGATGGCCTTCTCGGCGTACGCGTGCAGACGCTGACGCAGCTCGGCGCTCACCACGCCATCTCGCGGCCACACCCCGAACATGTTCTGCAGCAGGAACATTGCGGTCTGGGAGTCGGGGGCCGGGGCGGTGCGCTGCCAGCCACCGACGAGCTCGGACCACAGCGACGGCACCTGGGACAGCACCCCGATACGGGCCCGCACGTCCTCACCGCGCTTGGTGTCGTGGGTGCTCAGCGTCGTCATCGCGCGCGGCCACAGCGTGGCCCGCACCGTCGCACGTTGGTGGAACTCCGCGGCGCTGACGCCGAAGTACTCGGGCTCGCCGCCCACCTCGTTGAGCGACACCAGCCGGGGGTCGCGGTAGAACAGGCAGTCCTCCATCGACTTGGCGGTGGCGGCACCGCACAGCTGCTGCAGCCGCACCCCGACCTCCTCGGCGTTGCTCAGCGCCGCGGTGAGCAGCTCCAACGGCCGGCTCAGCTCGGGATGCTCAGATGCCGTTTCCGAGATGGCCACCGGCAGCACCTGGGCCAGTGCCCGGTAATCGGACCGGTACACGCCAACGTGGCTGAGCAGGACCGCGATCGACTCGGGTAGACGGTCGTGATCGGCGCCGGCGGCAGCCACCACCGCTCGGTGCAGCCGGGCCAGTTCACTGGCCAGCGTTTCGGTGACGGCCTGGCGTTTCAGCCGGCGGGCTTCCTCGGCGATGGCGGCGTAGTCGATGCCGGCTGACTCGGTGAGTCCGGTCAGCGCATCGCGGCCGGTCGGGTCGATGAACAGTCCTCCGGTCTCGCGCAGCGCGTCGTAACCGGTGGTTCCGTCGACGGGAAGGCTCGGGTCGAGCGCCTCGTCCACGGCGAGGATCTTCTCGATGACGATCCAGGCCTGCGGGCCGGTGAGGTCACGCAACCATTCGAGATAGCCGGTGGGATCGGACAAGCCGTCGGGATGATCGATCCGGATGCCGTCGACCAGGCCCTCGCTGAACCAGCGGCGTACCTCGACGTGGGTCGCGTCGAACACCTCGCGGTCCTCCTGGCGCAGCCCGGCAAGCGACGTGATCGAAAAGAAGCGCCGGTACCCGCACACCCCGTTGCGCCAGCCGATCAGCTTGTAGTGCTGGCGGTCGTGCACCTCCGGTCCGGTGCCCTCCCCGGTGCCGGGACTGACCGGGAACTCCAGATCGCCGAGCCGCAGCACGGCTCCGTCCTGTCCCCGGTCCACCACCAGGTCCGCGACGTCGGAGTCGGATCCCAGCACCGGCAACAGGATTCGCCCGTCGGGGTCGACGCCCCAGTCGATGTCGAAATAGCGGGCGTACTTCGACTGGCGCCCGTGCGTCAACAGGTCCCACCACCACTGGTTCTGTCGCGGTGCGTCGACGCCGAAGTGGTTGGGCACGATGTCGACGATGACGCCGAGGCCGGCGGCATCGGCGGAGGCGACCAGGCGGGCGAAGCCCTCCGCGCCGCCGAGTTCAGCCGACACCGTGGTCGGGTCGGTGACGTCATAACCGTGTCCCGAGCCTTCGGTGGCGGTGAGGATGGGGGACAGGTAGAGGTGGGAGACACCGAGTTCGGCGAGGTAATCCACCAGCTTCTCGGCATCGGCGAAGGTGAACGCCTGACCGCTGGCAGGGCCCCGCATCTGCAGCCGGTAGGTCGAGGTGACGGCCATCAGGCGGTCTTACGCAGTACGAGAAGTGAGCGCGGTGCCAGCGAGACTTTCTCCCCGGCGGAGACGATGAGGGCGGTGGTTCCGGTGGGGTCGGCGGTGTCGAGCGCGGCCTCCCACTCGTTGGCGTAATTGCCTTGAGGCACAACGAAGTCCTGAATGTGGTCGTGGGCGTTGAAGCACAGCAGGAACGAGTCGTCGATGACGCGCTCGCCGCGTTCGTTGGGGGCGGGGATGGCCTCTCCGTTGAGGAAGACGGCGACGCAGGTGCCCAGCCCGGCACCCCAGTCGTCGTAGTCCATCTCCTTGCCGGAGGTCGTCAACCAGGCGATGTCGCGAACCTGGTCGCCGGTGCGGATCGGCTTTCCCTCGAAGAACCGTCGGCGCCGGAACACCGGATGGTCCTTGCGGAACTTGACCACCTTGCGGGTGAAAGCCAACAGGTCGGCGTTGGTGTCACACAGCGACCAGTCCATCCAGGACAGTTCGGAATCCTGGCAGTAGACATTGTTGTTCCCCGACTGGGTGCGGCCGATCTCGTCGCCGTGCGCGATCATCGGGGTGCCCTGCGAGAGCATCAGGGTGGCCGTGATGTTGCGCATCTGCCGTCCCCGCAGGGTGAGGATCTCGGGATCGTCGGTCGGTCCCTCGACCCCACAGTTCCACGACCGGTTGTGGCTCTCGCCGTCGCGGTTGTCCTCTCCGTTGGCCTCGTTGTGCTTCTCGTTGTACGAGACCAGGTCGGCCAGCGTGAAACCGTCGTGACAGGTGACGAAGTTGATGCTCGCCGACGGCCGGCGGCCCGTCGCCTCGTACAGATCCGACGACCCGGTCAACCGGGACGCGAATTCGCCGAGGGTTGCGGGCTCTCCCCGCCAATAGTCACGCACAGTGTCGCGATACTTCCCGTTCCACTCGGTCCACAAACCTGGGAAGTTGCCGACCTGGTAGCCGCCCTCGCCGACGTCCCACGGTTCGGCGATGAGCTTGACCTGGCTGACCACGGGATCCTGCTGCACCAGGTCGAAGAACGCCGACAACCGGTCGACGTCGTAGAACTCCCGCGCCAGCGTGGAGGCCAGGTCGAAGCGGAACCCGTCGACGTGCATGTCGGTGACCCAGTACCGCAACGAGTCCATGATCAGTTGCAGGGTGTGCGGATGCCGGGCGTTGAGACTGTTGCCGGTGCCGGTGAAGTCCTTGTAGTAGCGGAGGTCACCGTCCAGCAGCCGGTAGTAGGCGGCGTTGTCGATGCCTCGGAAGTTCAGGGTGGGGCCGAGATGATTGCCCTCGGCCGTGTGGTTGTAGACCACGTCGAGGATGACCTCGATCCCGGCCTCGTGGAAGGCGCGGACCATGGTCTTGAACTCGCCGACCGCACCGCCGGCATGTTTGGTGGCGGCATACTGGGCGTGCGGGGCGAAGAAGCCGAACGTGTTGTAGCCCCAGTAGTTTCGCAGCCCGAGGTCGAGCAGACGGTGGTCATGGAGGAACTGGTGGACCGGCATCAACTCGATCGCGGTCACGTTCAGCGACTTGAGGTGATCGATGATCGCCGGATGCGCCAGCCCGGCGTACGTGCCGCGCAACTCGTCGGGGATGCCGGGGTGCGCCTGGGTCATGCCCTTGACATGCGCTTCGTAGATCACCGTCTCGTGATAGGGCGTGCGTGGCGCGCGGTCGGAGCCCCACTGGAAGAAGGGGTTGATCACGACGCTGGTCATGGTGTGGCCGAGCGAGTCGATCTGTGGCGGCGTACCGCCGGTGACGAGGTCGTCGGCCTCCAGGTCGTAGGAGTACAGCGCCTGGCCGAACGCGAAGTCACCGTGGAAGGACTTGCCGTACGGATCGAGCAGCAGCTTGCTGGGATCGCACCGGTGTCCGGCCGACGGGCTCCACGGCCCGTGTACCCGGTATCCGTAGCGTTGGCCCGGGGTCACCGTGGGCAGATAGCAGTGCCAGACGAAGCCGTCGACCTCGTCGAGCTCGATGCGCTCCTCGCGGCCGTCTTTGCCGATGAGGCACAGCTCGACCCGTTCGGCGACCTCGGAGAACAGGGAGAAGTTCGTGCCCGCTCCGTCGTACGTGGCACCCAGCGGATAGGCGTCGCCGGGCCAGACGGTGGGGATGGACGTCGAACCGGACGACGTCATCAATCCGTCCACCAGCCGGTGACGGCGGCGATCTGACGGCCCAGCTCGGGGGCCAGCGACCGCATGTAGGTCCCGGTCAAGTGATGAGAGTCGTGGTAGATCAACACATTTCCCTCCACGGCACGGCACGTGTCGGCGCGGCACACCGCGTCGGTCATGTCCAGGGGCTTGAGGTTGGGAAAGCGGTTGATGAAGTCCAGCGTCGGGTTGTGGTCGGCCAGGGCCATCGCGCGGTCCATGCCGCACGACACCGCGTCACCGCCGTCGGCCAGGCAATCGGCGGGCCGGAACGGTTCGCGGTCCTCGTCGAGAATCCACGGCGTGTCGCGCATCGCCAGCACAGGAATGTCGTGGTCGAGCAGCTTCTGCCAGATGCCGATGTAGGTGGCCGGCATGACGTCTCCATCCTTGGTGTTCCACGGCCTGGTGGAGGTGGTGAAGACGTAGTCCGGCCGGTCGGCGATCAACGCGGACATCGCCCGCTGATTCCACGTGTGGCACTGCGGATCCCGGCGCGTGGAGCCCATGATCAGCGGGGCTTCCTCGGTGGTCAGCGGACAACCCATCTTCAGGTAGGTGACCACCCTGAAGTGGTGCATCCGCCCGAGCAGATCCAGTGCCGTGATCCAGTGCTCGGCGTGCGAGCCGCCCGCCAGCGCAATGGTTCGGTCGGCGTCCGGGTCGCCGTAGGTGCAGTTGATGAGCCCGGCATTGGAGAAGTCGCTGATGCACTTGTCGATGGTGGAGATGGGCAGGTCTTCCTTGGCCTCCAGCACCGTCGGACGCATCGGCAGCTTGGGCACCCGGGCGTCGTCGACGAGGGCGCGCGCGCCCGGGTAGTCGCGGGACGACAGGCCGGCGAGCTCCTTGCCGTCGGCGCGCAGCACCATGATGTGCTCGCGCCAGGTGAACGAGGTCGCGGTCAGCGCCACCCCCAACAGCGCCACCGTCGAGCCGAGCACGATCGTCGGGCGCCGCAGGCGGACCCGCAGCGGCACCGGCGAGGCCGGGCTGACCGCCGCCGACGGCCCGCTGCGCTGACGCAGCGGATCCTCGACATAGCGGGTCGTCAACCAGGCCAGCACGCCGGAGACCGTCAGGATGGCGGCTCCTTCGGCAACGTTGACCCGGGTCTCCCCGGTGTAGACGAGGTAGAAGATCAGCAGCGGCCAGTGCCACAGATACAGCGAATACGCCATCGCGCCCAGCGCCACGAACGGCTTGCTGGCCATCAGCCGATTAGGCGCCGGCATCGCGCCGCCGGTGTGCGGATCAGCATTGCGGTTGGCCGCCGACAGGATGAACAACAGCGTCGCCACCACCGGGACGAGCGCCCAGGGGCCGGGGAACTCCCGCACCCCGTCGATCAGCGCCCCACACGACAGGATCACCGCCAACGCGGTCACCGACATAGCGACGCGCAACCACATCGGGCAGCGCAGGTTCGGCACGACCGCCCCGACGAGGACACCGACGAGCAGCTCCCAGGCCCTGGCGAAGCTGTTGTAGTACGCGGTGGCCTGATCGGTGTTGTGCGCGATGATCGCGTACACGAACGAGGCGATGGTCAGCCCGGCGAGCAGGACGACGAACGCCGCGCGCATGTGGCTGCCGAAAAGACGGCGAAATGCGAACGCGAACACCAGGATCAGGGCCAGGAACGCGATGTAGAACTGCCCCTGCACCGACATCGACCAGATGTGCTGCAGCGGGCTGACAGCCTCCCCGGCGCGTAGATAGTCCGCGGCGGAGTTGGCCAGCTCCCAGTTCTGGTAATAGCCCAGGCTCGCCAGGCTCTGGTCGGCGAACGTCTCCCAGCGTGTCTCGGGCTGGATCAGGATCGTCAATACCGCGGACGCGGCCAGCACCACGACCATGGCCGGCAGCAGTCTGCGCACCAGCCTTTTGATCTCAGGCACCGGGCGAAGCGACGCGCCCGGGGTCAGCGCACCGCGCAGCAGCCGTCCCCCGAAGAAGAAGCCCGACAGGACCAGGAAGACGTCGACTCCGCCCGACACCCGCCCGAACCACACGTGGAACACCGCGACGAGCGCGATGGCGACGCCGCGCAGCCCGTCGAGGTCATGCCGGTAGAAACCGGACGTGCGGGTGCCCATGCCGGGGCGCGACGGGGTCGCCGCGGCAGACGAAGGTCTGCCCGGGACGGTCCTCGGTGCCGGCCGGGCGGGGGCAAGGGTCATCATGATCGACGGCTAATCTACCGAAGGTGTGTGCGATGACGCCCGCTGAGATCAGCGCGATCGACGCCGCCCACGTCTGGCATCCCTACAGCCCGATCGGCGCCGGTGCGGTGCCGCCGCTCGTCGCGGTCGGCGCCCGGGGCGCCTGGCTGACCGTGATTCACGAAGGACGCCAGGTCGAGGTGCTCGACGCGATGGCGTCGTGGTGGACCGCGGTGCACGGCCACGGCCATCCCGCGCTCGATTCGGCGATCACCGACCAGCTCGCCACCATGAACCACGTCATGTTCGGTGGCCTGACCCACGAACCCGCCGCCCGACTCGCCCAACTGCTCGTCGAAATGACTCCGCAGGGCCTGGAAACGGTGTTCTTCAGCGACTCCGGGTCGGTGTCGATCGAGGTCGCGGTCAAGATGGCGCTGCAGTACTGGCGCAGCAGCGGACATCCGGCCAAACGCCGCTTGATGACCTGGCGGGGCGGCTACCACGGCGACACCTTCACCCCGATGAGCGTCTGCGATCCCGACGGCGGCATGCACGAGCTGTGGACAGGGGAGAACTCGTTACTCGCCGACCAGCTCTTCGCCCCGCCTCCACCCCGGGACTTCGACGCCGACTACGTCGGGCAGTTCGAGGAGTTGCTCGCCGACCACGCCGACGAACTGGCCGCCGTCATCGTCGAACCAGTCGTCCAGGGCGCCGGCGGGATGCGGTTCCACGATCCCCGCTACCTCGTCGAGCTGCGACGCATCTGTGACCAGTACGGCGTGCTGCTGATCTTCGACGAGATCGCGACCGGGTTCGGGCGCACCGGCACCATGTTCGCCGCCGACCAGGCCGGCGTCAGCCCGGACATCATGTGCGTCGGCAAAGCGCTGACCGGCGGCTACCTGACACTCGCGGCCACCCTGTGCACGGGCGACGTCGCGGCCACGATCAGTGCGAACCCGCCCGGAGCCTTGATGCACGGCCCGACATTCATGGCGAACGCCCTGGCCTGCGCGGTGAGTGTGGCGTCGGTCGAGTTGTTGCGAACCGGGGATTGGCAGTCCCGTGTGCGACGCATCGAGTCGGGTCTCACCGAAGGGCTCAGAGCAGCCGAAGCGCTGCCCAACGTGATCGACGTGCGGGTACTCGGCGCCATCGGCGTCCTGGAACTCGATCGACCTGTCGATCTGCGGGTCGCCACCCCCGCGGCGGTGGAACGGGGCGTGTGGTTGCGCCCGTTCCGCAACCTGATCTACGTGATGCCGCCGTACATCTGCACCGACGCCGAGATCGACCAGATCACCTCAGCGATGGTGGGCGTCGCTCGTGCACTAACCTGAACGGTGTTCAATTGTCGGCTCGCCGCTGGTTCCCACTGTCGGCTCGCCGACGTGTTCAATTGTCGGCTCGCCGCTGGTTTCAACGGTCGGCTCGCCGACGTGTCCAGTCCTCGAGGGGAGTGCCATGACGCGCACGGGTCTGTCCCCGTTGGCCTGGCTCGACGATGTCGCCGTCGAGCGGCGCGCCGCCGGGCTGCGCAGGTCGTTGAAGGCCCGAACCCCCGTGGGCGCCGATCTGGATCTGGCCTCCAACGACTACCTCGGGTTGTCGCAGCATCCGCGCGTGCTCGACGGCGGAATCGCGGCCTTGAGGACCTGGGGCGCCGGCTCCACCGGCTCGCGTCTGGTGACGGGTAACACCGAACTCCACGAGGATTTCGAGAACGCGCTGGCGGAGTTCGTCGGCGCCGAGTCGGCGCTGGTGTTCTCCTCGGGTTACACGGCCAACCTGGGTGCTGTGGTGGCGCTGTCCGGCCCGGGATCGCTGGTGGTCTCCGACGCGCTGACCCACGCGTCGTTGGTCGACGCCTGCCGGCTGTCCCGCGCCCGTGTCGTGGTGACCCCGCACTCGGATGTCGCCTCGGTCGCAGACGCGCTGGCCAACCGTTCCGAGCAGCGTGCCGTCGTCGTCACCGACTCGGTCTTCTCCGCCGATGGCGATCTCGCGCCGTTGCGCGAGCTGCACGACGTGTGTCGTCGCCACGGTGCGCTGATGATCGTCGACGAGGCCCACGGACTGGGGGTGCGGGGCACCGGTGGTCGGGGCTTGCTGCACGAAGTGGGCCTGGCCGGTGCGCCGGACGTGGTGATGACGGTGACGCTGTCCAAAGCGCTGGGCAGTCAGGGTGGTGCGGTGCTCGGCCCTGCCGCCGTGCGTGACCACCTGATCGACGCGGCCCGGCCGTTCATCTTCGACACCGGGCTGGCGCCCGCGGCCGTCGGATCGGCGCGCGCGGCACTGCAGGTGCTCGTCGACGAGCCGCGCAGGGCTCAACGAGTGCTCGATCGCGCCGCCGAGCTGGCCGCCGTGTGCGGCGTCGACGAGGTGCCGTCCTCGGCCGTGGTGTCGGTCATCCTGGGTGCACCCGAGGTGGCGTTGGCCGCCGCGACCGATTGCCTCGAGCACGGCGTGCGGGTCGGCTGCTTCCGGCCGCCGACCGTGCCCGCCGGAACGTCCCGCCTGAGGCTCACCGCACGCGCGTCGCTGTCCGACGAGGACATGGCCCTGGCCCGTGGTGTCCTCACCGACGTGCTCTTTCCGTCGTGAGCGTGCTGTTCGTCTCCGGCACCGACACCGGCGTCGGCAAGACCATCGCCACCGCAGCGTTGGCCTGCCACGGCCGGCTCGCCGGGCTCGACGTCGCCGTGTGCAAGCCGGTGCAAACCGGTACTCGGGACGGTGACGACGACCTCGCTGAGATCGCTCGGTTGGCCGGCATCGAGAACCTGTACTCGTTGGCCAAGTTCCCCGAGCCGTTGGCGCCCAGAGCCGCCGCCGAGCGGGTCGGAGCGGCCCTGCCCAGCAGGGCGGCGCTGCTCGAACTCGTGACCGAGGCTGATCGGCCGGGGCGGCTCACCCTCGTCGAGGGTGCGGGCGGTCTGCTGGTCGAAATCGGTGCGGAAGCGACGACGCTGCGCGATCTGGCCGCCGCGGTCGGTGCCCCGGTGCTCACGGTCGTCGCGGCAGGTCTGGGCACGCTCAACCACACAGCGCTCACGCTGGAAGCGCTCGCCGCACGCGGCGTCCCCTTCGCGGGCCTGGTCATCGGGTCGTGGCCCGCGCAGCCGGGCGTGGCGGAGGTGGACAACCGCGATGCGCTGGCCCGCTTGGGGCCGGTGCGCGCGGCGTTGCCGACCGGGGTGGCGTCGCTGGGCAGGACCGACTTCGAACGGATCAGTGCGCAGGCTTTCGACCGGTCCTGGGTGCGAAGCCTGGTCTGAATGGTTCACTCCGTCGAGCTGCTCTTCGACCACGGCACCGAGACGGCGGTCGGCAGGATGTGGGACGACCTCCTGGCCGCAGGCGTTCGCAGTCTTGCTACGCACAGGTCTCCGAGCAATCGACCGCACGTCACGCTGTCGGTCGCCGAGTCCATGGACGACAGCGTCGACGACGCGCTGTGCGCCCTGCTCGACCGCCTACCGATGCCCTGCGTGCTGGGTGCGCCCACCCTGTTCGGCGGTGGCCGGACGGTGACGCTGGTACGGATGCTGGTGCCGTCGCAGAACCTCCTCGGTTTGCACGCGGATGTGCACCGCGTCTGCCTGCCGCACATGTCGGGCGGGCCGCTCCCGCATACCGAGCCGGGACAGTGGACCCCGCACGTCACGCTGGCGCGCCGGGTGCCGCCGGATCAGTTGGCCAACGCCGTGATGCAGCCGGGCATGTTCGGCGACATCAACGCGACGGCGGTGGCGTTGCGCCACTGGGACGGCAACAACCGCGTCGTGCACCCGATCGGCTGACCACGAAAACCGGCTCTCCACGTCGCCCGTCGGTGACGCCACACGGAGGTCGCCGGTGATGGCTAGACGTCTGCTCGGGTGTGTGCGGCGATCCCGTCGACCAGCAGCCGCAAGCCGAACGCGAACCGGGCGTCGGAATTCTCGGCCCAGACCGGGGCACTGACATCGGCTCCCGCGGCGTCCCACTGCAGCCGGGACTGCTCGTCGACGGTGGAGCCGAGAACGAAGTAGACCACTGTGCGGGCGGCCGATTCAGTGCTGTCGGCGGGCACCCCGGCGTCGGCGGCCGCGGCTGCCAGCACCGCGAGCAGGTCGGTCATCACCGCCGATTGGCCGGCCGCGAAGCTGGCCGACACCAACTCGGCACCGTCGGTGTGCGACAACAGTGCCTCCCGGAGCCGACCGCAGGTCTGCACGATCCGTTCCTGCCAGTCACCGCCGCAGTCCTGCACCGCTCCCAGGATCCGGTCGGCCACCGCGCCCAGCAGCTGCTGCTTGCTGGCGAAGTGCCAGTAAAGCGCGCCGGGGGACACCTCGAGGTCTCGAGCCAGGCGCCGCATCGACAGATCGGCGATGCCGTAGTCGTCCAGCAATGCGGTCGCCGCCTCGACCACGTCGCGTTTGTGGAGCTGCACGCCAGTACCCTAACCTGAACGGTGTTCAAGTGTCGGCGAGCCGCCGGTTTCAACTGTCGGCTCCCCGACGTGTTCAAGTGTCGGTTCTGCCGACGTGTTGACGCGCTGGATCGGTCGACCACCGTCGGCCCGGCCGGCGTGGTGAAGTTCGCACAGGAGGCAACGGGTGAGCGACATTCTGGCGGTAGCGCGCGAGCAGGTGCTGGAGCGGGGCGAGGGCCTCGACCAGGACCAGACGCTGCAGGTGCTGCAACTTCCAGACGATCGACTCGACGAGTTGTTGGCGTTGGCTCATGACGTCCGTATGGCCTGGTGCGGCCCCGACGTCGAGGTCGAGGGCATCATCAGCCTGAAGACCGGTGGCTGCCCCGAGGACTGCCACTTCTGTTCGCAGTCGGGCCTTTTCGCCTCGCCGGTGCGCAGTGCGTGGCTGGATGTGCCCAGCCTCGTGGAGGCCGCCAAGCAGACCGCCAAGTCCGGGGCGACCGAGTTCTGCATCGTCGCGGCGGTGCGCGGACCCGATGAGCGGTTGATGGCCCAGGTCGCGGCCGGCATCGAGGCGATCCGCAACGAGGTCGACATCCACATCGCCTGTTCGCTGGGCATGCTCAGCCCTGATCAGGTCGAACAGCTCGCGGCCATGGGAGTGCACCGGTACAACCACAACCTCGAGACGGCGCGTTCTTTCTTCACCAACGTGGTGACCACCCACAGCTGGGAAGAGCGCTGGGGCACTCTGCAAATGGTGCGCGAAGCCGGCATGGAGGTGTGCTGCGGCGGCATCCTGGGCATGGGCGAGACGCTCGAGCAGCGCGCGGAGTTCGCCGCCAACCTCGCCGAACTCGACCCCCACGAAGTGCCGTTGAACTTCCTGAATCCGCGACCGGGCACACCGTTCGGCGATCTGGAGGTGCTGCCCGCGTCCGAGGCGCTCAAGGCCGTAGCCGCGTTCCGGCTGGCGCTGCCGCGCACGATGCTGCGCTTCGCAGGTGGGCGCGAGATCACGCTGGGAGACCTGGGGGCCAAGAAGGGCATTCTGGGCGGCATCAACGCGGTCATCGTCGGCAACTACCTGACCACCCTGGGTCGGCCCGCCGAGGCCGACCTCGAGCTGTTGGACGATCTGCAGATGCCGATCAAGGCCCTCAACGCCACGCTGTGATGCTCGACGAACTCCCCGCCCCGGTGGGTGCGGGTGTGTACAACGTCTATACCGGCGCCCCGGCGGGTAGCGAGGTCCCCACGGCCGCGCAGCTCGGCCTGGAGCCGCCGAGATTTTGCGCAGGGTGCGGGCGGCGCATGATCGTGCAGGTGCGGCCGGACGGCTGGTGGGCGAAGTGTTCCCGGCACGGTTTGGTGGATTCCAAGGACCTGGAGGCGCAGCGATGAGCCCCTCGGGCGAAGAGCCGAGGGCCCCGATGAGCCCCTCGCGTGAAGAGCCGAGAACCTCTCCCGGACGCGCCGCGGTGACGGTGGTGGCCGGCATGGCTGTGGCCGGTGTGCTGGTGGGCGCGTTGTGGGTGTGGCTGGCGCCCGGGATCCACGGAGTCGTCGCGTTGACCGACGACGGCGATCGCGTCCAGGCCTACCTCGGTAACGAGTCGGAGCATCTGTTCACTGCCGCGGCGATGGCCGTCGGCTTCCTCTCGGTGCTGGCCGTGATTGCCGCGGTGCTGGTATGGCAGTGGCGTCCGCATCGCGGTCCGCTGCAGGCTTCTGCGCTGGCCGTCGGCTCGGTTGCGGCCGCCGCCGTCGCGACGGGGGTGGGGGCGCTGGGCGCCCACTGGCGCTACGGCTCGGTCGACGTGCCGGGGGCTCCGGTGTCACCGGAGAACCGGGTTCACTACGTCGTGGAGGCGCCGGCGGTCTTCTTCGGGCACTCACCGCTGGTGATCGCGGCGACGCTGCTGCTGCCCGCGGCCGTGGCCGCGACGGTGTACCTGCTGTGCGCGGTATCGGCCCCGCGCGACGACCTCGGTGCCTGGCCGCCGGTGGACTATCTCGCCGTTCCTACAGATCGAACCGCGACAGTGGGGTCCGTTCCACCCGTCGGCCCGTCATCACCTTTGCCGTGATCATGCCGAGCGTCATCATGCCGCGGTAGGTCGACGGGTTGAGCAGGGTGGGCCATTTGGTCCGCTTGATGTGTGTGCGCAACGGCTGCCCGGCGAAGCGTTCCCGCAGCCAACGCAGCGTCATGGGCGCGGACATCGGATGAAGGAGCATGTGCTCGCTGAACAGGTCGCGGTGATACGTCACCCGGGACCCGCCACGGGCGTAGGTCTCGGCCAGGTCGTCGATGTCCTCGACCGAGATGACGCGGTCGTGGACCGCCTGAACGATCAACACCGGAACCTTGGGCGCCGCGGTCCCGAGCTTGATGCTGTCGAAGACGTGTTGCACCTCGGGGGTCAGCAGGATCTCCTCGAGGGGGCGGTCGATCATGTGCGCCATGTCCTTGCCGGCCATCCACACCAGGGCGTGCGCCGTGGTCATCCGCTGGATGCGCGTCAGCATCTCTCTGCCGTCGTCGGTGACGTGTTCGTCGATGACGCGGTCCAGGTCGGGGTAGATGTGGCTGAGCGCCGCCACGACCAGCGCCGGCAGGCCGGCGTAGAGACTGCCGTTGAGACGCCGGAACGTGTGGCCCAGGTCGCCGACCGGTGAGCCGAGCACGGCACCGACGATGTTGAGCTCGGGTGCGTAGCTTTCCTGGACTTCGGCGGCCCACGCCGAGGCCAGTCCGCCTCCGGAGTATCCCCACAACCCGACGGGGGATTCGGCGGTCAGGTCGAACGGCTCGTGGCTGATCGCGGCGCGGATGCCGTCGAGGATGTGGTAGCCGGGCTCGTACGGTGCCCCCCACATGCCGGTCGACCCTTCATGGTCGGGGACGGACACCGCCCATCCCTCCGCCAGGGCCGCCGCCACCAGCAGGAATTCGAACTGGGCGATGGAGCCGATGGCCTTGGCGCCCCGGCGCATCGCGTAGGAGGGGAAGCAGCGCGCAGCGACCGCGTCGATCGCGCACTGGTAGGAGATGATGGGAAGCGGGCCTTTGCGGGCGCGCTCGGTCGGGATGACGACCGTGGTGACGCCGGCCTGGGGCTGTCCCTCGAAGTCGGCGGTGCGGTACAGCAGCTGGGTGGCGGTGAACTTCTGCGGGATGAAGCCGAGGAACGCCAGCTCGACGTCGCGCGACCGCAGGACCGTGCCGGGGCGCGCATGCTCGTATCCAGCAGGCGGCTGGTAGAACGGGTCCTTGTCCGGCACGACGGGCGCTGACCTGGGCTTGAGCGGTTCATGGGGCGCCTGACCGATCCATTCGGCGCCGGACGCCCGCGCTACGCTACCCATCTCCATCTCCGCGACGGTACTTAAGAAGGCATTAAGAAGCCAGTCGACTCACCCCGGCGGGCGTAAAGCAGCGAACTCGTCGGTGACCCGATAACGGGAATCGGCGAACCGATACAACGCCGCTGGACGCCCGCCGCTGCGTCCGGATCTCGCGGTGGTCCCGGTCCTGGTGATGACGTTGCGCCGCTCGAGCACGCGTTGCAGGTTGGTCGCGTCGACGTGGTGCCCCAGCGCCGCGCTGTAGATGTCGCGCAGCGTGGAGAGCGCGAATTCGTCTGGTGCCAAGGCGAATCCGATGTTGGTGTAGGACAGTTTCGCGCCGAGTCGGATGCGTGCGTGCTCGACCATCGGCCCGTGGTCGAACGCCATCGGCGGCAGATCGCTGACCGCGTGCCAGCAGGTGTCCGAAGGGAGTTCCGGGGTGGCGGGGGAGGGCACCAGGCCCAGGAACGACGACGCGATCGTGCGCGGTCCGGGCACGCGGATGGGGTCGGAGAACACGGCGAGCTGCTCGAGATGGGCCAACTCGCGCAGGTCCACTTTCTCCGCCAGCTGGCGCCGAACCGAGCTCGTGAGGTCTTCGTCCGCGCCGAGCCGACCACCCGGCAGCGACCATCTTCCGCGTTCCGGATCTAGTGCACGCTGCCACAACAGCACGTGAAGTGCGGGTTTCCCGTCGGTGTCGGCGGAGGCGGGCACGCGAACCTGGAACACCACTGCCAGCACCTCGTGCTCGGTGATAATATGGGCCACGTTTTCGATTGTAAGTCGAAAACCTCGCACGTAGTGAAGGAGGCGGACATGACGGTCCTGGACCAGAACACCGCTCACGACCTGACCGCACGGATCGTCGACGGTCCCGGCGGCTATTCCGGTGTCGACGGCGACGAGCAGTGGGCGGCCGAAGTCCGCCGTCTCCTCGACCTGCGTCGCGCCACGCTGCTGGCGCACAACTACCAGCTGCCGGCGATCCAGGATGTGGCCGACCACGTCGGTGATTCACTGGCACTGTCGCGCATCGCCGCCGAGGCTCCCGAAGACACCATCGTCTTCTGCGGCGTGCACTTCATGGCCGAGACCGCCAAGATCCTGTCGCCGGCCAAGACCGTCCTCATCCCCGACGAGCGGGCCGGATGCTCGCTGGCCGACTCGATCACCGCCGACGAGCTGCGCGCCTGGAAGGCCGAGCATCCCGGCGCGGTGGTGGTCTCCTACGTCAACACCACCGCCGCGGTGAAGGCGGAGACCGACATCTGCTGCACGTCGTCGAACGCGGTCGAGGTGGTCGACTCGATCCCGGCTGACCGCGAGGTCCTGTTCTGCCCCGACCAGTTCCTCGGGGCCCATGTGCGTCGCATGACCGGCCGCACCAACCTGCACGTGTGGGCCGGCGAGTGCCACGTGCACGCCGGGATCAACGGCGACGAACTCGCCGATCAGGCGCGCACCCATCCCGACGCCGAACTGTTCGTCCACCCCGAGTGCGGGTGTGCCACCTCGGCGCTGTACCT
Organism: Mycolicibacterium poriferae; assembly: GCF_010728325.1. The sequence goes on from NZ_AP022570.1 coordinate 3,244,020, forward strand.
GGCCGGCGAAGGTTCCTTCCCCGAGGAGCGGGTCAAGATCCTGTCCACCGGTGGCATGCTCGACGCCGCCCGCCAGACCGGCGCCCGCCAGGTCCTGGTCGCCACGGAGGTGGGCATGCTGCACCAGTTGCGCCGCGCCGCGCCGGAGGTGGACTTCCAAGCGGTCAACGACCGCGCGTCCTGCCGCTACATGAAGATGATCACCCCCGCGGCGTTGCTGCGCTGCCTCGTCGAGGGTGCCGACGAGGTGCACGTGGACCCGGACGTCGCGACGTCGGCGCGAGCCAGCGTGCAGCGGATGATCGAGATCGGACAGCCCGGCGGCGGCGAATGACGCGCTCACCCGCCTGCGGCGGGAGTAGCCCAATCGCCGCCTGCGGCGGCAGTAACCTCTGGCGCCAGCGCGCCGACGTCGTCGTCATCGGCACCGGCGTAGCCGGCTTGGCCGCGGCGCTGGCCGCGCACCGCCGCGGCCGCACGGTGGTCGTGCTGAGCAAGGTCGGGGACACCGCCACGTTCTACGCGCAGGGCGGCATCGCGGTGGTGTTGCCGGAGAGCTTTCGCGACACCGACGACTCCGTCGACGCACACGTCGCCGACACACTCGCCGCGGGCGCGGGACTGTGTGATCCCGACGCCGTCCGATCGATCGTGGCCGACGGGTACCGCGCCGTCACCGACCTGGTCGGGTGGGGAGCCCGGTTCGACGAATCCGCAGCCGGCGGCTGGGCGCTGACCCGCGAAGGCGGCCACACCCGGCACCGCATCATCCACGCCGGAGGCGACGCCACTGGCGCGGAGGTCCAGCGGGCTCTGGACGACGCTGCAGCCCGGCTCGACGTCCGACACAACCACGTCGCGGTGGACCTGATGCTCGACGACGGAACGGTGTCCGGGGTCCTGGTCCTCAGCGACGACGGCCCCGGGGTCATCCACGCGCCCTCGGTGATCATCGCGACGGGAGGTCTGGGGCATCTGTACCAGGCCACCACCAACCCCGAAGGCTCGACCGGTGACGGCATCGCCCTGGCGATGTGGGCCGGGATGGCGGTCAGCGACGTCGAGTTCGTCCAATTCCACCCGACCATGCTGTTCGACCCGGGCAGTACCGGCCGGCGACCGCTCATCACCGAGGCGCTGCGCGGTGAAGGGGCTGTGCTCGTCGACGCCCACGGCCAGTCGGTGACCGCGGGCACCCATCCGATGGGCGATCTGGCGCCGCGCGACGTCGTCGCGGCCGCGATCGAGGCCCGTCTGACGCAGACCGGTGATGCGTGCGTGTTTCTCGACGCACGGGCCATCGACCGTCTGCCTGAACGTTTTCCCACCGTCACCGCCGCGTGCCTGCGAGCGGGGATCGACCCGGTGCGGGAGCTCATCCCGGTGGTTCCAGGCGCCCACTACAGCTGTGGGGGAGTCGCCACCGATGTGCACGGCCGGACCGAGGTGGCCGGCTTGTTCGCCGCAGGGGAAGCGGCGCGCACCGGGATGCACGGCGCCAACCGGCTGGCCAGCAACAGCCTCCTGGAAGGGCTCGTCGTCGGAGGACGCGCCGGAACGGCCGCCGCCGAACACGCCGCGCACGCCGGCCCCACCCGGGTCGCTGCGGCGGCGCTCCCGGCCCGGCCGGCGGTACCGCGCGCCGAGCTGCAACGGGCGATGACCACCCACGCCTCCGTCACCCGCACCGGTGACGGGTTGGCTGCTCTGCAGGAGATTCTCGACGGCGCGCCGATGCGCCGGCTGAGCAGGCGCCGCGACGTCGAAGACGCAGCGCTGACGACGGTGGCGGGCGCCCTCGCGGCCGCCACCCGCGCGCGCACCGAATCCCGCGGGTGTCATCACCGCGCCGACTTCCCGGACACCGATCCGGCGCAGGCTTTCAGTCGCACTTTGGTTCCGGAGGTGGCGGGCACATGATCGACCTGACCTGTACTGCACTAAGCGAGGGCGAGCTCACCGAAGCTCGTGGCGTCATCGCGCGGGCACTCGACGAGGACCTGCGCTACGGACCGGATGTGACCACACTGGCCACGGTGCCCGCCGACGCCACCACCACAGCCTCGGTGGTGAGCCGGGAACCCGGCGTGCTCGCAGGAGCGGACGTCGCGTTGATGGTGCTCGACGATGTGCTCGGCCCCGACAGCTACCGGGTCACACACCGGGTGCCCGACGGTTCGCGGCTGGAACCCGGCGGGGTCGCTCTGACGATCGAGGGTCCGACCCGGGGGATCCTGACGGCCGAGCGCACGATGCTGAACGTCCTGTGCCACCTGTCCGGCATCGCGACGACGACGGCGGCGTGGGTCGAGGCGATTTCTGGAACGCGGGCCCAGATCCGCGACACCCGCAAGACGCTGCCCGGCCTGCGCGCCCTGCAGAAGTACGCCGTCCGCGTCGGTGGCGGAGTGAACCACCGCATGGGACTCGGTGATGCGGCGCTGATCAAGGACAACCATGTCGCCGCGGCGGGCTCGATCCTGGCCGCGCTGCGCCAGGTGCGCGCCGCGGCGCCGGACCTGCCGTGCGAGGTCGAAGTGGATTCGCTCGAACAACTCGACGAGATCCTCGCCGAGGATGTCGAGCTGGTGTTGCTCGACAACTTCCCGGTGTGGCAGACACAGATCGCGGTGCAGCGCCGCGACACGCGCGCGCCCGGCACCAAGCTGGAGTCCTCCGGCGGCCTGTCCCTGCCGAACGCCGCCGACTACGCCGGTACCGGGGTAGATTATCTGGCCGTCGGTGCGCTCACCCACTCGGTGCAGGTGCTCGACCTGGGGTTGGATCTGTAGATCGTGGAGAGGTCTCCGAGACGCCCGATGACCTCGGTCGTCGCGCTCGCTCTGGCAGTGCTGTCGCTGGGTCTGGCGGTCGTCGCGCTGGTGCGGCAGCGCGACGGCGCCCCCGAGTACAGCCCGGCTCAGCGCGACGAGGCGCGGACAGCGATCTGCGCGGCGTTCGCCACCGTGCGCACCGGGGTGGCGATCAACACCAACCGCGAGCCGCCGGGCGGCTTCGGCGACGTCGCAGGAGCTCTTGCGGTGTCGGGCAACGCACGGGCGGCGCTGTTCGACGGCGGTCAGTACCTGCTGGCCAGGATGGATCCGGCCACTCCGCCGGAGCTGGCGAGCCAGATCCACAGGTTCGCCGATCTGGTGATGGACATCGGTGCGGCCGCCACCGCCGGTGTGCCCGACTCGGATCCGGTGCAGGCCGACCGTCTCGAGCAGGCCGAGGACGCCAGCGCTCAGATCAGCGGTTTGTGCGCGTGATCGTCAGGCCGCGGCGGGACCGCGGCGCACCAACGCCAGCACCACCGCGGCGCCGGCGAACAAGCCCGAGAAGACACGGTTGAGCGCGGTCTGCTGGCGGGGTGTGCGCAGCCAGGTCAACAGCCGTACCGCCAGCCCGGTGTAGAGGCCCATCACGACCAGATCGACCACCACCATCGTGGCCCCGATGGCCAGGTATTGAGGCAGCAGCGGGGCGGTCGGCACGACGAACTGCGGCATCACCGCCAGAAAGAACACCAGCGCCTTGGGATTGCTGGCATTGACCAGGAAGCCACGCACCAGCAGCGCGGAACGCCCCCCGCCGGCAGCATCGTCGAGCCGGCTGACAAGGTCGACCGTGGCGGCGCGCCACTGCCGCACCGCCAGGTAGGCCAGGTAGGCCACCCCGAGCCATTTGATGATCGTGAACGCCAGGATCGAGTTCGCCACGGCGGCCCCCAGGCCGACGGCGACCAGCGCCAGCTGCAGGACCAGGCCCGCCTCCAGCCCCGCGATGGACCAGTACCCGCGCTTGATTCCGTGCGTCGCCCCGGTGGCCATCGACTGGACCGCGCCGGCGCCCGGCGACACCGCGATCACGATCGCCGCCCCGAAGAACGCCAGCCACATCTGCCAGGTCATGACCTGAGTCTGTCAGGGGTGTCCAACCGATTTCGGCTGGACGTCCGCGACGAAGACGGCGACCTTGCGGGCTTGGCGGCGGGCGAACCCCGGCAGCGCATCGACGCCGTCGCCGCTGGGGGCGATCCGCGGGTTCACGATGTGGACTTCGTCACCGGACATCGTGACGTCGGCCGCGCCGGCAGCCAGGACGTTCTTGGCCCAGTCGGTCTTGCCGTGGCCCAGCACGATCGCCAGCTGGGAGTCGTTGCGGTATGCGGTCACGATGGTCTCGTACGCCCGTCCGGAGGTGCGACCTCGGTGTTTGATGACCGACAGCCCGGGCATCCGACCGGCCAGCGGCTTGACGATGGGGTTGAAGTACTTGATCTGGATCCGGTCGAGCCACTCCGGGAACATCCGCGGCAGTTCCGACATGACGCCTCCAAACCGATTTGGCCTGCTCTGGGACAATGGACAGCGTGAATCTAACGCCAGGGCCTCTGCGACGCATCGACCTGCGCGGTACCACGCTGTCGGCGGCCGGGCTGCGTGGCGCCCTGCCCCGCGGTGGTGTCGACGTCGACGCGGTGGTGCCGACGGTCAGGCCCATCGTCGACGCGGTCGCCGACCGCGGTACGGCGGCCGCCCTGGAGTACGGCGCCTCGTTCGACGGTGTGCGCCCCGACCGCATCCGTGTCCCGTCCGAGAAGCTCGCAGCCGCGCTCGCGGCGCTGGACCCGGACATCCGCACCGCACTGAACGTCGCCATCGAGCGCGCCCGCACCGTGCACGCCGATCAACGTCGCACCGACACCACCACCACACTCGCGCCCGGTGCGACGGTGACCGAACGCTGGGTGCCCGTCGAGCGGGTCGGGCTCTACGTTCCCGGCGGCAACGCGGTGTACCCGTCGAGCGTCGTGATGAACGTCGTTCCGGCCCAGACCGCGGGCGTGGACTCGCTGGTCATCGCCAGCCCGCCCCAGGCCGCCAACCCGGCCGACTTCCAGGGCCTGCCGCACCCGACGATCCTGGCGGCGGCAGCGCTGCTGGGCGTCGACGAAGTGTGGTCGGTCGGTGGCGCGCAGGCCGTCGCGCTGCTCGCATACGGGGGCGCCGACACGGATGGCGGCGAACTCGCGCCGGTCGACATGATCACCGGACCCGGCAACATCTATGTCACGGCCGCCAAGCGGATCTGCCGTTCGCAGGTGGGCATCGACGCCGAAGCCGGCCCGACCGAGATCGCGATCCTGGCCGATCACACCGCCGACCCCGCCCACGTGGCCGCCGACCTGATCAGCCAGGCCGAGCACGACGAGATGGCCGCCAGCGTGCTGGTCACCCCCAGCACCGAACTCGCCGATGCGACCGATCGGGAGCTCGCCCGGCAGTTGGAGACCACGGTGCACCGACAGCGGGTCACCACCGCGCTGAGCGGCGATCAGTCGGCGACGGTGCTCGTCGACGACATTGACGCCGGAGTGCGCGTCGTCAACGCCTACGCCGCCGAGCACCTCGAGATCCAGACCGCCGACGCCTCCGACGTGGCAGGCCGAATCCGTTCCGCCGGTGCGATTTTCGTCGGCCCGTGGGCGCCGGTGAGTCTCGGGGACTACTGCGCCGGGTCGAACCACGTGCTGCCCACCGCGGGATGCGCCCGGCACTCCAGCGGATTGTCGGTGCAGACCTTCCTGCGCGGCATCCACGTCGTCGACTACACCGAGGCGGCGCTCAAAGACGTGGCGGGCCACGTGATCACGTTGGCGCAGGCCGAGAACCTGCCCAGCCACGGGGAAGCGGTGCGCCGGAGGTTCGAGTCGTGAGCGTTCCCGGTGCCGCGGCCACGCTCGACGAGCTGCCGCTACGAGACGATCTGCGCGGTAAATCCCCCTACGGCGCACCACAGTTGAACGTGCCGGTGCGGCTGAACACCAACGAGAACCCGCACCCGCCCACCGCGGCGTTGATCGACGACGTCACCGCCTCGGTGCGGTCGGCAGCGGCAGAGTTGCACCGCTATCCCGACCGCGACGCCGTCGCGTTGCGCACCGACCTGGCGGCCTATCTCAGCGCCGCCACCGGAGTGACGGTGGGCGTGGACAATGTCTGGGCGGCCAACGGATCCAACGAGATCCTGCAGCAGCTGCTGCAGGCGTTCGGTGGTCCAGGCCGCAGCGCGATCGGGTTCGTGCCGTCCTACTCGATGCACCCCATCATCTCCGACGGGACGCAGACCCGGTGGCTGGTGGCCAATCGCGCCGGCGACTTCAGCCTGGATGCGGCGGTGGCCGCCACCGCCATCAAGGAGCACACCCCCGACATCGTGTTCGTCGCCAGCCCGAACAACCCGTCGGGGCAGAGCGCGACGCCCGACGAGCTGCGTGCGCTGCTGGACGCGATGGACCGCGGGGTGATGATCGTCGACGAGGCCTACGGCGAGTTCTCTTCGCAGCCCAGCGCGATCGAACTGATCGAGCAGTTTCCGACCCGGTTGATCGTGACGCGGACGATGAGCAAGGCGTTCGCCTTTGCCGGTGGCCGGCTGGGCTATCTGATCGCAGCTCCCGCGGTGATCGAGGCGATGCTGCTGGTGCGCCTGCCCTATCACCTGTCCGCGCTCACCCAGGCCGCCGCGCGAGCCGCGCTACGCCACGCCGACGACACTCTCGGCAGCGTCGCCACGCTGATCGAGGAACGGGAACGGGTGGCGAAAGCTCTCACCGACATGGGTTTTCGAGTCATTCCCAGCGATGCCAACTTCGTGCTGTTCGGCGAGTTCGCCGATGCGCCCGGCACCTGGCAGCGTTACCTGGATGCCGGCGTGCTGATCCGCGACGTGGGCATCCCCGGATATCTGCGCACCACCATCGGCCTGGCCGACGAGAACGACGCGCTGCTGGCTGCCAGCGCCCGGATAGGAGCATCGTGAACGAGCCGGTACGTCCCGAACGCCGCGCAAGGGTCGAACGCAAGACCAAGGAATCCGACATCGTCGTCGAGCTGGACCTCGACGGCACCGGGCAGGTCAGCGTCGACACCGGCGTACCGTTCTTCGACCACATGCTGACCTCGTTGGGCAGCCACGCGAGCTTCGATCTGACGATCAAGGCCACCGGCGACATCGAGATCGAGGGCCACCACACCATCGAGGACACCGCGATCGTGCTCGGCCAGGCGCTCGGCCAGGCTCTCGGCGAGAAGAAGGGCATCCGCCGCTTCGGCGATGCCTTCATCCCGATGGACGAGACGCTGGCCCACGCCGCGGTCGACGTATCCGGCCGGCCCTACTTCGTGCACACCGGGGAGCCCGACTATCTGGTCGAATTCACCATTGCCGGCTCGCAGGCGCCCTATCACACCGTGGTCAACCGCCACGTCTTCGAATCGCTGGCCTTCAACGCCCGCATCGCCCTGCACGTGCGCACGCTCTACGGCCGCGACCCGCACCACATCACCGAGGCGCAGTACAAGGCCGTCGCCCGCGCGCTGCGGCAGGCCGTGGAGTACGACCCCCGCGTGACCGGCGTCCCGTCCACCAAAGGCACGCTGTGACAGCCAAACTCGTCGTCCTGGACTACGGATCGGGCAACCTGCGGTCGGCGCAGCGCGCGCTGGAACGCGTCGGCGCGCACGTCGACGTGACCGCCGATCCGCACGCCGCGATGGAGGCTGACGGGCTGGTCGTACCGGGGGTGGGCGCCTTCGAGTCCTGTATGACCGGCCTGCGCAAGATCGACGGCGAGAAGATCATCGCCGACCGGCTCGCGGCCGACCGTCCCGTCCTGGGGGTCTGCGTGGGAATGCAGATCCTGTTCAGCCGCGGGGTGGAGTTCGGGGTGGAGACCACCGGTTGCGGGCAGTGGCCCGGCGCGGTGATCCGGCTGGACGCGCCGGTGATTCCGCACATGGGATGGAACGTGGTGGACGCCCCGGCCGACAGCGTGCTGTTCCGGGGGCTGGACCCCGACACCCGGTTCTACTTCGTGCACTCCTATGCCGCACAGCAGTGGGAGGGCGATCCGTCGGCACTGCTGACATGGGCCACCCACCACGTGCCGTTCCTGGCCGCGGTGGAGACGGGTGCGTTGTCGGCCACCCAGTTCCATCCCGAGAAGAGCGGAGACGCCGGCGCCGAATTGCTGTCCAACTGGATCGGGGCGCTAAGTTGAGCCCCGTGAATGCGACCGCTCCCTCGCTCATCCTGCTGCCCGCCGTCGACGTCGTCGAAGGCCGCGCGGTGCGCCTGGTGCAGGGCCAAGCCGGCAGTGAGACCGAGTACGGCTCGGCGCTCGACGCCGCGATGACCTGGCAGCGCGACGGTGCTGAGTGGATCCACCTGGTCGATCTGGACGCGGCTTTCGGACGCGGTTCCAACCGGGAACTGCTCGCCGAGGTGGTCGGCAAGCTCGACGTGGCAGTCGAACTGTCGGGCGGTATCCGCGATGACGACTCTCTGACCGCGGCCCTGGCCACCGGATGTGCGCGGGTGAACCTGGGCACCGCGGCGCTGGAGAACCCTCAGTGGTGCGCCAAGGTCGTCGCCGAACACGGCGACAAGGTGGCCGTCGGCCTCGACGTCAAGATCTCCGGCGACGATTACCGGCTGCGTGGGCGCGGCTGGGAGACCGACGGCGGTGACCTGTGGACGGTGCTGGAACGCCTTGATTCCGAGGGCTGTTCGCGCTTCGTGGTCACCGACGTCACCAAGGACGGAACGCTCAAGGGCCCGAACCTCGATCTGCTGGCCGCGGTGTGCGAACGCACCGAGGCCCCGGTCATCGCGTCCGGTGGGGTGTCGAGCCTCGACGATCTGCGCGCGATCGCAACACTGACCGATCGCGGAGTCGAGGGCGCGATCGTCGGGAAGGCGCTCTACGCCGAGCGTTTCACGCTGCCCGAGGCACTGGCCGCGGTTCGCTCGTGACCGTGGAGCCGCAGCAACTGCGTGACCTGCTCGCCACCGCCGCCGGCGTACTCGACTCGGCCTCCGCGCAGTTCGTCGCCGGCCATCGCGCCGATTCGGCCGTGGAGAAGAAGGGCAACGACTTCGCCACCGAGGTCGATCTCGCGATCGAACGCCGGGTGGTGGCCGAACTGACCAGGCTGACCGGCATCGGTGTGCACGGCGAGGAATTCGGCGGGGAGTCGTTGGACGCCGAGTTGGTGTGGGTCCTCGATCCCATCGACGGCACCTTCAACTACGCCGCGGGGTCACCGATGGCCGCGATGCTGCTCGCTCTGCTGGCCGACGGGGTACCCGTGCTGGGTTTGACGTGGCTGCCGTTCGTCGGGCAGCGCTACACCGCGATGACCGGCGAACCGGTGTTGTGCAACGGCGACGCTCTGCCCTCGTTGGCGCCGGGCGCCCTGTCGGAGTCGGTCGTGGGCATCGGCACCTTCAACATCGACTCGCGCGGCCGCTATCCGGGCCGGTACCGGGCCGAGGTCCTCGCGAATTTGAGCCGGAAATGCTCGCGGGTGCGGATGCACGGGTCGACCGGTATCGACATGGCGTTCGTCGCGGCCGGGATTCTCGGCGCCGCGATCAGCTTCGGGCACCACATCTGGGATCACGCCGCCGGGGTGGCGTTGGTGCGCGCCGCGGGCGGTGTGGTCACCGATCTGGCGGGCCGACCGTGGACCGCGTCGTCGCCGTCGGCGTTGGCCGCGGCCCCGGGGGTGCATGAGGAGATGCTCGACATCGTGCGCGCCGCAGGCGTTCCGGAGGATTACCTGTGAGAACCAGCAGTGACGTCGCCACCCGCGTCATCCCTTGCCTCGACGTCGACGACGGTCGGGTGGTCAAGGGCGTCAACTTCGAAAACCTGCGTGACGCCGGCGACCCGGTCGAGTTGGCCGCGGTGTATGACGCCGAGGGCGCCGACGAGTTGACGTTTCTGGATGTGACCGCTTCGTCGTCGGGCCGGGCCACGATGCTCGAGGTGGTGCGCCGCACCGCGGAACAGGTGTTCATCCCGCTGACGGTCGGCGGGGGTGTGCGCTCGGTGGCCGACGTCGACGTGTTGCTGCGCGCCGGCGCGGACAAGGTGTCGGTGAACACCGCCGCGATCGCCCGACCGGAGCTGTTGTCGGAACTGTCCCGGCAGTTCGGTTCGCAGTGCATCGTGCTCTCGGTCGACGCCAGGACCGTTCCCGCGGACGGCGAGCCCACACCGTCGGGCTGGGAGGTCACCACGCACGGCGGCCGGCGCGGCACCGGGATCGACGCCGTCGACTGGGCCGCCCGGGGAGCCGAGCTGGGTGTCGGGGAGATCCTGCTGAACTCGATGGACGCCGACGGCACCAAGGCCGGGTTCGATCTGGCAATGCTGCGGGCGGTGCGGGGCGCGGTGACGGTGCCGGTGATCGCCAGCGGCGGCGCGGGTCGCGTCGAGCACTTCGCGCCTGCGGTGCAGGCCGGAGCCGACGCTGTGCTAGCGGCCAGCGTGTTCCACTTCCGCGAATTGAGCATCGGTGAGGTGAAGGCAGCGATGAAGGCCGAAGGAATCACGGTGCGATGAGCGCTTGCGCGAAGAGAAGAAAACAGCGATGAGTAGCCCTGTGTCAAGCAGCGGGTTGTTGAGCTCGCAGATGGGCTTGGAGTGCGCCGTGGCGGTGGGGGTCGTAGGCGGTGTTGTCTTGCCAGCAGTGCCAGATGACGTAGAGCCAGGCGCGGGCCAGGATGCGTACGGCATGTTGGTGGTCGCGTCCGCGGGATCGGGCTTGGCGGTAGAGGTTGTCGGCCCAGGGGTTAGCGCGGCGGGAGTCGGCGGCGAAGTCGGTGACGGCGTCGCGCAGGTGTTTGTCGCACGACCAGCGGAATCCGACGGTGCGCATGGTTCCCGATTGGCGGGTCGAGGGGGCCACGCCGGCCAGGCAGGTCAGGGACTCGGGGGTGGGGAATCGTCCTCGGCAGTCGCCGATTTCAGCGAGAAGTTTGGCGGCTCTGATCTTTCCGGATCTGGGCAGGCTGGTGAAGATGTGTGCGTCGCAGTGCGCGGCGAGTTGTTCGGCGATCTGGTCGGACAGGCTGGTGATTTGTTTGACCAGAGTGGTGAGGGTGGCCAGCAGGGCGTGGGTGATCCGGGCGTGCGTGGCGCCTTCGTGGCCGGTGGCGCCGCGGGGTGCAGTGATGAGGCGGGTGTGCAGCACGGCGGGGTCGGTGCGGCCGGTGTAGCCCACCGAGGCCAGCCAGTTCGCCATTCGTGCGGGGGTCAACCAGTCGGCACGGTCTTGGCAGTCGAAGCGGGCCAGGAAGGTCAGGCTGATTGGGGAATCGAGGTCGGCGAACAGTCCTACGGCGCCGGGAAACACGCGGTTGAGGTGTTCGCGCAGCTGGTTGGTTACCGCGACGCGGTGTCTGATGAGTTCTTTGCGGGCTCGGCACGCTGCGCAGCGCTACGGTGGCGGGGCTGTCGGGGACCAGTGGCCGCAGTCGGGTGCGGTCGGTGCGCAAGGTGTCAGCCAGGACGAAGGCGTCGAAGCGGTCGTCTTTGTTGCCGGCCGAGCCGTAGCGGCCCCGCAGGTTCTTGAGCTGGTTGGGACTGATCACCACGACGGTGAACCCGGCCTCGAGCAATGTGTCGACGACGGGCCCGTCGGGACGTTCGATAGCGACTTCGCTGACCCCGGCACGGGTCAGCGTGTCGACCAGTGTGCGCAGTCCCCTAGCGCTGTGGTCAGTGAGCTCGCGCAACACTTCGGCGCCTCGAGAATCGACTACCGATACCGCCTGATCGTCACGAGACCAGTCCAGGCCAGCGGTCACTCCGTTGGCCGGTTCTGCCGCCAAGACGGCAGTAGGGGCATAATCCATCACAGCCTCCTCGCTGCTAGACCCAGTGGGGAGGCACCCAAACTTCGGTGCCGAGGTGTGGCTGCCGCTTCGCTCACTGATCGGCGCTCGGTGGCGCGCAGCCCTGTCGACGGTCGGCACACCCCGGGTAACCGTCGAGTCCCGCGAAACTCATCGTGGACATCGATGCGTCAAGCGCTTGTGGCGGTAACTCGACGGCACCTCGGGTGCATCGGCAACCCATCCAAGATCACCGACACACAAATGGTGCACCAGTGAGCGCTTGCGCGAAGAGCCGAGGGTCCCGATGAAGAGTCGAGGGCCCCGATGAGCGCGCTGGATCCCGCGATCGCGCAGCGGCTCAAGCGTGACGCCAACGGACTGTTCAGCGCGGTCGTGCAGGAACGGGAGACCGGGGAGGTGCTGATGGTCGCGTGGATGGACGACGAAGCGCTGGCCCGCACACTCGCGACCCGGGAGGCCACGTACTTCTCCCGGTCCCGCAACGAGCAGTGGATCAAGGGCGCCACCTCAGGTCACACCCAGTACGTGCACTCGGTACGGCTGGACTGCGATGGTGACACGGTGCTGCTCGAGGTCGACCAGGTCGGCGGGGCGTGCCACACCGGCGACCACAGCTGCTTCGACGCCGATCAGCTGCTCGGCCCGGCGCAGGCCTAGGTCGACTGGCGCTGCCGCAGCACGTCTAGGGCTTTGTCGGCGTGGGTGTCCATGTTCAGCTCGCTGGCGATCACCGCGAGGACGGTGCGGTCGGTGTCGATGACGAACGTGGTGCGCTTGACCGGCATGAACTTGCCCAGCAGTCCGCGCTTGACCCCGAACTGGGTGGCCACGGCGCCGTCGGTGTCCGACAACAGCGGGTAGTCGAACTTCTGCTGGTCGGCGAATTTGGCCTGCTTGGCCACCGGATCGGCACTGATGCCCACCCGGTTGGCGCCGACAGCGGCGAACTCGCCGGCCAGGTCGCGGAAATGGCAGGCCTCCTTGGTGCATCCCGGCGTCATCGCCGCCGGGTAGAAGAACAGCACGATCGGACCGTCGGCCAGCAGGCCGGTCAGCGTCCGCGTCGTTCCGGTCTGGTCTGGTAGTTCGAAGTCGGCCACCCGATCACCACGATTCACGATCTTCACGGTACGTCTGGGACAATCCCGGTGTGCAGACGACCGCCAACCTGCCCTCCGGCTCTTCGCGCGAGCGTTCATCGCATACCGCGACGACGTCGCGGGAGGACTTCCGGGCGCTGGCCGCCGAGCACCGCGTGGTGCCGGTGACGCGAAAGGTGCTCGCCGACAGCGAGACGCCGCTCTCGGCGTACCGCAAGCTGGCCGCGAACCGTCCCGGAACGTTCCTGCTGGAGTCCGCGGAGAACGGCCGGTCCTGGTCGCGCTGGTCGTTCATCGGCGCCGGGGCACCGTCGGCGCTGACCGTGCGTGACGGAGCGGCGGTGTGGCTGGGCACGATCCCGCAGGATGCGCCGTCCGGTGGTGACCCGCTGCAGGCGTTGCGGGCCACGCTCGCGCTGCTGGAGACCGCCGCGCTGCCCGGCCTGCCGCCGCTGTCGTCGGGCCTGGTCGGCTACTTCGCCTACGACATGGTCCGCCGCCTCGAACGGCTGCCCGAACTCACCGTCGACGACCTCGGCCTGCCGGACATGGTGCTGCTGCTGGCCACCGACATCGCCGCGGTCGACCACCACGAAGGCACGATCACGCTGATCGCCAACGCGGTGAACTGGAACGGCACCGACGAGCGCGTCGACTGGGCGTATGACGACGCCGTCGCCCGCCTGGATGTGATGACCGCGGCGTTGGCCGAGCCGCTGAAGTCCACAGTGGCCACGTTCGGCCGGCCGGCACCCGCACATCGCGCCCAGCGGACCGTCGAGGAGTACACCGCGATCGTCGACAAGCTGGTCGGCGACATCGAGGCCGGGGAAGCGTTCCAGGTGGTCCCGTCCCAGCGGTTCGAGATGGACACCGACGCCGATCCGCTCGACGTCTACCGGATGCTGCGGGTGTCCAACCCGAGCCCGTACATGTACCTGCTGAACGTCCCCGACGCCGACGGCGGTCTGGACTTCTCGATCGTCGGCTCCAGCCCGGAGGCGCTGGTGACCGTCAAGGACGGCCGCGCGACGACCCACCCGATCGCCGGGACCCGGTGGCGCGGAGACACCGAGGAGGAGGATCTGCTTCTCGAGAAGGAGCTCCTCGCCGACGAGAAGGAACGCGCCGAGCACCTGATGCTCGTCGACCTGGGCCGCAACGATCTGGGTCGGGTCTGCCGCCCCGGCACCGTGCGGGTCGAGGACTACAGCCACATCGAGCGCTACAGCCACGTGATGCATCTGGTGTCGACGGTGACCGGTCTGCTCGCCGACGGGAAGACCGCGCTGGACGCCGTGACGGCGTGTTTCCCGGCGGGCACGCTGTCCGGGGCGCCCAAGGTGCGGGCGATGGAACTCATCGAAGAGGTCGAGAAGACGCGGCGGGGCCTCTACGGCGGGGTGCTGGGTTATCTGGATTTCGCCGGCAACGCCGATTTCGCCATCGCGATCCGCACGGCGTTGATGCGTCGCGGCACCGCCTACGTGCAGGCCGGCGGCGGTGTCGTCGCCGACTCCAACGGGCCCTACGAGTACAACGAGGCGGCCAACAAAGCCAGAGCGGTGCTCAGCGCGATCGCAGCCGCAGAGACGCTGGGTGAACCGTGATCAGAGTCGGCCAACTGGCCCTGGTGGTGGCGGCGGGCGCCCTATGGGGCGCCTCGCGCATGACCTGGGTGCAGATCACCACGTTCGACGGGTTGGGGCATCCCCAGACCGCCGCGCTGAACGGTGCGACGTGGTCGACCGCCCTGATCCCGCTGGCACTGGTGGTGCTGGCAGCCGCCGGCGCCGCACTGGCGGTGCGCGGTTGGCCGCTGAGGGTGCTGGCTTTGCTGGTCGCGGTAGCCAGCGCCGCGATGGCCTACCTGGCGATCAGCCTGTGGGTGGTCGAGGACGTCGCGGTTCGCGCCGCCCGGCTGGCCGAGGTGCCGATCGCCGAGCTGCTCGGCACCGAGCGCCACTTCGCCGGGGCGTCGTTGGCACTGGCGGCCGCGTTGCTCTCGCTGCTGGGTGCGGTGCTGCTGATGCGCTCGGCGGCGAAGGGCCGCGCGGAGACTGCACGGTACCGTCGCGGGCCGGTTGTCGCCGCTGATCAACCGTCCGACGCGATGTCGGAACGGATGATGTGGGACGCGCTCGACGAGGGCGCCGATCCCACCGCAGACCGAGTCAATCCCGACAGCAAGGGGCGGTGACGGACGATGCCGCAGTGGCGGCTACCCTTCGTTAAGAATCGAAGGCCCGGCAGGGGAAGGGAAGCGACACCTATGGGTTCGGCGACCGTGCTCGACTCCATTCTCGAGGGGGTCCGTGCCGACGTTGCCGCTCGCGAGGCCGAGGTCAGTCTGGCCGAGGTCAAAGAGCGGGCCCAGCGCGCACCCGCACCGCTGGATGTGATGGCCGCGTTGCGCGCGCCGGGAATCGCGGTGATCGCGGAGGTCAAGCGGGCCAGCCCGTCTCGGGGTGCGCTCGCTTCGATCGACGACCCGGCCGCACTGGCCCGCGCCTATCAGGACGGCGGGGCGCGCGTCATCAGCGTGCTGACCGAGCAGCGCCGGTTCAACGGCTCGCTCGACGACCTGGACACCGTGCGGGCGTCGGTCTCGATTCCGGTGCTGCGCAAAGACTTCATCGTCCGGCCGTACCAGATCCACGAGGCCCGCGCCCACGGCGCCGACATGCTGCTGCTGATCGTCGCGGCGCTGGAACAGTCTGTGCTGACGTCGCTGTTGGAGCGCACCGAGTCGCTGGGCATGACCGCCCTGGTGGAGGTGCACACCGAGGAGGAGGCCGACCGGGCCCTGCAGGCCGGCGCGTCGGTCATCGGGGTCAACGCACGTGATCTGAAGACCTTGGAGGTCGACCGGGACTGCTTCGCCCGGATCGCGCCGGGGCTGCCCAGCAACGTGATCCGGATCGCCGAGTCCGGGGTCCGCGGCACCGCCGACCTGCTGGCCTACGCCGGCGCGGGTGCCGACGCCGTCCTCGTCGGGGAAGGCCTGGTCACCAGCGGGGATCCGCGTAGCGCCGTGGCTGATCTCGTCACCGCCGGAACCCATCCGTCGTGCCCGAAACCCGCGCGTTAAGTGGCTGACGTCGCGAACCCCGATCTGCCGCGCGCAAGCGCCGCGGTCGCCGAACCCACCTCCCACGATCCCGATGCGCGGGGGCATTTCGGCGCCTACGGAGGACGGCTCGTCCCCGAAGCGCTGATGGCCGTCATCGAAGAGGTCACCGCCGCCTACGAGAAGGCCCGCGGTGACCAGGTCTACCTCGACGAACTGGATCGGCTCCAGCGGCATTACAGCGGTCGCCCGTCGCCGCTGTACGAGGCGGAGCGGCTCAGCGAGCACGCCGGGGGCGCACGGATCTTTCTGAAACGAGAAGACCTCAACCACACCGGATCTCACAAGATCAACAACGTGTTGGGCCAGGCCCTGCTGGCGCGCCAGATGGGCAAGACCCGGGTCATCGCCGAAACCGGCGCCGGCCAGCACGGGGTGGCCACGGCGACGGCGTGTGCGCTGCTCGGTCTGGAATGCGTCATCTACATGGGTGCCGTCGACACCGCCCGTCAGGCCCTCAACGTGGCCCGGATGAGGCTGCTGGGCGCCAGCGTGGTGGCGGTGGAGTCGGGTTCGAAGACGTTGAAGGACGCGATCAACGAGACGTTCCGCGACTGGGTCACCAACGCCGACAACACCTACTACTGCTTCGGCACTGCCGCTGGGCCGCATCCATTCCCGATGATGGTGCGCGACTTCCAGCGCGTGATCGGCCTCGAGGCTCGCGCGCAGATGCTCGACCAGGTCGGTCGGCTGCCCGAGGCGGTCACTGCCTGCGTGGGCGGCGGGTCGAACGCCATCGGTATTTTTCACGCCTTCATCGACGACCCCGGCGTGCGGTTGGTCGGTTACGAGGCGGCCGGTGACGGTGTGGAGACGGGTCGGCACGCGGCCACCTTCACCGGCGGGTCGCCGGGCGCGTTCCAGGGATCGTTCTCTTACCTGCTGCAGGACGAGGACGGCCAGACGATCGAATCGCATTCGATCTCGGCGGGTCTGGACTATCCGGGCGTCGGACCTGAGCACGCTCTGCTGAAGGACATCGGGCGGGCCCAGTACGAGCCGATCACCGACACCGAGGCGATGAACGCGCTGTCTCTGCTCAGCCGCACCGAAGGCATCATCCCGGCGATCGAATCGGCGCACGCGGTGGCCGGAGCGCTGAAGCTCGGGCAGGAGATGGGCACCGGATCGCTGATCCTGGTGAATCTGTCGGGCCGCGGCGACAAGGACGTCGAGACGGCCGCCAAGTGGTTCGGCCTGCTGGAGGATGGCACGAAATGAGTCGGCTGGCCGGGTTGTTCGACTCCTGCCGCGACGAGGGCCGATCCGCGTTGATCGGCTACCTGCCCACGGGTTTTCCGGACGTGCAGACCTCCATCGCGGCCATGACCGCGTTGGTCGAGTCGGGCTGTGACGTCATCGAGGTCGGCATCGCCTACTCCGACCCCGGGATGGACGGCCCGGTCATCGCCGCGGCCACCGAGGTCGCGTTGCGCGGCGGGGTGCGAGTCCGCGACGCGTTGACCGCGGTCGAGGCGATCAGCAACGCCGGGGGACGGGCGGTGGTGATGACCTACTGGAACCCCGTGCTGCGCAAGGGGGTCGACACCTTCGCGCGTGATCTCGCCTCGGCCGGCGGGCTCGGCATGATCACCCCGGACCTCATTCCCGAAGAGGCCGACGACTGGCAGGCCGCATCCGAGGCGCACGACCTCGACCGCATCTTCCTGGTGGCGCCGTCGTCGACACCGGAGCGCCTCGCCGAAACCGTACAGGCCTCGCGGGGGTTCGTTTACGCGGCGTCGACGATGGGTGTGACCGGTGCCCGCGACGCGGTGTCGAACATGGCCCCCGAGTTGGTCCGCCGGGTCAAAGAAGTGGCCGACATCCCTGTCGGTGTGGGACTCGGCGTGCGTTCGGGCGCACAGGCTGCCGAAATCGGCGCCTACGCCGACGGCGTCATCGTCGGTTCAGCGCTGGTGTCGGCGCTCAAAGACGGCATCCCGGCGATGCGGTCGTTGACCGAGGAACTCGCCGAGGGTGTGCGGCAGAGGGTCACTGCGTGACGACAACCGTCCTCGCCTACATCCCGAGTCCTGCGCAAGGTGTCTGGCAGATCGGTCCGGTGCCGCTGCGCGCCTACGCGCTGTTCATCATCGCGGGCATCATCGCCGCCCTGCTCATTGGGGACCGCCGCTGGGCCGCCCGGGGCGGCGAGCCGGGTGTCATCTACGACGTCGTCCTGTGGGCCGTGCCGTTCGGCCTCATCGGCGGTCGGCTCTACCACGTCATCACGGACTGGCAGAAGTACTTCGGCGAGGGCGGCGCCGGCCTGGTCGGGGCACTGCGCATCTGGGACGGCGGCCTGGGCATCTGGGGTGCGGTCGCGCTCGGCGGCGTCGGTGCCTGGATCGCGTGCCGCCGCCTGGGCATTCCGTTGCCCGCCTTCGGTGACGCAATCGCGCCGGGAATCATTCTCGCGCAGGCGATCGGCCGACTGGGGAACTACTTCAACCAGGAGCTCTACGGCCGCGAGACCACGCTGCCGTGGGGCTTGGAAATCTACGAGCGACGCAACGCTGCCGGCGCGCTGGACAACCTGAACGGGGTGTCGACGGGCGAGCTCGTCACGATCGTGCACCCGACGTTCCTCTACGAGCTGTTGTGGAACCTGCTGGTTTTCGCGGCGCTCATCTTCATCGACCGGCGGTGGCGCATCGGCCACGGCCGGCTCTTCGCGATGTACGTCGCCGGTTACTGCCTCGGCCGGTTCTGGATCGAGCTGATGCGTGCTGACGAAGCGCAACTCCTGGCCGGCATCCGCGTCAACTCGTTCACGTCGACGTTCGTGTTCATCGGCGCCGTGGTGTACATCATGGCCGCGCCGAAGGGCCGGGAAGCTCCGGAAACGCTACGGGGAACCCACGACGGCGAAACGGCTGTCGAGGACGTCGTCAAAGAGGTGGCGGTCGCGTCCGGCGCCGGCGTCGTCGCAGCCGCCAAGGCAGCCGACGCTGACGAGCGCGCTGAGGATCACGTCGAGGAGGTACCTGCCGCAGACCAAGGTGGGGGAGCGCCGCCGCCTGGCGCCGCCTCCGACGAGGCTGAGTTCGAGGCCGATGCGTACGTGGACCCGGACGCCGAATTGGGCGCGCAGCTCGCCCACGCTGCCGAGGCGATGCAGGCCGAGCTCGACCGGCGCGCCGAGGAACTCGGCAGCCTCGAATCCGGTGACGTCGCCGCCGCAGACAAGGGCGCGCCGCAGGTCGCTGACGCCGCTGATGTCGAGGCCGATGCCGGACCAGCGCCCGATGGTGAGCCCAGCAGCCCGTTGCTCCAGTTCCCCCCGTTCGATGCTGCCGCTGACGCGGAGCTCGGCGCCCAACTTGCCCACGCCGCCGAAGCCATGACCGCGGAGTCCGTTGGCCGGGAAGAGACTGCGCCCACCGAACCCGAAGCAGGCTTGGGGTCGGTTGAGGGTGATGAGGTCGCCGCGGCTGCTGGTGAGGCGTCGGAGGTTCATGAGGCTGCGGTCGAGGGTGAGGCCGAGGCTGGTGAGTTGGCTGAGGAGGTCGCCGCGGAGTCCGATGCTGGTGATGCCGAGCAGTTGGCTGAGGCCGCGGAGTCGGTGACCGGTGGCGAGCCTGAGGCTGGTTTGGGGTCGGTTGAGGGTGATGAGGTCGCCGCGGTTGCCGACGAGGCGTCGGAGGTTCATGAGGCTGCGGTCGAGGGTGAGGCCGAGGCTGGTGAGCTGGCTGAGGAGGCCGCCGCGGAGTCCGATGCTGGTGATGCCGAGCAGTTGGCTGAGGCCGCGGAGTCGGTGACCGGTGGCGAGCCTGAGGCTGGTTTGGGGTCGGTTGAGGGTGACGAGGTGGCCGCGGCTGCTGACGAAGCGTCGGAGGTTCATGAGGCTGCGGTCGAGGGTGAGGCCGAGGCTGGTGAGCTGGCTGAGGAGGCCGCCGCGGAGTCCGATGCTGGTGATGCCGAGCAGTTGGCTGAGGCCGCGGAGTCTGTGACCGGTGATGCCGAGGAGTCCGTGACTGGCGGTGAGCCGGAGGCTGGCCTGGGGTCGGTTGAGGGTGATGAGGTGGCCGCGGCTGCCGACGAGGCGTCGGAGGTTCATGAGGCTGCGGTCGAGGGTGAGGCCGAGGCTGGTGAGCTGGCTGAGGAGGCCGCCGCGGAGTCGGATGCTGGTGATGCTGAGCAGTTGGCTGGGGCCGCGGAGTCGGTGACCGGCGGTGCCGAGCCGGAGGCTGGCCTGGGGTCGGTTGAGGGTGATGAGGTCGCCGCGGCTGCCGACGAGGCGTCGGAGGTTCATGAGGCTGCGGTCGAGGGTGAGGCCGAGGCTGGGGAGCTGGCTGAGGAGGTCGCCGAAGAGTCCGATGCCGGTGATGCCGAGGAGGCCGTGACTGGCGGTGAGCCTGAGGCTGGCCTGGGGTCGGTTGAGGGTGATGAGGTCGCCGCGGCTGCCGACGAGGCGTCGGAGGTTCATGAGGCTGCGGTCGAGGGTGAGGCCGAGGCTGGGGAGCTGGCTGAGGAGGTCGCCGAAGAGTCCGATGCCGGTGATGCCGAGGAGGCCGTGACTGGCGGTGAGCCGGAGGCTGGCCTGGGGTCGGTCGAGGGTGAGGAGGTCGCGGCGGCCGCTGACGACGCCTCCGACGCGCACGACGTGGCCGCCGCAGGAAAGGCCGAAGCCGGCCAGCTCGCTGAAGAGTCGGGCTCCGCCTCGAATAGACCTTCAGTCGGTGTTCCCAGTCAACCCGGTGGCCGGGTTCGCCAGTGGCTTCGGAGACGGCGCAACCGCTGACTGGCAGTCAGCATGGTCTGACTGCGTTCAACTCATTGCATTTCACGATGCGTCGGGCGACCTGAGCCCTCGAACTTCTTGCGCAGACACGGTTAATCACCGGCGGTGAGCGGGCAGCGCCTGGACCAACCCCGATGTCCTGCTGCATCGCGCTGACTTGTCACACCCCCCGTCTAGAGTAGAACACATGTTCGATTCCGAGGCGGCGGGGTGCATTGAGGCGATGGCCTCGGCGGTGCGCGCGGAGTCGGCGGCGATCGGGGCGCGGTTGAAGGCGGTGGCCCGGTTGTATGCCCAGCGCTGCCGCGACTACGAAGGCCGCCAGCACTGGGCCGGCGATATCTTCGACGCGGTGGCCGCGGAGGTCTCGGCGGCGCAGAACATCAGCCGCGCCCGCGCCGGGGTGCAGGTGCGCATGGCGGTCTCGCTGTTCGAACGCCTACCCCGCGTGGCGGAGGTGTTCGCCGCCGGCGACATCGACTACCGGGCGTTGCGGATCATCATCGCGCGCACCGACAACGTCGACGACGAGGTGATCGGCTCCCTCGACGAGGCGCTGGCCGAGCGGGTAGGGCGCTGGAACCGCCTCTCGCACAACGCGCTCCGCGACCGTATCGACAAGTGGGTGGCCATGGTCGACCCCGCCGGTGAACGCGTGCCGCCCGAAGTCGCCGATCAGCGCTACCTCGATATCGACCCCCACCCCACCGCGGCCGGGATGGCGCTGATGAGGTTCCCCCGAAAGCGTGGAGGCATCGACAATAGGGGTCGAGATGCCAGAGAAACGGAAGAAGTACGACCGGGAGTTTCGTGAGGGTGCTGTCCGGATCGTCGAGGAGACGGGCAAGCCGATCGCGGCGGTCGCGCGGGATCTCGGGGTGCATGAGGGCACGCTGGGTAACTGGGTGGCTCGTGCGCGGGAGGCCCGTGAGGGCCGCGGTGAATTGACCCGCGATGACCTCGAGGAGCTGAAACGCCTGCGCAGGGAGGTCGCCGAGCTGCGGATGGAGCGTGATGTCCTCAAGCGATCGGTGGTCCTGTGGGTGAAGGAGGCGACGAAGTGAGCGTGGCACGCTTTGTCGCCGACCAGAGGACCAACTACCGAGTGCCCCATTCCTGACCTGCGCCTTGTTGGGGATCAGCGTGTCCTGGTTCTACAAGTGGCTGGCGCGTGCCGGCGACCCCGACGGGCTGCACACCGACACCGATCGGCGCCGCGCCGCCCTCGACGACGCGGTCAGGGCCGCGTTCGCCAAGGCCAAGGGGGTGCACGGGTCGCCGCGGCTGGTGTCCGATCTGCGTGATCTGGGCTGGACGGTCTCGGAGAATACGGTCGCCGAGTCGATGCGCCGCCAAGGTCTGGTTGCCCGCAGGATCCGCCGCCGCGGCGGGCTCACCCGGCAGGACAAGACCGCGCCGAAGTTCCCTGACCTGCTCAAACGGGGCTTCACCGCGGCGGCGCCGAACACCAAATGGGTGGGGGATATGACCGAGATTCCCACCGCCTGCGGCAAGTTGTACCTGGCGACGGTGATCGATCTGTACAGCCGCCGACTGCTGGGGGCGGCGACCTCTCGGCATCCGGACGCCACGCTGGCGTGTGCCGCATTGGAGATGGCCGTGGTCGCCCGTGGTGGCCGGGAGGCGATCTGGTGCGACGACGAAGCTCAGCGGGTCATCTTCCACACCGACCGCGGGTCGACCTACACCGCCCAGGCGTTCCGGGCGCTGTGCACCACGCTGGGTGTGCGTCAGTCGATGGGACGAGTGGGGTCGTGCTTCGACAACGCCGCCGCGGAGGCGTTCTTCTCCTCGCTGGAATGGGAAGTGCTGTCCCGCAACACTTTCAGTGATACCATCCAAGCGCGGGCCATCGTCATCGACTGGTGCTACACCTTCTACAACCACCAACGACGACACAGCGCCGCAGACGGACTCTCACCCGTCAACTATGAGATCAGGGAAAACCAACCGAAGCCCGAAGCGGCTTAAGAAACCCTCCACGATCTCGGGGGAACCACACTGATCGGCGGCGCGCTGCACGCGATGGACGCCGCCGCCCTGCAGGCCCGCATCACCGCGATCGCAGCCACCGTGTGCGACGAGGACCCGCGCACCACCGCCCAACGCCGCGCCGATGCCTGCGGAGCGATCGGACGCTGGGAAACCAGCCTGGCCTGCCAATGCCCCGATACGCAGTGCCCCAACCGCAGCGTGCGCGACGGCGCCGCCCAAATCGTCATCCATCTGCTGGCCGAGCAGAGCACCCTCACCAGCAGCAGCACCGCGCCCGGCTATCTGCCCGGATTCGGGGTCCAGCCCGCCGAGACGGTGCGCAGCGCCGCCCGCGGCGCCAAGCTCACCCCGGTGCGGCTGCCCGCCACGGCGCCGGAACCGGGCTATCGCGCCTCGGCGCCGCTGACCGATTTCCTGCGCTGGCGCGATCTGACCTGTCGCTGGCCCGGCTGTGACGCCCCAGTCGCGCGCTGCGATCTCGACCACACCCAACCCTGGCCGGTCGGGCTCACCCACCCCTCCGGGCTCAAGCACTACTGCCGTGCCCATCATCTGATCAAAACGTTCTACACCGGCCCGCTGGGCTGGACCGATCACCAACGCCCCGACGGCACCATCATCGTCACCGCCCCCACCGGGCATACCTACACCACCGACGCCACCGGCGGGTTGTTGTTCCCGACCCTGGCCCGCCCCACCGCACCTCTGACCACCAGCACCGGCGCCGGACCGACGGCCAGTCCCCACCGCGGCGCCATGATGCCCAAACGTCGCACCACCCGCGACCAGGACCGCCGCGCCCGCATCGACCGTGAACGCCGCCACCGCCTCGACATCAACGCCGAACACGAACGCCAACACCAAGCCTGGCTCGCCGCCACCTACCAACCACCACCCTTCTGAGCGGTCGGCTCTGGCGCTTAAGTCATCGCCGAGCTTCACTTCACCGCCAGCGAGGGGGGAACTCCTACCCGCCCTCGCTATCCACCCCTGCCGTATCAGCCGGTATCCGCTTTGCGATGCTCACGGCGGTGGGCTGCGCCCGGCCTGCTCGGCACTTCGATGCCCCCTCATGCCCGCCTTCGATGACGCCATGTACCTGACCGAGGTCAGATGCGAGCTGTCTCCCGATCGTCGATGCTCAAGCGCCGACCCCGCAACGCCGCAGAGCGGGCTTTCTGTTGCCAGAGTCAGAAGGTGACGTCGACGTCGCAAATGCGGTAACAGCTCAATTCGATATTGTCCGAGTTCAGTCGAGGATCGTCAGAATCGACCCAGACCGTCCACGAGCCGTCCTGAGAACACCGCACTTCCACCTGCTGCTTGTCCCACCCCAGCCGCGGTGCGATGAGCTCCGACATTATCAGTGTCGGAGTGAGGAGTGTGATCGAGGCGAGCCCGAGCGAGACGACATACTTTCTGTGAACCGCCCCGGGGAGTCCGGAGACTTTCTGATTTGAGACTCAGCTTGCGGCTGGCCTCGTTTGTTGAGCGTAGTAGGCGGTCTCCAGCTCGGCTGGTGGGACGTCGCCGCAGTACTCGTAGAGCCGGCGGTGGTTGAACCAGTCGACCCAGCGGGCGGTCGCCAGCTCGACGTCCTCGACGGTGCGCCAGGGCTTGCCTGGTTTGATCAGCTCGGTCTTGTAAAGACCGTTGATGGTCTCGGCGAGCGCGTTGTCGTAGGAGCTTCCGACTGCCCCGACCGACGGTTGGATGCCTGCCTCGGCGAGGCGTTCGGTGAACCGGATGGACGTGTACTGCGATCCTCTATCTGTATGGTGGACAACATCTTTCAAATCGAGGATGCCGTCACGCTGCCGTGTCCAGATGGCCTGCTCGATGGAGTCGAGCACCATCGTGGTTGCCATCGTTGACGCCGCCCGCCAGCCCAGGATCCGGCGGGCATAGGCATCGGTGACAAACGCGACGTAGGCGAACCTCGACCAGGTCGACACATAGGTCAGATCGGCCACCCAGAGCCGGTTCGGTGCGACCGGAGCGAAGCGGCGCCCGACCAGATCAGCCGGCCGCGCCGCGCCCGGGTCAGCGATGGTGGTCGTCGTGGCCTTGCCGCGCACCGCACCGCGCAGACCGAGGTCGGTCATCAGCCGCTCCACCGTGCAGCGGGCCACCTCGACGTCCTCGCGGTTGAGCGTCAGCCACACCTTGCGTGCCCCGTAGACGCCGTAGTTCGCGCCGTGCACCCGGTTGATGTGGGCTTTGAGTTCATCGTCGCGGACCTCGCGACGAGTGGGCTCACGCTCGAGGTGCTCGTAATAGGTCGAGGGGGCGATCTGCACACCGAGCCCGACGAGCTCATCGCAGATCGACTGGACACCCCAGCGCAGACCATCAGGGCCCTCCCGGCGGCCCTGATGCTCAGCAATGAATCGACAGATCAGTGGTGTGGCCGGTCCAGCTCGGCCGCGAAGAAAGCCGACGCCGTCTTCAAGATCGCGTTGGCACGCTTGAGTTCGGCGTTCTCCCGGCGCAGCTTCTTGAGCTCAGCGGATTCCTCGGTCGTGGTTCCCGGCCGAGCACCGGCATCGACCTGGGCCTGGCGCACCCACTTACGCACCGTCTCAGCAGTGCCGATCCCGAGCAGCCGGGCTACCTCACCCATCGCCGCCCACTCCGACTCATGCTGGTCGCTGATCTCGGCGACCATGCGCACTGCCCGCTCACGCAGCTCCGGCGGATACCTCCTCGACGAACCACCTGACATGACCCCATCCTTCCCAAGAAGTGGAGTCTCCGGACATGCCGGGGCGGTTCACTGCCCTTCGGCAGTGCGAGATACCAGCGCGCGAAGGAATCCCCCCTATTCCCCATGAAGATGACAGTAGAACGCGCGGTCGAACTCCACTAGGTGATCTGAACGAAACCGCGCCGGACTGACGGTCTGGTGGACACGGGGGCCGGGTTAGGGCGCCAGTTGGACATGACGGGCCGGGGACACCTGGACCCCGAACCCTGGTGCGCTGCGAACGCCGCGAACGCCGTGGCCGAGCCGCGAACGCCGTGACCGAGCCGCGAACGCCGCGACCGAGCCGCGAACGCCGCGACCGAGCCGCGGCAACTCCGCCGATGAGAAGCTTTACGACACCGCATCAGAGCTGTCAGGCACTCACGACGAGAACTAAATGCGCGAAGGTGAAAGGCTAGGTCGTGCACAGCTCCACTGCGAACGATTCGAGATCCCGAGACTTGAGTTCGTATTCTTCTCTGCTGAAACTCCGTTCGACGTCACGGTCGCCGCAGGTTATGTGCACCGTCTGATCGTCGGACTGCAGCAGCCGGTCCACCACGGATACGATCAGTCCAGCAGGCACGATCGTGCTCAATGCCAGCCCGAGCGAGATGACGAACTTCGTTCCAGTCGGCAGTGCGGTAAGCCGCTGCGCGAATCTGTCTCCCCAACTTCCTTTATCCCCCATGATCTGAGCGTAGGACGCTCGGGCCCTGCATGTGAACTGCTGCATCGAGGTGATAGCGCCCAGCAATGGGGTTCGAGGTGCGGGATCTCGATGACATCGGCGCCGAGCTGAGCTTGCTGCGTGTGATGCGGCGGGTGATCAGCGAGTGCGGAGGTGTCCACCGCGGTCGTGGACCGGCTCTTGGATTAGCGCAACGCAAGTATGCGCCCGGCGGCGAACAAACAGTCCTGAAGTCGTGTCGGAAAGCGGCAGCAAGGTCGGAGACGGAGCTGCCGACTAGAGATTCGAGGGGTAGAGCCATCAGTAGTGGTGCAATGTGATCCGAAGTGATCAATGCCGGACTGAGGAGCGTGCTCAAGGCCAGCCCGAGCGCGTACGCCACTAAGAAGCCTGGACCGCCTGCGCCTACGAACCACCACCCTTCTGAGAGCGCGTCGGCTCTGGCATCCTTGAGCCATGACCGAGCCCCACTTCACCGGCAGCGAGGGGAACTCCTACCCACCCCCGCCGCAACAGCCCGGCTATCCGCCGCCTGGGCAATATCCGCCGCCGGGCTCCTATCCACCGCCGATGGGGCAGTACCCGTCGGGATACATGGATCCTGCCGCGCCGTACGGCCGGCATCCCGTGACCGGCGAACCGTTTTCGGACAAGTCCAAGGTCGTCGCCGGACTGCTCCAGCTGATCGGGTTGTTCGGACTCGTCGGTATCGGCCGCATCTACATGGGCGACACCAAACTCGGTGTCATCCAGCTCGTCGTCGGTCTGATCACCTGTGGCCTGGGCGCCGTCATCTGGGGCATCATCGACGCCGTCCTGATCCTCACCGACAAGGTCCGCGACCCGCAGGGCCGCCCCTTGCGCGATGGCACCTGACGCACCCACCAGAACCTGGACGCGGCCGCTCGCCGTCGTCGGCGCAGGCGCGGCGGTGGGCAGCCTCGCCTATATCGGCCTGGGCAATCCGCACAGCCCCGACTTCGTCTTCCCACCCTGCCCTTTCAAGGCGCTGACCGGCTGGAACTGCCCGGCATGCGGCGGTCTCCGGATGACTCATGACCTGTTGCACGGCGACCTGGCAGCCGCGTTCGTCGACAATGCGTTCGTGCTCATCGGCCTGCCACTGCTGTTGGCGTGGATGATGCTGCGCCGGTACCGCGGACAATCCGCTGCGAACACCCCGGTCTTCGTGGTCGTCATCGTGGCCGCCGTTGCGTGGACCATCGTGCGTAATCTGCCCGGATTCCCGCTGGTCCCGACTGTTCTCACCGGGTGAGCGCCGACGTGCGCTGATACACTCGATCGACGGGCCGGCGCCGTCCCTGATGTGTTTCTCAGGACTGCGGAGGTGCGCCCTTCATGCTTTTTTCGGCTCTGCCCGACGCTCAAGGCCTCTACGACCCGGACAACGAATCCGACTCGTGCGGCGTCGCCATGGTCACCGACATCCAGGGCCGACGTTCGCACTCGATCGTCGCCGATGGCCTGACGGCACTCGAGCACCTCGAGCATCGCGGAGCGGCAGGTGCCGAACCCAACAGCGGTGACGGCGCCGGCATCCTGATCCAACTGCCCACCGAACTATTCGGCGCGGTGGTGGACTTCGCGCTGCCCGCACCCGCGAATGACGGCACGAACACTTTTGCCGCGGGCATCTGCTTCTTGCCGCAGGATCTCACCGAACGGGCCGCCGCATGCCAGATGGTGCAGGACATCGCGGACGAAGAAGGACTGGAGGTCCTGGGCTGGCGTGAGGTGCCCGTCGACCCCGAGGGCGCCGAGGTCGGCCAGACCGCACTGGGATGCATGCCCTACATGGCCCAGCTGTTCGTCGCAGCGCCCGAACGTAACGGGACCCGCTGTGGTGGAATCGATCTCGACCGCCGTGTGTATCCGCTGCGCAAGCGTGCCGAGAATCAGGGCGTCTACTTCCCGTCGCTGTCCAGTCGCACCATGGTCTACAAGGGCATGCTCACCACGATGCAACTGCCGCAGTACTTTCCGGATCTACGGGACGAACGCTGTGTCAGCGCCATCGCCATCGTCCACAGCCGCTTCTCCACGAACACCTTCCCGTCGTGGCCGCTGGCGCACCCGTTCCGCTTCGTCGCCCACAACGGAGAGATCAACACCGTGCGCGGTAACCGCAACCGCATGCGAGCCCGGGAAGCCATGCTGGCGAGCGCCAAGATCCCCGGCGACCTCAGCAGGCTTTCGCCGATCTGTACACCCGGAGCCTCCGACTCCGCGTCCTTCGACGAGGTTCTGGAGCTGTTGCACCTCGGCGGGCGCGACCTTCCGCACGCTGTGCTGATGATGATCCCCGAGGCGTGGGAGAACAGCTCGACGATGACGCCCGAGGAGCGCGCGTTCTGGCAGTTCCACGGATGTCTGATGGAGCCGTGGGACGGACCGGCGTGTGTGACGTTCACCGACGGCACGCTGGTCGGCGCGGTGTTGGACCGCAACGGTCTCCGGCCCGGACGGTGGTGGCGCACGATCGACGACCGCATCATTCTGGCCAGCGAGAGCGGCGTGCTCGACGTGCCGTCGGCCCAGGTCGTGGCGAAGGGGCGGCTGCAGCCGGGCAAGATGTTCCTCGTCGACACCGCCCGCGGCCGAATCGTCTCCGACGACGAGATCAAAGAAGAGCTGTCCAGCGCCGAGCCCTACGCCGAATGGCTGCACGCCGGGTTGCTGGACCTCAAGACGCTGCCCGAGCCGGCCCGCGTGGCACCGAACCATGAGTCGGTGGTGCGCCGGCAGGTGTCCTTCGGCTACAGCGAAGAAGATCTGCGCATCCTGTTGACCCCGATGGCGGCCTCTGGGGCCGAGCCACTGGGCTCGATGGGCACCGACACCCCGGCCGCTGTGCTCTCGCAGCGCTCGAAGCTGCTCTACGACTACTTCGTCGAACTGTTCGCCCAGGTGACCAATCCGCCCCTCGACGCCATCCGTGAAGAGGTGGTCACCTCGATGGCGCGCATCATGGGCCCCGAGCAGAACCTGCTCGAACCCTCTGCGGCGTCGTGCCGTCAGATCATGTTGGGCTGGCCGGTCCTCGACAACGACGAACTCAACAAACTCGTCCACATCAACGATTCCGGAGACCATCCCGGCCTGCGCGCCGCGGTGCTGCGCGGCCTCTACGACGTCGAACGCGGCGGCGAAGGCTTGGCCGAGGCGATCGAGGAGCTGCGGCTACACGCCTGTGAAGCCATCGCCAAAGGTGCACGCACACTGGTGATCTCCGACCGCGACTCCGACCACACCAAGGCGCCGATCCCCTCACTGTTGGCGGTGTCTGCGGTGCACCACCATCTGGTGCGCACCAAGGAGCGCCTCAAGGTGGCGTTGGTCGTCGAGAGCGGGGACGCCCGCGAGGTGCACCACATCGCGATGCTGATCGGCTTCGGTGCCGCCGCGGTCAACCCCTATCTGGCCTTCGAGTCGATCGAAGACCTGATCCGCGAGGGCGAACTGACCGGCATCGAAACCTCGACCGCGGTGCGCAACTACCTCAAGGCGCTCGGCAAGGGCGTGATGAAGGTAATGAGCAAGATGGGCATCTCCACTGTCGCGTCCTACACCGGAGCCCAGGCGTTCGAAGCCGTCGGCATCGACAAGGACGTCATCGACGAGTACTTCACCAAGACGCCCACCCAACTCGGCGGGATCGGGTTGGATGTCATCGCCGAAGAGGTCAAACTGCGCCACCGCCGGGCCTATCCGGAGAACCCGACCGAGCGGGTGCACCGTCGTCTCGAGGTCGGTGGAGACTACGCCTTCCGCCGCGAAGGCGAACTGCACCTGTTCACCCCGGAGGTCGTGTTCCTGCTACAGCACGCCACCCGCACCGGGCAACACGAGGTTTTCGAGAAGTACTCCGAGGAGGTCAACAGGCTCGCCCGCGAGGGAGGTGCGCTGCGGGGGCTGTTTGACTTCAAGAAGGGTGTGCGCCCGCCGGTGCCGCTCGAGGAGGTCGAATCAGCCGACGCGATCGTCACCCGCTTCAACACCGGTGCGATGAGTTACGGCTCCATCTCGGCCGAGGCCCACGAAACCATGGCGATCGCCATGAACAACCTCGGTGGCCGCTCCAACAGTGGTGAGGGCGGTGAGGACGTCGACCGTCTCTACGATCCCCAGCGGCGCAGCGCCGTCAAACAGGTCGCATCCGGCCGGTTCGGGGTGACCAGCGACTACCTGGTCAACGCCACCGACATCCAGATCAAGATGGCGCAGGGGGCCAAACCCGGTGAAGGGGGCCAGCTTCCGGGCTACAAGGTGTATCCGAACATCGCCAAGACCCGGCACTCGACCCCGGGGGTAGGTCTGATCTCGCCGCCCCCGCACCACGACATCTACTCGATCGAGGATCTCGCCCAACTGATCCACGATCTCAAGAATGCCAACTCCGACGCCCGCATCCACGTCAAGCTGGTCAGCTCCGTCGGTGTCGGGACAGTCGCTGCCGGCGTGTCGAAGGCGCACGCCGATGTCGTGCTGATCTCCGGCTACGACGGCGGCACCGGCGCGGCGCCGCTGACCAGCCTCAAACACGCAGGCGCGCCGTGGGAGATCGGATTGGCCGACACCCAGCAGACGCTGCTGCTCAACGGGTTGCGCGACCGGATCACCGTGCAATGTGACGGCGGGATGCGCACCGCGCGCGACGTCATGGTGGCGATGCTGCTGGGCGCCGAAGAGTACGGCTTCGCCACCGCACCGCTGATCGTGTCCGGCTGCATCATGATGCGGGTCTGTCACCTCGACACCTGCCCGGTGGGGGTGGCGACGCAGAACCCCGAGCTGCGGGCGCGGTTCAACGGCAAACCGGAGTTCGTGGAGAACTACTTCCGGTTCATCGCCGAAGACATCCGCAAGCACCTGGCCGAACTCGGGTTCCGCAGCATCGACGAGGCCGTGGGTCACGCCGAGTTGCTCGACACCGCCGAGGGAGTCGCGCACTGGAAGAGCAAGGGGCTGGACCTATCTCGGGTGTTCGCCGTCCCCACCGACCCCTACGGCGGTGCGGAGGCGCAGCGGCGGCGGGTCCGCGACCAGGACCACGGGCTGGACCTGGCGCTGGACCGCACACTGATCCAGCTCGCCGAGGGCGCTCTCGAGGACGCCCACCCGGTGCGCCTGGAGCTGCCGGTGCGCAACGTCAACCGCACCGTGGGCACCCTGCTGGGCAGCGAGGTCACCCGCCGCTACGGCGCCCAGGGCCTACCCGAGGACACGATCCACGTCACGCTGACCGGATCCGCCGGGCAGTCGATCGGTGCGTTCCTGCCGCCCGGCATCACCCTCGAACTGATCGGCGACGCCAACGACTATGTCGGCAAGGGCCTTTCAGGCGGACGGGTGATCGTCAAGCCGCAGGACGACGTGCTGTTCCTGCCTGAGGACAACGTCATCGCCGGCAACACCCTGCTCTACGGCGCCACGTCGGGCGAGATGTATCTGCGGGGACAGGTGGGGGAGCGGTTCGCCGCGCGCAACTCCGGAGCGCTGGCCGTCGTCGAGGGTGTCGGCGACCACGCGTGCGAATACATGACCGGCGGCCGCGTGGTGGTGCTCGGCAAGGTGGGACGCAACATGGCCGCGGGCATGTCCGGCGGCATCGCCTACGTGCTGGGGCTGGATCCGCGGCGGGTCAACACCGCCATGGTGGAGCTGCAACGTCTGGACTCCGAGGACCTGGCGTGGCTGCGCGACGTGGTGGCCCAGCACGCCCACCACACCGGCAGCACCGTCGCGACGTCAGTGCTCTCCGACTGGCCCCGGCGCAGTGCGCAATTCACCAAGGTCATGCCGCTCGACTACCAACGCGTGCTGGAAGCCACGCGGATGGCCAAAGCCGAGGGCAGAGACGTCGACACCGCGATCATGGAGGCCAGCCGTGGCTGATCCGCATGGATTCCTCGAAGTGCACCGGGTGGAGGCGGCCAAGCGTCCCGTCGACGAACGGGTCGGTGACTGGCGCGAGGTCTACGAGCGTCAGGATCCTCATGAACGCGCCGGGGAGGTCTCCCAGCAGGCCCGCCGATGCATGGACTGCGGAATTCCGTTCTGCCACTCCGGAACAGCGGGTTGTCCACTGGGCAACCTGATCCCGGAATGGAACGATCTGGTCCGGCGCGGCAGGTGGGACGCCGCCAGCGACCGCCTGCACGCCACCAACAACTTCCCGGAGTTCACCGGCCGGCTCTGCCCGGCCCCGTGCGAGGCGGCGTGTGTGCTGTCGATCTCCGAGGAGCACACCGGCGGCAGCGTGACGATCAAGCGGATCGAACAGACGATCGCCGACCAGGCCTGGATGGACGGCATCGTCGAGCCGCAACCGGCAGCCATCTCCACCGGCAAGCGGGTGGCCGTCGTCGGGTCGGGACCGGCGGGGCTGGCCGCGGCCCAGCAGCTGACCCGCGCCGGGCACGACGTGACGGTGTACGAACGTGACGACCGCATCGGGGGACTGATGCGGTACGGCATCCCGGAGTACAAGCTCGAGAAGTCGGTGCTCAACCAGCGGCTCGCCCAGATGCGCGCCGAAGGCACCCGCTTCGTCACCGATTGCGAGGTCGGCGTCGACGTCCCCGTGGAGCAGTTGCGGGCCCAGCACGACGCCGTCGTACTGGCAGTCGGGGCGTTGCGGGCCCGCGACCACGACGTCGAAGGCCGCGACCTCAACGGGGTGCACCTCGCGATGGAACATCTGGTGCCGGCGAACAAGGAGTGCGAGGGCGACGGACCCAGCAGCATCTCGGCCGAGGGCAAACACGTCGTCATCATCGGCGGCGGCGACACCGGGGCGGACTGCCTGGGCACGGCGCACCGGCAGGGTGCCGCCTCGGTCACCCAGCTGGACTACAACCCCGAACCCCCCGAGTACCGCGACGACTCCCGCACCCCGTGGCCGATGTGGCCGATCGTGCTGCGGACCCGTCTCTCCCCGGCGCACGCCGAGGGTGGCGACCGCCGCTACCAGGTCGCGGTGCAGCGCTTCCTCGGTGACGACGAGGGCAATCTGCGGGCGCTGGAGATCGCCGAGGTGAAGGTCGAGCGCGACGAAGCGGGACGTCGCCGGATCTCCCCGGTCGGGGACTCGCTGCAGATCCCGTGCGAGCTGGCGCTGCTGGCGATCGGATTCGAAGGCGTCGAGCGGATGGCTCTGCTCGACGGCCTGGGCATCGAGCTGAACAGGCGCGGCGCGGTGCCGTGCGGGTCGGACTGGCAGACCGATGCCCCCGGAGTGTTCGTCTGCGGCGATGCGCACCGCGGCGCCTCGCTGATCGTCTGGGCGATCGCGGAGGGGCGCGCCGCCGCCCACGCGGTGGACACCTACCTGATGGGGGAGTCGGATCTTCCCGCCCCGGTCAGGCCCGGTGCGCTCCCGCTGGCCGTCGTCTGAATCGATTCGCGACTATGCTCAACGACCGTGACTAGACGCGGAAAGATCGTCTGTACGCTTGGCCCCGCCACCGCCTCGGACGAAGCGGTCAGAAAGCTCGTCGAGTCCGGAATG
The DNA here is from genome assembly GCF_010728325.1 of Mycolicibacterium poriferae. Next base: position 3,277,702 of record NZ_AP022570.1, read on the forward strand.
GACGTCGCCCGGCTCAACTTCAGCCACGGCGACTACCCCGATCATGAAGCGAACTACAAGCGGGTCCGGTCGGCCTCTGACATCACCGGACGCGCCGTGGGCATCCTCGCTGACCTTCAAGGCCCCAAGATCCGGCTGGGCCGGTTCGCCGACGGTCCCACCTACTGGGCCAACGGCGAGACGGTGCGCATCACCGTGGAGGACTTCGAAGGCAACCACGACCGGGTGTCGACGACCTACAAGCGCCTCGCCGAGGACGCCAAGCCCGGGGACCGGGTGCTCGTCGACGACGGCAACGTGAGCCTGGTCGTCGAGCACATCGACGGCAACGACGTGGTCTGCTCCGTGACCGAGGGCGGCAAGGTCAGCAACAACAAGGGCATGTCCCTGCCCGGCATGAGCGTCTCGGCGCCGGCGCTGTCGGAGAAGGACATCGAGGACCTCGAGTTCGCGCTGCGCCTCGGGGTGGATCTGGTCGCACTGTCGTTCGTGCGCTCGCCTGCCGATGTCGAGCTCGTCCACGAGATCATGGACCGGGTCGGTCGGCGGGTGCCGGTCATCGCCAAGCTGGAGAAGCCGGAGGCCATCGACAATCTCGAGGCGATCGTGCTCGCGTTCGACGCGATCATGGTGGCCCGCGGCGACCTGGGGGTGGAGCTTCCGCTCGAGGAGGTGCCGCTGGTGCAGAAGCGGGCCATCCAGATGGCCCGCGAGAACGCCAAGCCCGTGATCGTGGCCACCCAGATGCTGGAGTCGATGATCGACAACTCCCGCCCGACCCGCGCCGAGGCGTCCGACGTCGCGAACGCCGTGCTCGACGGTGCCGACGCGGTGATGCTCTCGGGCGAGACATCGGTGGGCAAGTACCCGTTCGAGACGGTCCGGACGATGGCCCGCATCGTCTGCGCGGTCGAGGAGAACTCGGTGGCCGCGCCGCCGCTGACGCATGTCCCGCGCACCAAGCGCGGCGTGATCTCCTACGCAGCCCGTGACATCGGGGAGCGCCTGGACGCCAAGGCGCTGGTGGCGTTCACCCAGTCGGGTGACACGGTGCGCCGGCTGGCCCGGCTGCACACCCCGCTTCCGGTGCTGGCGTTCACCGCGCTACCCGAGGTGCGCAGCCAGTTGGCGCTGACCTGGGGGACGGAGACGTTCATCGTTCCGCACATCGAGACGACCGACGGAATGATCCGGCAGGTCGACCGGTCGATGCTGGAGATGGGCCGCTACAAGCGCGGCGATCTGGTGGTCATCGTCGCGGGTGCTCCACCGGGCACAGTAGGCTCCACGAATCTGATCCACGTCCACCGCATCGGGGAGGACGACGTTTAGGGAAGGAAGGACTGCGCCAGTGTCGTCAAAGGCCGACTTCGACGAGTTGCTGGCGATCCTCGATCTCGAACAGCGTGACGAGAACACCTTCGTCGGTGTTCACCCGAGCAAGAACCCGATACGGACGTTCGGCGGCCAGATGATGGCGCAGGCGTTCGTGGCCGCGGGCCGCACCCTGAAGCATGCGGTGCCGCCGAGCGCCATGTCGGTGCACTTCATCGCCGGTGGCGACCCGGACATCGACCTGGAGTTCCATGTGGCGCGGTTGCGCGATGAGCGCCGCTTCGCCAACCGGCGGGTCGATGTCATGCAGAAGGGTCAGCTGATCACCACTGCCATGGTGTCCTACCTGGCCGGTGGCCGCGGACTCGAGCACGCGGTGCCGGCGCCCGAACTCGGCGACCCCGCGCAGGTGGCGCCGCTGGATGAGCTGTTGCGCGGCTACGAGCATGTGGTGCCACATTTCGCGAATGCGTTGCATCCGATCGAATGGCGCTACACCAACGACCCGGCCTGGGTCATGCGTGACAAGGGCGAGCGTCTCGAGCACAACCGGGTCTGGATGAAGGCGCACGGCGCGATGCCCGACGACCCGGTGCTGCACGCCGCGGCGCTGGTGTATTCGTCGGACACCACCGTGCTGGACTCGATCATCACCACTCACGGGTTGTCGTGGGGGCACGACCGGATCTTCGCGGTCACCGCCAACCACACCGTCTGGTTCCACCGCCCGGTGCGTTTCGACGACTGGGTGTTGTACTCGACGAACTCGCCGGTGGCCGCCGACTCCCGCGGCCTGGGCACCGGCCATTTCTTCGACCGCTCCGGTCAGTTGCTGGCCACCGTGGTGCAAGAGGGGATCGTGAAGTACTTCCCCGGACGCTCCTAGGGCGTCGGGGTCACCGTCACGGAGAACTGGTCTTCGACGCGCCGGGTGAACTCCTCAGCGCACTCCTGGACGGCCGCTTGGTCGGAGCCGGCGCGGGTGACGCAGTCGATGTAGTCGGTGCCACCGACGGAGTCGAACAGGCCGATGTAGATCGGGATGAACACCAGTCCGGCGATTATCGCGACGAATCCGAGCGCGATTCCGGCGATCGCCACCCCGCCGTTGTCGGCTTCGCCGCGCTTGACCCGGCCGCGGCCCAGGAAGCCGAGGATGACGGCGACCACGCCGAGGACGATGCCGCCGGCCACCGACCAGCACAGCAGCAACCCGATGATCGCCAGGATCAGTGCCGCGAGGCCGAGGCCGTTCTTGGGCTCGGACTGCGGCGGCCCCGCGTAACCGGAATAGCCGGGATAACCGGGATACCCGCCGTACGGCTGCTGTGGTGGCGGTGGGTAGCCGCCCGGATACGCACCGTACTGGGGCGGTTGCGGCGGTTCGCTCATGACGGTGAGACTACCTCTCCGGTGCCAGGTCGACGGTCTGACAGCCGACATCTTTGCCCAGGTGATGGGTGGCGACGACCACGGTCCGGTCGGGCCCGAAGAGGGCGCCCGGGGTGAGCAGATCGACGAGGATCTGTTCGGCGTCCGAGGAGTCCAGGTGTTCGGTCGGTTCGTCGAGCAGCACCGCGGGCGCCGTCGTGATCAGCGCCCGCGCGAGCAGCAGCCTGCGCCGCTGTCCCGCGGACACCGCCGAGGCGCCGCCGACGAGCACGGTGTCCAGGCCGTCGGGTAACCCGTCCAGCCACGGCCCGAGCCCGCTGCGGACCAGCGCGTCGCGCAGTTCGGTGTCGGTGGCGTCGCCGCGGGCGACGAGCAGATTGTCCCGGATCGTGGTGGCGAACAGGTGGGCGTCCTCGGCGAAGAACACCCCCTGCGCCGGGCCGGAGCCGGGCAGCAGGCCCGCAGTGCGCATCAGCAGTGTGGTCTTGCCGCTTCCGCTGGGCCCGACGACCGCGACCCGCGCGCCCGGGGAGAGGTCGAGGGCGGCCGACGCCGGTCGTCGCTCGTCCTCGGCGTCGGGGTCGGTGAGTGCACCCAGGCGCAGCGCGGCGATACGCGCCCGCATCAGCGCGACCGCCGCGCCGGGCAGCGCCGCGGTGGCTTCGAACGCCGACAACGGCACCAGCATCAGGATCGCCAGCGTCGTCGGGGCGACCACGTCGGAGAGCGCGACGCCGGCCAGCACCGCGCCCAGCACGCTGACCCCGATGGCGGCGGTCGGCATCGCAGCGGCGACGGCGGCGGGTGCGGCCGCGTGGTCCACGGCGCGTCCCCAGCGGCGCTGTTCATGTCCGGCTGCTGAGATGACCTCATCGAGGCGACCACTGACCCGAAGCTCGGCTGCGTGCTCGAGCGCGAGCATCGCCGCGGTGTCCCGTTGTGTGTGGTGCTCGACCGCCACCTGTTCGGCGGCCCACGCCGCCCGCGCCGACAGCGCGGGGGCGATGACGCCTGCGACCAGCATGGACGCCGCCAGCACCGCCGCGGCGGGTACGGAGATCAGCGCGATGAGCATGACCGCGGCGCTGCTGAGCACCGCGGCCACGCCGATGGGGACCACGGCGCGCACCACCACGTCGGACAACTCGTCGACGCTGGCGCCGATGCGCGCGACGAGGTCCCCGCTGTGGCGGCGCATGACCGCGTCGATCGGGCCGGTGGCCAGCCGGGTGTAGAGCTGCTCGCGGGCGTTGCCCGCGGCGCGCAGCGCAGTGTCGTGGGACGCCAGCCGTTCGCAGTACCCGAGCACCCCCCGGGAGATGCCCAGGGCCCGCACCGCGACGACTGCCACAGTCAGCTGCAGCACCGGTGGCATCTGCCAGGCGCGGGTGATCAGCCACGCCGACACCGCCGCCAGCGCGAGCGCGCTGCCCAGCGACAACGCCCCGAACGCGATGGCCATTGCCACACGGGGGAGCCGTGGCCGCAGCAACGACAGGGTCAGACGCACCGGGGAGGTCAGCCGCAGCGCTTCAGTGTGGGACACCGACACCACCCATGTCGACGACCTGCGAGCCGATCGCCAGGACCGGTTCGCGGTGCCCGACGACGAGCACCGTCGCACCGCGTTCGGCGCGCTCGGCGATGGCGTGCAGCACCCGGGCCTCGGTCGGGCCGTCCAGGTGCGCGGTGGGTTCGTCGAACAGCAGCACCGGCGCGGGGGAGCCGAGCACGCGGGCCAGCCCCAGACGTTGACGTTGACCCAGCGACAATCCCACCCCGCCGCGTCCGATGCGCGTTTGCAACCCGTGCGGCAGACCGGCCAGCACCTCGTCGAAACACGCTGCCCGACAGGCGGCGTCGAGGTCGGGCACCGGACCGAACAACTCCAGGTTCTCGCCGACGGTGCCGGGCACCAGCACCGGACGTTGCGCCAGCCACGCCAGCCGGGTCCACCACTGCCGCACGTCGAGGTCCTCGATGTCGGTGCCGTTGATCCGGATCCGTCCGGCCGGCGTGGGGCCCAGCCCCAGGATCGCCTGCAGCAGCGTGGACTTGCCGATGCCGTTGGGGCCGGTGAGCACCGTGACCCGCCCGGGCGTGACCGTCATCGCCGGTGCGTCGACCTCGATGGTCACTGCGTCGCCGGTGACGGGTGCGCGGCCGGTCCCGGACGCCGGCGCGGTGTCGATGAGGTCGAATGCGGCCTGCACCGCGGTCTTTCCGTCCTGGGCGGAGTGGAACGCCGCACCGACCCGGCGCAACGGCCAGAACACCTCGGGCGCCAGCAGCAGCGCCGTCAGGCCCGCGGTCAACGTCATCTCGCCGTACACCAGTCGCATCCCGACGCTGACGGCGACCAGCGCCACCCCGAGGGTGGCCAGCACCTCGAGCACGAGCGCCGACAGGAACGCGATGCGCATGGTGGCCATGGCCGAGCGCCGTTGTGCGGCGTTCAGTTCGGCGATGCGGGCGGTGGATCCGGCGGCGCGTCCCATCGCGCGCAGGGTGGGCAGGCCGGCGACCAGGTCCAGTAGCCGCGACTGCAGAGTCGACATGGCGGTCAGCGCTGCCGCCGAGCGTTCGGCGGTGGCCAGCCCGATCAGCACCATGAAGAGCGGGATGAGGGGCAGCGCGACGAGTACGACGACCGCCGACTGCCAGTCGAAGACGGCGATCACCGCGGCGGTCGCCGGGGTCAGGATCGCCGCGACGAACAGTGCGGGCAGGTAGGTGGTGAAGTACACCCGCAATCCGTCGAGTCCACGTGTCACGACGATCGCGGCGTCGTCGCGACGGCGGGACAGTTCCCGGGGCGGCATCGCGGTCGCGGCGGTCAGGACCTGCTCGGCGAGGTCGGCGATCACCGCGCTGGCGCCGCGTTGCGCCAGCTTCCCCTGCTGCCACACGGCCAGCGCACGCAGCACCCACAGGGCTGCCAGCAGCGTGATGGGCGCAGTCAGGACGGCGAGGTCGCGGGAGGCGGGATCGGTGATGACGCGGGCGACGATCCCGGCGAGGACGATCGCCGAGGCGATGGTGGTCGCCGCGATCAGCACACCGCACGCCGTGGTGGCGACCAGGAATCGGCGCATCGCCGCCGAGGCCCGCCACAGCCGCGGGTCTATCGGGGCGCGCGAGGTGTCTGTCAGGACGAACGCCTCGACAGTCCGATGGATTCGGGGATCGAGTCGGCGCTGATCCGCTTGCGGAACACCCAGTAGGACCACGCCTGGTAGCCCAGGACCAACGGCAGCAGCGTGAGCGAGGCCCAACTCATGATCTTCAGTGTGTAGGGCGTCGAGGAACCGTTGAAGATCGTGACGCTCCACTCCGGATTCAACGTGGACGGCAGCAGGTTCGGATACAGCGACCCGAAGATCAGCACCGCCACCGACGCGACCACAAGCACCATCGAGAAGAACGCCCACCCCTCCCGGCTCTGGCTCCACATCAGCGCGACCGCGACCAGCAGGGCGACGACCGCGGCGGCCAGGGCCAGCCAGGTCCAGGATTTACCGTGGCTCAGCTGGGTCCACACACCGAACCCGCCGGCCAGCGCGATGACCGGCACCGTCAGGATCCTGGCGAACCGGAACGCGTTGTCGCGGATATCTCCGCTGGTCTTCAGTGCCACGAAGGTCGACCCGTAGAACGCGAACAGCGCGGCGGTGGCCAGCCCACCCAGCAACGTGTAGGGATTGACGACGTCGTACAGCGTCGCCTGGGAAGCGCCGTCGGCGTCGATGGGCAGACCCTGCACCAGGACCGCGAACGCCACCCCCCACAGGATGGCGGGCAGCCACGAACCGAGGGCGATGCCGATGTCGGCCCAGTCACGCCACTTGGGATCGTCGATCTTGCCGCGCCATTCGATGCCGACGATCCGCACGATCATGCCGAACAGGATGGCGAGCAGCGGCAGGTACAGCGCTGAGAACACGGTGGCATACCACACCGGGAACGCGGCGAACATCGCCGCGCCGGCGGTGATCAACCACACCTCGTTGCCGTCCCACACCGGGCCGATCGTGTTCAGTGCGGCGCGGCGGTGGCGTTCGGCGGTGTCATGTCCACCACCCTCGATGTTCTTGCTGGCAGCCCCGAACGGGATCATCAGCATGCCGACGCCGAAGTCGAATCCCTCCAGGATCAGAAATCCGAGGAACAGCGCCGCTATGAGGAAGAACCACAGTTCCTGTAGTCCCATCAGAATTCACGTCCTCTCAGCACGCGGCGGTCAGTAGGCGAAGGAAAGGGGAGCCACGTCGTCGTCGCTCGGCGACTTCGGTGGTGCCGGCTCGGAGTCGTGTTCCTGCGGCCCTTCGGTGACGTAGCGGCGCATCAGGAAGAACCACACCACCGCCAGCGCCCCGTAGATGGCGGTGAAGGTGATCAGTGAGAACAGCACCATGCCCGCCGAATGTCCGGAAACACCCTCCTGCACCGTCATTCGCACCATCTGGTCGCCGGTCGGGTTGGGTACCACGACCCACGGTTGCCGGCCCATCTCGGTGAACACCCAGCCCGCTGAGTTACCCAGGAACGGGGTGGGAATGGTCAGGATGCCGAACCGGCCGAACCAGCGTTGATCGGGGATGCGGCCCCGGCGGGTGAGCCACAGGGCTGCCAGCGCGAACGCCACCGGGATCAACAGGAACCCGATCATCGCGCGAAACGCCCAGTAGGTGACGAACAGGTTGGGCCGGTAGTCGCCGGGACCGAACTTCTCCTGGTACTCCGCCTGCAGGTCGTTGACCCCGTCGAGGGTCACCCCGGTGAACTTGCTCTCGGCGAGGAACGGCAGCACATAGGGCACCTCGATGAGGTGGATGACGCTGTCGCAGTTGTTGTGCGTGCCGACGGTGAGGACAGAGAAGTTCGGATCGGTCTCGGTGTCACACAACGACTCTGCCGACGCCATCTTCATCGGTTGCTGGACGAACATCAGCTTGCCCTGGAAGTCGCCGGTCAGGAAGAGCCCACCGGCCGCGATCAGCGCCACCAGGCTGCCCATGATGGTCGCCGGGCGGTACATGGAGCGGGCCTCGGGAGTCTTGTGGTCGCGCACCATCAGCCAGGCTGAAACACCGGCGACGAACACCCCGGCGGTGAGGAACGAACCGGCCACGACATGCAGGAACGCCCAGATCGCGGTGTTGTTGGTCAACAGCGCCCCGAAGTCGACCAGTTCGGCTCGACCGGTGTCGGGGTTGAACCGGGCGCCGACCGGGTGCTGCATGAACGAGTTGGCGGCGATGATGAAGTAGGCCGAGGCGTTGACGCCGAAGGCGACGATCCAGATGCAGGCGAGGTGCACCGCCCGGGGCAGCCGGCCCCAGCCGAAGATCCACAACCCGATGAAGGTGGACTCGAAGAAGAACGCGATCAGCCCTTCGAAGGCGAGCGGAGCTCCGAAGATGTCGCCGACGAACTTGGAATACTCGCTCCAGTTCATGCCGAACTGGAACTCCTGGACGATGCCGGTGGCGACGCCGAGCGCGAAGTTGATCAGGAACAGTTTGCCGAAGAATCGGGTCAGCCGGTACCAGGCGGTGTTGCCGGTGATGTGCCACGCCGTCTGCATCGCGGCGATCAGCGGTGCCAGCCCGATCGTCAGCGGGACGAAGATGAAGTGGTAGACCGTGGTGATCCCGAACTGCCACCGCGAGACATCCAACGCGTCCATTCGCCGCTCCCAGGCTGTGCTGACCTAATCTACGACACAGTGTAGTAACTATTGGGGCGCTGTGCGCTAGGGACTTCCGGCCCTCATTCGGTCGTGGTGGCGGTGACTTCCTGCCTGAATTCCGTCATTTTCTTGCTCGCACTACGGATACCGAAGGCCGAGACCACCTCGAACACCCCGAGGACGATCAGCCAGATGCCGACCACCTGGGTGAGGATGGCCAACGACTCGAACGGCACGGCGAGCATGATCACACCGGCGATCAGGCTGATCACCCCGATGAAGATCTCCCAGCCCCGCCCCGGCAACGTCGGGTCGCTGATCGCGGACACCAGGGTCGCCACACCGCGGAAGATGAATCCGATCCCGATCCAGATCGCCAGCAGCAGCACGGCATCGCCGAAGTTGATGAAGCACATCACGGCCAACACGAGCGCCGCGGCGCCGCTGATGAACAGCAGTACCCGACCGGCAAGGGAGACCTTCAGGCTGAACGCGAACACCACCTGGGTGATGCCGGCGACCAACAGGTAGGCCGCGAAGAAGACCGACGCCACGAAGATGCTGATGCCGGGCCACACCAGCACCATGACACCGAGGATGACGGCGAGAATTCCTGAAAGCAGCACGGTTTTCCACAGATGCTGCAACATGCTTGGGGGAGCACCGGTTTCCATTCGCGCAGTGTGGCACACCCGCTGCGCCGACCCGCCGATTTCGCGTTACCGCTGTGTTGTCTCCACACGGTCGTTAATGTTCCGTTACCGGCGCTGCGCGCCGGGTCATCGGTCGTTAACGTCCTTGGCTGGAGATGACCGGAGAGGACTCCGGTCAAGGCTGACGGCCCGAAGCAGAAAGTAGAGGCAACCGTGTTGTTGGGTGGAATCCAAGAGCGCCGGACGAGGTTCTGGCGCGTCGCGGCCGTCTTCGCCGCTAGCGGAGCCCTGGCCCTTTCGGGCTGTTCCAGCAGTACCGACTCCAGCGCACCCGAGTCGCCCACCGAAAGTGTGCAGGCCGAGACGGTCGAAGAGATCGCGAACACCGTGCCCGAGCCGATCAAGTCGTCGGGCAAGCTCATCGTCGGCGTGAACATCCCGTACGCCCCGATGGAGTTCAAGGACCCGCAGGGCCAGATCGTCGGCTTCGATGTCGACCTGATGAACGCGATCGCCGGAACTCTGGGGCTCACTCCGGAGTACCGCGAAGCGGACTTCGCCAAGATCATCCCGTCCATCCAAGGCGGCACCTTCAACGTCGGGATGTCGTCGTTCACCGACAGCAAGGAGCGCGAGGAGCAGGTCGACTTCGTCACCTATTTCTCCGCGGGCACGCTGTGGGCCAAACCGGCCGGCGCCGACATCACGCCCGAGACCGCGTGCGGCAAGCGGGTCGCCGTTCAGGCCACCACGGTGCAGGAGACCGACGAACTGCCGGCCCGCAGCCGGGAGTGCACCGATGCCGGGCAACCGGCGATCCAGATCGTGCCGTTCGACAGCCAGGACGCCGCGACCAACGCGGTCGTGCTGGGCCAGGCCGACGCAATGTCGGCCGACTCCCCGGTGACGCTGTATGCCATCAAGCAGACCAACGGCAAACTCGAGCAGGCCGGTGAGGTGTTCGACTCGGCGCCGTACGGTTGGCCGGTCGAGAAGGGTTCACCGCTGGCGCAGTCCCTGCAGCAGGCGCTTCAGCATCTGATCGACAACGGTCAGTACCGGGAGATCGCGGCCAACTGGGGTCTGGAGGAAGGCCTCATCGACAAGCCGGTCATCAACGGCGCGGTCTCCTGACCGAGGACTGTTCGCATGAGTGATGCGGCTGCGCCGTCGGCCATCGATGCCGTACCGCTGCGACATCCGTGGCGATGGGTGACGGCGGCCGTCATCCTCGTGGTGGTGGCCCTGTTCCTGTACGGGGCCGCCACCAACCCGGCTTACGGCTGGGCGACGTTCTTCGAGTATCTGTTCAACGAGCGGGTGCTGCTCGGGGTGTTCAACACCATCCAGCTGACCGTCTACTCGATGGCGATCGGCATCGTGCTCGGTGTCGCGCTCACCATCATGCGGATGTCGGGAAACCCGGTGATGAGCGCGGTGGCGTGGGTGTTCCTGTGGGTCTTCCGTGGAACGCCGGTGTACGTGCAGTTGGCGTTCTGGGGTTTGCTGCCGGTGATCTATCAGAACATCCAGCTCGGTGTGCCGTTCGGGCCCACGCTGGTGCAGTTCGATCTGCAGTCGTTCTCGTTCCCGTTCATGCTGGCGGTGCTCGGGCTGGCGCTCAACGAGGCGGCCTACATGGCCGAGATCGTGCGCGCCGGGATCACCTCGGTGCCGGAGGGGCAGCTGGAGGCCTCGACGGCGCTGGGCATGTCCTGGTCGCTGGCGATGCGCCGCACCGTGCTGCCGCAGGCGATGCGGGTGATCATCCCGCCGACCGGCAACGAGGTCATCAGCCTGCTCAAGACGACCTCGCTGGTGACCGCGGTGCCGTATGCCTTCGACCTGTACAGCATCGCCACCCGCGAGATCGCCGCGCGGATCTTCCAGCCCGTGCCGCTACTACTGGTCGCGGCGGTGTGGTATCTGGCGATCACCAGCGTGCTGATGGTGGGACAGTTCTATCTGGAGCGTTACTTCTCTCGTGGCGCGTCGCGCAAGCTGACCACCAAGCAACTTGATGCGCTGGCGTCTGCTCAGGCGGTGCCGACCGAGCGGGAGGGGCAATGACGACACAGGAAGCCGATCGGCCGGTGGTCAAAGCCGAGCTCGTCTGCAAGGACTTCGGGGCGCTGAAGGTGCTCAAGGGCATCACCCTCGAGGTGCAGAAGGGCCAGGTGCTGGTGTTGGTGGGTCCGTCGGGCTCGGGGAAATCGACGTTCCTGCGTTGTATCAACCACCTCGAAACCATCAGCGCGGGAAGGTTGTACGTCGACGGACAGCTGGTCGGTTACCGCGAACGCGGCGGCAAGCTGCATGAGATGAAGCCGGCCGACGTCGCGCGTCAGCGCCGCGATGTGGGCATGGTGTTCCAGCACTTCAACCTGTTCCCGCACCGCACCGCACTGGGCAACATCGTCGAAGCGCCGGTTCAGGTCAAGGGCGTGAAGAAGGCGCGGGCGCTGGAGCGGGCCCGTGATCTCCTCGATCAGGTCGGCTTGGCGGACAAGGCCGAGGCCTATCCCGCGCAACTGTCCGGAGGTCAGCAGCAGCGGGTCGCGATCGCGCGAGCGCTGGCGATGGATCCCAAGTTGATGCTGTTCGATGAGCCGACCTCGGCGCTGGATCCCGAACTCGTCGGCGAGGTACTGGCGGTGATGAAGAAGCTCGCCTCCGAGGGGATGACCATGGTGGTGGTCACCCACGAGATGGGTTTCGCGCGCGAGGTCGCCGACGAGCTGGCGTTCATGGACGGCGGGGTGGTCGTCGAGCGCGGTAACCCGCGCGAGGTGATGGCCAACCCTCAGCACGAACGGACGAAAGCGTTTCTCTCCAAGGTGATGTAACGCCCGACCCGGCCGCGCCGCTGTGGCGGGCGGCTCAGGTGTTCCGGCTGCTCAGTTGCCTCTACGCACTGGGCTTCCAGTTCGCGGTCAACCCGGACCTCGATCACCCGCTGGTCGGCTGGCTGCTGTTCGGTGTCCTGATCGTGGTCAGCATCGTCTACGCCATCGCCTACCTGCGAGGCTTCGGCCGGCGCCCGGGCTGGGTGATCGTCGAGATCGTCGTGGTGCTGGTGTTGATGCTGTCTACTGAGGTGATCGCCGGTGACCAGTGGGTGGCCGACAACCAGTCCTGGCCGACCACGCTGTGGGCCACCAACGCCGTGATCTCCGCGGCGATCCAGTTCGGTCCGATCGCGGGCATGCTGACCGGCTTGGCCGTGATGGCCGCGGCCGCGGCGCTCAAGGGTTACGTCCACATCGATCTCGGCCGACACGCGACGCTGGTCATCGAGCTCGCTGTCGGGCTCGCGGTGGGGATGGCCGCCCAGACCGCGCGCCGGGCTCACGCCGAACTGCAACGCGCGGTGCGGCTCTCTGCCGCGCTCGAGGAGCGTGAGCGGCTCTCCCGTCAGGTTCACGACGGGGCGATCCAGGTGCTGGCGCTGATGGCGCGCCGCGGACGCGAGATCGGTGGCGAGACAGGGCGGTTGGCCGAGCTGGCGGGGGAGCAGGAGCGCGCATTGCGCCGGCTGGTCAGCTCGGCCGAGACGGAACCGGCCGATCCCGGCATTGCCGACGTGGGGGCACTGGTGCGCAGGTGGGCCTCCGACCGGGTGTCGGTGAGTGTGCCGGCCGAGCCGGTGTTGCTGGACGCCACCGTCGCCGGCGAGCTGATCGCCGCGGTCGGCAACGCCTTGGACAACTCGGAGAAGCACGCCGGGCCGGATGCGCGCGCGTATGTTCTTGTCGAGGATCTCGGCGACGCCGTCACCGTCAGTGTTCGCGACGACGGAGTGGGCATTCCGGATGGGCGGCTCGCTGAGGCGGCTGCCGAGGGGCGGCTCGGAATCGCGAAATCCATTGTGGGAAGGATGAACTGGTTGGGCGGCCGGGCGGAGTTGAGCACGGGTACCGGCGCGGGCACGGAATGGGAGCTCACGGTGCCCAGGACTGGAGGATCGGGTGACTGAGCGGCGCACGACGGTGATGGTGGTCGACGACCATCCGATCTGGCGCGACGCCGTCGCGCGTGACCTCGCCGACGACGGGTTCGATGTGGTCGCGACCGCCGACGGAGTGGCCTCGGCGAGGCGGCGGGCCGCGGTCGTGCTGCCCGACGTGGTGCTGATGGACATGCGGCTGGTCGACGGCAGTGGGGCGCAGGCCACCGCCGAGGTGCTCGCGGTGTCTCCCTCGTCGAAGGTGCTGGTGCTGTCGGCCTCCGACGAGCGCGAGGACGTGCTGGAGGCTGTGAAGGCCGGCGCGACGGGTTACCTGGTCAAGAGCGCGTCGAAGCAGGAACTCGACGACGCCGTGCGGGCCACCGCGCAGGGTCGTGCGGTGTTCACGCCGGGGCTGGCCGGGTTGGTGCTCGGTGAGTACCGGCGGATCGCGCGCGACTCGGCAGGTCCGGCCGGTCCGCCGGGGCCGAGCCTGACCGAGCGCGAAACCGAGATCCTGCGGTTCGTTGCCAAGGGGCTGACCGCCAAGCAGATCGCCGAGCGGTTGTCGCTGAGCCACCGCACGGTGGAAAACCACGTTCAGGCGACATTCCGCAAGCTGCAGGTCGGCAACCGGGTCGAGCTGGCCCGCTACGCGATCGAACACGGCCTCGACGAGTAGTTGTACTCATCCGCCGGACGCCGGTCCGTTGCGAGGATGACGGTATGACCGAACCGTATGCCGTCGTGATCGCCCGGCTGTCGGCGAATTTCGCCGCGCTGTCGCGGCAGTTCGTCCAGGTGTCCAGTGACCTGGCGGAGCTCGAGCGGGTGCTGGCGGGCCGTCCAGGGCCCCTTCCTGCCCAGGAACCCCAGGCCGCTGCCGCGTCGCAGGCTGCCGCGTCCGCACCGCCGCCGCCCGCGCCCCCGCCCGCGGTGCCGCCTCGGCCCGGCTTTGCGCCGGTAACCGCGCCGACTCAGCCCGGCTTTCCGCCGATGCCCGCTCCGCCGTACTGGCCGCACTACCCGCTGACGAACCCGTATGCGTCCGCTGCACCGACACCGCCCGCAGCGAGGACACCGGCTCCGCCTCGGTCGCAGGGCTGGATCGGCAAGCTGCTCGCGGTCGCCGGTGTCGCGGTCACACTGATCGGTGTCGCGTTGCTGCTGGTGCTGGCCGCGCAGGCGGGCCTCCTGCGTCCGGAATTCCGGGTCGGGGCGGGTGCGATGCTGGCCGTGGCGTTGGTGGGCGCCGGGTGGTGGCTCAACACCCGCCCCGGGGGCCGGGTGGGGGCCGTCTCGCTGGCCGCCACCGGCATCGCTGCGGCCTACATCGACGTGATCGCGGTGACCACCATCTACGGATGGGTTTCGGCCCCGGTCGGTCTGGTGGTGGCGGCGATCGTCGCCGGCGCCGGACTGACGCTCGCACGGCGGTGGGACTCGCAGCACCTCGGGCTGCTCGTGCTGGTTCCGCTGATCGCCCTGGCGCCGGTCGTCACCGACGGCATCACGCTCCTACTGGTCGGGTTCCTGCTCGCGCTGGCCGCCGTGTCGTTGCCGGTGCAGCTGGGCAAAGACTGGATCTGGCTGCACGCGGCCCGCATCACCGCCGCGTCCTTCCCGCTGCTCGCGGCGCTGGTCGTGCGGTACATCGATGCCCGCGACGATCTGTGGTTGGCCGGCGGCTGCGCGATCGCCGCGCTCATCGCGGTCGGATCGGCGCTGATCCTGCTGCCGGGAACGACCCGGCGCGCGGCGATGGCGGTGCTGACCGCCGCCGGGACGGTCCCCGTGCTGGCGGTGGGCCTGACCGTCGACCGGGTCGCCGCCGCGCTGATGGCCGCGGCGCTGTCCGCCGCGATGCTGGCCATCGTGCTCGCCGGGGACCGGTTGCCCGGCGTGCCGGGCGCCGCCCGGCAGGTGTTCTCGGCCTGGTCGGCGGTCGCGGCACTGGTCGCCGTCACCGTCGCGTTCGACGGACGCGTTGCCGGGCCCGTACTGCTGGCGCTGGCCGTGGTGGTGGCGGTGGCGGGTCGCCACGACACCACGGCGCGGTGGGCGGCGTTCGGCTTCACGATCGTCGGCGCCGGAGTCCATCTGAGCTACTCGCCGCTGTTCACGCTGCTCGAACCGGTGAAAACCGGTGCAGCCGCTGGTGTTTCGACATTGGTGTCCAGTGTTCTGCTCGCATCCAGCGCGGTGGCGGTGCTGTGGTCGTGGCGCAGCAGGGAGGCAGCGCTGTGGGTGGTCGCCGGCGGAGTGGTCGTCTACTCGGTCACGTCGTTCACCGTCACGGCGGGCACGATGATCGCCGGTGACAGCGCCGGCTTCTATGGGGGCCACATGGTCGCGACGATCTGCTGGATCGTGCTGGCCGCCGCGTTGTTCGGATACGCGGCCAGACGGTCCCGGGCGGAACGTTCTGTCCCGATCGGGGCGGGACTCGCACTGGTCGCCGCCGCGGTGGCCAAGCTGTTCCTGTTCGACCTGGGCACGCTCGACGGCATCTTCCGGGTCGTGGTGTTCATCGTCGTCGGGTTGATCCTGCTGGGCATGGGTGCCGGATACGCCCGGTTGCTCGACAAGCAGGACAGACAGGATCACGAGAATGCCGTCGACGTGACGACCGACACCGGCTAAACTGGACTCAATCCAGAAAATCGGACGTTGGGAGAGATATGAGCACAACAGCGAACCGTCGCAGGACCGATGCCGAGGTCAGTGGATTCCACGCCTCCCCGGCGTTGGCCGAATCCCTCCAGCGAGTGCTGGTCGACCTCATCGAGCTGCACCTGCAGGGCAAGCAGGCGCACTGGAACGTCGTCGGCACCAACTTCCGCGACCTGCACCTTCAACTCGACGAGGTGGTCGATTTCGCCCGCGAGGCCAGTGACACCGTCGCCGAGCGGCTGCGCGCGCTCGACGCCGTGCCGGACGGCCGCTCGGATACCGTCGCGGCGACCACGTCACTGCCGGAGTTCCCGGCGTACGAACACAGCACCGGTGAGGTCGTTGACCTCATCACCGCCCGCGTCTACGCCGCGGTGGACACCATCCGGTCGGTACACGACACCGTGGACGCCGAGGACCCCAGCACCGCCGACATCCTGCACCAGCTCATCGACGGGCTCGAGAAGCAGGCGTGGCTGCTCAAGTCGGAGAACCGGAAGGTCTGAGCGGGCGGTGCCCGACGAGGTACCACGTGTGCATGGCGCCCTTGCCCTTGATGTCGACCACGCCACGCTCCTCGAGTACGAACCGGTGCCGCAGGCGGTCATAGACGTTGTCGGGCACCTGAATTCGGCCTTCGACGTCGGTGGTCTCCATGCGGGAGGCGACATTGACGGCGTCGCCCCACACGTCGTAGAAGAACTTGCGGGCACCGACCACTCCGGCCACCACGGGGCCTGCGGCCATCCCGATGCGCAGCGGCACCTCGCGGCCCCACGGATCTTTGAGATCGGCCACGGCGTCGGCCATGTCGAGGGCCAGCGCCGCCAGCGCCTCGAGATGGTCGGACCGCGGCGTCGGGACCCCGCTGACCACCATGTACGAATCGCCGCTGGTCTTGACCTTCTCCAGGCCGTGCCGGTCGACCAACGCGTCGAGGTCGGTGTAGAGCAGATCCAGGAACCGCACCAGGTCGGCCGGCGGGGTGTCGCTGGCGCGCTTGGTGTATCCGGCGATGTCGGCGAACAGTATCGACGCGTCGTCGTATTTGTCCGCGATCACACTGCGTGACGGGTCCTTGAGCCGCTCGGCGATCGTCGTCGGCAAGATGTTGGCCAGTAACCGTTCGGAGCGTTCGTACTCGGCCTCCATCGCCGCCTCGGCGCGGTCGATCTCGCGCAGCGTGTACCAGATCGTGGCCACCACCATCACCGCCGAGCCCACCACGGAACTGACGAAACCGACGGTCAGCGTCCACGGCGGACCCAGCCCACGGCTGTCCGGCACGGTCATCTCCAGTGCGATGGTCAGCGCCCCGCCCGCCGCGGCGACCAGCGAGGCCAGCGCGATGCGTTCGATACCCAGCACCAGCACCATCAGCGACGCCGCGACAAGGAAATAAAACTGCAGACCGGACCCCGTGCCCACCGTGTAACACATGAAACCGACCGACGCGTAGGCGAACACGGCGAACGTCAGTGGCGCGACGAGCTCACCGTATGGGCACAGCTTGGGGATGACGAGGAACACCACTGCGCACGCCACGTTCGCCACGCCCAGCCACCACAGGGCGCCGCCCAACGTCAGCTGGAGGGCGCCGAACGATGCCGTCACCGCCGCGGCGATCCAGCTGGCCAGTTTGAGCACCCGCACCCGGCGGGCCACCCGGTCGCTGTGATGCCGACTCGGCGACCAGGCGCGGCCCGTCAGAGCAACTTCGGGTACGCACACCGGCCGCACGCTGAGCACGGCCAAAGACTATCGCCCGCAGGTCCCTGAGCTGGCTGCCTCGGGCAGATTGGCCTGTGGACCACTACGCTCGGGAACCACCGGGAGACGGGCCGCTGAAGGGAGGATGTGTGCACCAGCGATGGCACGCCCTGCTGGCGGTCATAGGGCTGCTGGTGCTGATAGGGAGCATGCCGTTCGCAATCCCACGTGCTGCCCCCCAGGAACCAGCTCAATCGCCGACTGTCACAGTCGCAGTCCATCAACTGACACCCTTCGTCATGGGCACCGGCGACGATCTGACCGGCTTCACGATCGATGTGTGGGAGGAGATCGCCGACCGGCTCGACTGGCAGACCCGCTACGTCGACGTCGGCGATGTCGCTGGCCAGCTGCGAGCTGTCGGCGACGGCCGTGCCGACATCGCCGCCGGTGCGATCTCTCTGACCTCCGAGCGCGGTCTCTCCTACGACTTCTCCCAGCCGACGCTCGACGCCGGCC
This sequence comes from Mycolicibacterium poriferae, assembly GCF_010728325.1. The sequence continues at coordinate 3,295,622 of NZ_AP022570.1, forward strand.
TGCAGATCATGGTGCCCACCCAGACCGTCGAACCGGCCAGTCCGAGCCTCACGGCCTTCACCAAGCTGGTGTTCTCCAAAACCATGCTGGGCTGGCTAATCGCAGCTCTCCTCATCAGCGTGCTGCCTGCACACATTCTCTGGCTGATCGAGCGCCGACACGACACCGGTGCGGTGTCCAAACACTATTTCCCGGGCATCTTTCAGGCTTTCGCGTGGGGCGTTGGTTCGCTGGTCGGGGCTGGCGCGGCCGCACCGCCCCGGCAGTGGATGGCGCGCACCATGGCGATTCTGTGGGCGTTCGTCAGCATCGTATTCGTGTCGTTCTACACCGCGAATCTGACAGCTACCCTCACCCTGGCCAAACTCGAGGCGCAGATCAACGGACCCGCTGACCTTTACGGGAAATCCGTTGCCACAGTCACGGGCACGACGTCGGCGTCCTTTTTACGAACGATGGGTATCGATGCGACAGCGATGGCAAGCATCGAGGACTGCTACCGCGCGTTGCTGGACGGCGGGTACGACGCGGTGGTATACGACGCGCCCGTGCTGAGGTATTTCGTGGCGCATCAGGGCGATGGCGCCGCCCTGATGGCCGGACCGGTCTTCCAGGAGGACGACTACGGGTTGGTCTTCCGGATCGGCAGCCAGCTACGCAAGCCCGTCGACCAGACGTTGCTGAGCATGCGTGAGGACGGGTCGTTCGGGATGATCGAAGAGAAGTGGTTCGGCGACGACGCAGACAGCACCGTGGAGGGCTAGCTTGCTGTAATGGCGCGTATCGGTTGTTGTCAGCTGGACCCGGTCCTCGGCGATCTTCCTGGGAACGAGGCCCGGATCAGCGCCGCCATCAGCGACGCGGTGAGCGCCGGCGCCGACGTCGTCGTGCTGCCGGAACTGGCCACCTCGGGCTACATGTTCGCAGACGCCGCCGAAGCGCGCGTCGCCGCGCTCGCCGAGGACAGCCCCCAGTTCGCCAGATGGTGTGCGCTGCTGGGCGATTCGATCGCAGTGCTGGGCTTCTGCGAACTCGGCACCGACGGGCGGTTGTACAACAGCGCCGCGGTGCTGCAGTCCGGCGGCGTCACCTCGGTGTATCGCAAGACCCACCTGTGGGACCGGGAGAAACTGATCTTCACGTCGGGAGAGCAGCTGCCGCCGGTGCTCGAGACGCGCCACGGAGCGCTCGCGGTGATGGTCTGCTACGACCTCGAGTTCGCCGAACTGACCCGCCAGGTGGCGGTGGCCGGCGCCGAGATGATCCTCGCGCCGGTGAACTGGCCGCAGTTCCCGCGTCCGGCCGGAGAGCACCCCGGCGAGGTGATCACCGCGATGTCCACCGCGCGGCTCAACCGGCTGGCCGTGGCCGCTTGCGACCGGGCGGGGGTGGAGCGCGGGCAGGCCTGGACCGGCGGCACCGTCATCGTCGACCCCGACGGCTGGATCGCCGCCGAAGCGGGGCCGGGGGTGGGCACAGCGGTCGCCGACATCGATCTGGCGCGAACGCATGACAAGAAGCTGACCGAACATGTCGACCTACTGGCCGACCGCCGGCTCGACCTCTACGGCTGAGCTGGGGTTATCCGGTGCCCTCGGTGAGATTCGAACTCACACTGTACGGGTTTTGAATCCGTTTCCTCTGCCAGTTGGGATACGAGGGCGTCGCACCGTGTCAGTGCGCGGCCTTTCACCATAGAGGATGCCCCCGCGCTCGCTCATCCGGCCCGGGAGCGCCACAATGTCCTCATGTCATCGCCAGGTGCGTCACCGACCGACGCCGTCCCCGCACGCCGCGTTCTCGTCGCCGAGGACGAGGCGCTCATCCGGCTCGACCTGGCGGAGATGCTGCGTGACGAGGGATACGAGATCGTCGGCGAGGCCGGCGACGGGCAGGAGGCCGTCGACCTGGCCGAATCGCTGCGGCCCGACCTGGTGATCATGGACGTCAAGATGCCGCGGCGCGACGGCATCGACGCAGCCTCGGAGATCGCCGCCAAGCGGATCGCCCCGATCGTCATCCTGACCGCGTTCAGCCAGCGCGAGCTCGTGGAACGTGCCCGCGATGCCGGCGCGATGGCCTACCTGGTCAAGCCGTTCAACATCTCCGACCTGATCCCGGCCATCGAGGTGGCGGTCAGCCGGTTCGGCGAGATCGCCGAGCTGGAGAAGGAGGTCGCCAACCTTTCGGACCGGCTGGAGACCCGCAAGCTGGTGGAACGCGCCAAAGGCCTGTTGCAGACCAAGCAGGGCATGACCGAGCCCGAGGCGTTCAAGTGGATCCAACGTGCGGCCATGGATCGCCGCACGACGATGAAGCGGGTGGCCGAAGTCGTCATGGAGACGCTGGATCCGCCGGCCGAGGGCGCCGAGAACGCCTCGACGTAGCTCGACGCCGGCCCCGTCCGGTTAAGAGTGCGTTTCCGAAGCGCGTTTTCGCACCGATGAGCGGCGCGGCGCACACGCCGCGTTGTCCAACATCACGCATCGTGGCTACTGGTTGGTTATGGTTTCCCGCGAAGCGTCGCCTCCCCGGCTGTCCTGGGTAGGGCCCCGGCGGCGCCGATCAACTCAGTGAACCGGAGGTGAAGCGTGCGAGGTCGCGTGGCACGGAGTGCATTTGCTCTCACAAGTGCGGGTCTGGTGGTGCTCGGCCTGGCCGGCTGCAGCCAGTCGGCACCGGAACAGGATTCCGGCGATTCCGACCTGTCGATCGTCGAGCAGGTCCAGATCGACGAGAACGGCGCCGAAGTGCAGGCAGACGCCAGCGCCGACCCGGCGGATCCCGCCGGTGACGGCAGCGCCACCTGCCCACCCATCTCGATCGCGATGGCCGGCGCGCTCACCGGGCCCGATGCCGCCCTGGGCATCAACATCCGCAACGGCGTGCAGCTCGCGGTCGACAAGCACAACGAGGCCAATCCGGGTTGCCAGATCCAGCTGAAGACCTTCGACACCGAGGGTGACCCCCAGAAGGCCACCGCGATCGCCCCGCAGATCGTCGACGACCAGTACACCGTCGGCCTGGTGGGTCCGGCGTTCTCCGGCGAGACCAAAGCCACCGGCGGCGTCTTCAACCAGGCCGGCCTGACCGCGGCGACCGCATCGGCGACCAACGTCACGCTCTCCGAACAGGGCTGGCGCACCTTCTTCCGCGGCTTGGCCAACGACGGCGTGCAGGGCCCGTCGGTCGCCAACTACATGAAGAACACCCTCGGCATGCAGAAGGTCTGCGTGGTCGACGACAGCACCGACTACGGTCTCGGTCTGGCCCAGGCGATCCGTGACACCCTCGGCCCGGTGGCCGACTCGGGCTGCAACATCTCGGTCAAGAAGGGCGACAAGGACTTCTCGGCGGCGGTGACCCAGATCGACGGTGTCGCTCCCGACGGGGTGTTCTTCAGCGGCTATTACGCCGAAGCCGCGCCGTTCGTGCAGCAGCTGCGCGACGGCGGAGTCGAGACCACCTTCGTCACCGGTGACGGCGTCAAAGATCCCGAGTTCGTCAAGCAGGCCGGCCAGTCCGCGGCCGACGCGGTGATCTCGTGCCCCTGCGGCCCGGCCTCGGAGCAGTTCGCTCAGGAGTACACCGACAAGTTCGGCCAGGCTCCGGGCACCTACAGCACCGAGGGCTACGACCTGGGCACCATCATGGTCAAGGCCGTCGACTCCGGCGCGATCACCCGCCCGGCCATGCTGGACTACTTCGCGAACTATGACGGGCAGGGTGTGGCCCGCCGCTACCAGTGGACCCCGGAGGGCGAGCTGACCACCAGTCTGATCTGGATGTACAAGGTCCAGTAGTCGACGAGGACGAAACGCGTCCGGAACAGCGAGGTTCCGGACGCGTTTTCGTCGCTCACCCGGTCTCCAGGAGCCCTCCCACGGATGATGCCCGACTGTCTCAACGAGTACGCCTGCCTCGCGGCGAACATCGACTTCAACGTCGACGGGCTCCGTAACGGGTTCTGGCAGTTGACGATCGACGGTCTGGCCTGGGGCGCCATCTACGCCCTGGTCGCGGTCGGTTACACGCTGGTGTACGGCGTGCTGAAGTTGATCAACTTCGCTCACGCCGAGATCTTCATGGTCGGCATGTTCGGCGCCTACTTCTGCCTGGACATGATCCTGGGCTTCACGCCGAGCGGCAACGACTACAACCTCGGCATCGGGCTGACCGTGTTCTACCTGTTGGTGGCCATGCTTTTCGCGATGGCCGTGTCGGGCACGGCAGCAGTCGGTCTGGAGGCGGTGGCCTACCGTCCGCTGCGGCGGCGCAACGCCAGTCGGCTGTCGTTCCTGATCACTGCCATCGGTATGTCGTTCGTCCTGCAGGAGTTCGTCCACTTCATCCTGCCGAGCCTGATCGACGGCTACGGCGGCAGCAACGCCCAGCAGCCGATCATGCTGGTGGTTCCCGAAACCCAGTTCACGGTCTTCGGCGCCGACGTCAGCAACGTCACCCTCGTCATCATCGCCGCGGCACTGATGCTCGCGCTGCTGACCGACACGGCCATCAACCGCACCCGGTTGGGCCGCGGCATCCGGGCGGTGGCCCAGGACCCCGCCACCGCGACGCTGATGGGCGTCTCGCGAGAACGAATCATCATGACCACCTTCCTGATCGGTGGTCTGCTCGCCGGCGCGGCCGCGCTGCTCTACACGTTGAAGGTGCCCCAGGGCATCATCTACTCGGGCGGATTCCTGCTGGGCATCAAGGCCTTCTCGGCGGCGGTGCTGGGAGGCATCGGCAATCTGCGCGGCGCGCTGCTCGGCGGGCTGCTGCTGGGCGTGATGGAGAACTACGGACAAGCGTTGTTCGGCACGCAGTGGCGTGATGTGGTCGCTTTCGTGCTGCTGGTGCTGGTGTTGTTCTTCCGCCCCACCGGCATCCTGGGGGAGAGTCTGGGGAAGGCACGCGCATGAGTGTCGGGAAAAAGGGCGCCGACGGCAACGGCGCGGCAGACAGAGTCAACGCCCTGCTGGCTCCCGGCGACGTGTTGCGGCGCTGGTGGGCCGATCGAACCCGGGTGCAGAAATGGGGCGTCGGCCTGCTGGCGTTCGGCGCGCTGGCACTGCTTCCGCTGTACACCCCGCACTTCCTGGACACCCCGGGCATCAGCTTCGGCGGCACGATGGCGCAGTTCGCGATGGTGGCGATCATCGCCATCGGCCTCAACGTCGTGGTGGGGCAGGCGGGGCTGCTCGACCTGGGGTACGTCGGCTTCTACGCCGTCGGCGCCTACACCGTCGCGTTGCTGACCAGCCCCGAGAGTCCCTGGAATCAGGTCGGCGTGTCGAAGTTCTTCAGCACCGACTGGGCGTGGCTGGCGTGTGTGCCGATCGCCATGGCGATCACGGCGCTGACCGGATTGATCCTGGGCACGCCCACTCTGCGGCTGCGCGGCGACTACCTGGCCATCGTCACGCTCGGGTTCGGCGAGATCATCCGCCTGATGGCCGACAACCTCTCCGACATCACCAACGGCCCGCGCGGACTCAACCAGGTTGCCTACCCTCGGCTCGGTACGTCCGAAGAGCTCCCCAACGGCGTGTTCTCCAGCGCCAACTCCTCGGGCGACGCCAACTACGGCACATGGTGGTTCTGGCTGGGTCTGGCGTTGATCGTCGGCATCCTGCTGCTCGTCGGCAACCTGGAGCGCAGCCGGGTCGGGCGGGCCTGGATCGCGGTGCGCGAGGACGAGGACGCCGCCGAGATCATGGGTGTGCCGACGTTCCGGTTCAAGCTGTGGGCGTTCGTGATCGGCGCCGCCGTGGGTGGGTTGTCGGGCGCGTTGTACGCGGGCCAGGTGCAGTACGTGGCGCCGCCGACGTTCAACATCATCAACTCGATGCTGTTCCTGTGCGCGGTGGTGCTCGGCGGGCAGGGCAACAAACTGGGCGTGGTGTTCGGGGCGTTCGTGATCGTGTACCTGCCCAACCGGTTGCTCGGCGTGGAACTGTTCGGCATCAACCTCGGTGACCTGAAGTATCTGTTCTTCGGGCTGGCGCTGGTGGTGCTGATGATCTTCCGGCCCCAGGGGTTGTTCCCGGTGCGAGCCCAACTGCTGGCCTACGGCAAGAGCGCGCGCAAGCTGTTGCGCGGCGCGGACGAGCAGGCACCGGTATGACCGACCCGCATCCGGATCCCGAACAGGCGGCGCTGCACCGCGACGTGCACGCCGCCGCGGGCGAAGTACTGTTGCGCACCGAGGATCTGACGGTCAAGTTCGGCGGGCTGACCGCGCTGGACTCGCTGACCTTCGACATCCGGCGCGGGGAGATCCTCGGGCTCATCGGCCCCAACGGTGCCGGCAAGACGACCTGTTTCAACGCCGTCACCGGCGTGTACCGGCCGACATCGGGCACGGTCCTGTTCGACGGCGCGCCGCTGGGCACCGTCAAACGCCACCAGATCACCCGCAAGGGCATCGCGCGCACGTTCCAGAACATCCGGTTGTGGGGCGAGATGACCGCGCTGGAGAACGTGGTCGTCGGTACCGACGCCCGGCACAAGACGTCGGTACCCGGTGCGTTGTTCCGCAGCGCGCGCCACCGCCGCGAAGAGCGCGACGCGATCGAACGCGCCACGGCCCTGCTGCAATTCGTCGGCATCGCCCACCGCGGCGAGGAGAAGGCCAAGAACCTGCCCTACGGCGACCAACGACGCCTCGAGATCGCCCGCGCGCTGGCCACCGAGCCGAAACTGCTCTGTCTCGACGAGCCCGCCGCCGGCTTCAACCCGAGCGAGAAGTCCGCGTTGATCGACTTGATCCGCAAGATCCGCGACGACGGCTACACCGTGCTGCTGATCGAACACGACATGAGGTTGGTGATGGGCGTGACCGACCGGATCGTGGTGCTGGAGTTCGGCCGCAAGATCGCCGACGGTCTGCCCGCCGACATCCGCGAGGATCCCGCGGTCGTCGCCGCCTACCTGGGGGTACCTGATGACGAACTCCACTGAGACGACGCGCCGGGTGCTGCTGGAGGTGCGTGACGTCGTCGCGCACTACGGAAGGATCCAGGCGCTGCACGGGGTGTCGCTGGTGGTGCACGAAGGCGAGCTGGTCACGCTGCTGGGTTCCAACGGCGCCGGGAAAACCACCATCATGCGTGCCATTTCGGGTCTGCTGCCGCTGACGTCGGGATCGGTGTGGTTCGACGGCCGTGACGTCTCGCGGGTCAAGGCGCATCGTCGCGTCTCAGACGGGTTGATCCAGGCGCCTGAGGGGCGGGGCGTGTTTCCCGGTATGACCGTGACCGAGAATCTCGAAATGGGTTGCTACGGTCGTAAATTCGAGTCTCGCGCCGCGCACCGGGAACGTCAGGACTGGGTGTTCGAGACGTTCCCGCGACTGGCTGAACGCCGAAACCAGATGGGCGGCACGCTGTCCGGGGGAGAACAGCAGATGTTGGCGATCGGCCGCGCGTTGATGGCGCGGCCCAAGGTGCTGCTGCTCGACGAGCCCTCGATGGGTTTGGCGCCGATGGTGATCTCCCAGATCTTCAAGATCATCGCCGAGATCAACTCGACCGGCACCACGGTGCTGCTCGTCGAGCAGAACGCCCAGCAGGCGTTGAGCCGCTCAGACCGGGCCTACATCCTCGAAACGGGGGAGATCACCCGGACCGGAAATGCGCGGGACCTATTGGCGGACGACAGCATTCGCGCCGCCTACCTCGGCGTGGCGTAACCCTCCCCGAAGTCCCGCGAGCGCGCGGGTCTGCGCGCCTCTGCTCGGCGTGTCGCGGCATTCTGCGCGCCCTCGTCGCCGCCGAGTGCGCTCAATCGATACGGAAGCGCTTGATTCGGGCCGTGGTGCCGGCGACCAACGTGATCCGGGCGCGCGGCAGGCCGAGGTGTTCGGCGAGCACGCGCAGCACTGCCGCGTTGGCCTTGCCGTCGACCGCCCGTTCGCGCACATAGATGGTCAGCACGCCGTCGGGCCCGGTCTGCACGAGAGGTCCCTTCGCGCTGCCGGGCTTCACCCGCACGGTGACGACGTCGCCCACAGGCTGCATTGCACCGCGAGGGAGCGCGAAATGCACGCCGTGCGGGGCGTGTCGCCGGACAAACACGCACACTCGCGATGCGACCCGCCCAGCGCGCCCCGGCCCTATTGCGCGCTCAGCGCGCGACCACGACCGAGGAGCCGTGTCCGAACAGGCCCTGGTTGGCGGTGATGCCGACGGTGGCGCCCTCGACCTGGCGGCCGGTGGCCTGGCCCTTGAGCTGCCAGGTCAGTTCGCACACCTGGGCGATGGCCTGGGCGGGGATCGCCTCGCCGAACGAGGCCAGCCCGCCGGAGGGGTTCACCGGAACCCGGCCGCCCACGGCGGTGGCGCCGCTGCGCAGCAGTTGCTCGGCTTCGCCTTTGGGGCACAGGCCGAGATGTTCGTACCAGTCGAGTTCCAGCGCGGTGGACAGGTCGTAGACCTCGGCCAGGCTGAGGTCTTCGGGTCCGATGCCGGCTTCGGCATAGGCGGCGTCGAGGATCTGGTCCTTGAAGACCCGTTCGGGAGCGTTGACCACGGCGGTGGAATCGGAGGCGATGTCGGGCAGCTCGGGCAGGTGCTGGGGATACTGCGGGGATTGCAGGCTCACCGCGCGCACCGACGGCACGCCGGCGACCGATCCGAGGTGTTTCTCGGCGAAGCTCTTGCTGGCCACGATCAGTGCGGCCGCGCCGTCGGAGGTGGCGCAGATGTCCAGCAGCCGCAGCGGGTCCGAGACGACGGGGCTGGCCAGCACGTCCTCGACAGTGGCTTCCTTGCGGTAGCGGGCGTTGGGGTTGTTGAGGCCGTGGCGCGCGTTTTTGACCTTGACCTGGGCGAAATCGTCCAGCGTGGCGCCGTAGAGGTCCATGCGCCGGCGTGCGAGCAGGGCGAAGTAGACGGTGTTGGTGGCCCCGATCAGGTGGAAGCGCTGCCAGTCGGGGTCGTTGCGGCGTTCCCCGCCGACGGGGGCGAAGAAGCCTTTGGGGGTGGTGTCGGCGCCGATCACCAGCGCGACGTCGCAGAGGCCGGCCAGGATCTGGGCGCGCGCGCTCTGCAAAGCCTGCGATCCGCTGGCGCACGCGGCGTAGCTGGAGGTGACCGGGACCCCGTTCCAGCCCAGCTTCTGGGCAAAGGTCGCGCCCGCTACGAAACCGGGATAGCCGTTGCGGATGGTGTCCGCGCCGGCAACGAGTTGGATCTGGCGCCAGTCCAGGCCGGCCTCGGCCAGCGCGGCGCGGGCGGCCACGACGCCGTACTCGGTGAAGTCGCGTCCCCATTTGCCCCACGGGTGCATGCCCGCACCCAGGATGTACACCGGTTCGGGAGTCGTCATCGCGCTGAACCTTCCTTGCTCGGTGCGCCGGCGATCTTCCAGGCGTGGACGATGCGTTCCACCTTGTCGTCGTCCACGTAGAGCGGCATCGTGGTCAATTCCATCTCCATGCCGACCTTCAAATCGGCGGCCAGCGTGCCCTCGACGACCTTGCCGAGCACGATCAGCCCTTCGTCGGCCAGCTCGACGGCCGCGACCGCGAACGGCTCGAACGGATCCGGTGACGGGTAGGGCGGGGGTGGCGCATAGCGGTTCTCGGTGTAGCTCCAGAGCTTCCCGCGCCGCGACAACGGCACCTGAGCCAGGTCGTCACCGTCGCACGCGGGGTTGGGGCAGTTGTTGCTGCGGGGCGGAAACACGAAGGTCCCGCACTTGTTGCACTTGCCGCCGATCAGGTACGCATCACCGGATCCGTCCGTGGCGAACCAGCCGTCGACCGCAGGTTGAGTAGAAGCTGACACGCGGTCAGCGTACCCAGTCCGACCCGGATACTGAAACGTGTTCCAGTTCAGTCCGCCGCAGCGTCGAGCAGGATGCGCAGTAGCTCGTCCGGCTTGTCCCGCATTAGGTCGTGCTTGCCATCGAGCAGATGGATCTGCCAGGCCGGATCGTCGCGGACCCGCTCGTAGGACGGTCGCATCGGCGACTCGCCAGGCCAGTCCAGTGCGTAGACAAACGTTCGCCGGAATCGGGAATGGTCACGAAGCAGCCGCAGGGGCTGCATCAGGGTTGCCAGCGGATGGGAGGTGGCGCGCGGGTCGAAGAACGGCAGTGGCGGCACCCCGAAGCCGGTGTTGTCGACCTTGACGTACCACGCATGCTCTGCCTCGTCCACGATGTCCCAGCAGGCCTCGCCGTCCTGCGGGACGACCGCGTCGACGAACACCATTGACGTGATCCGCTCGCGGATGCGGTCGGCGACACCGGTGATCACCATGCCGCCGTAGCTGTGCCCGACGAGCACGAGGTCGTCCTTGGGCGCGTAGGCCTCAACCGCCGCAAGGACGTCGGTGATGTGGGTGTCGAGATTCACGGCGCCGGCCAGCAAGTGTGCCCGTTCCGCCACGCCCGTCAGGGTCACGGCGAGCACTCGGTGTCCAGCCGACCGTAGGGAGTGTGCAAGGCCATCGAAACACCATGCACCGTGGCACATTCCGGGGACGAGGATGAATGCGGTCATGTTTCCTCCTGTGGCGTCACATCCACGGTGATCCTGCACCCTCCATAAGTCCAATACATCCTTGTTCTATGATCCATAATCATTGCTTATGGATCTTCGTCAGCTCGAGTACTTCGTGGCCGTCGTCGAAGAGCGCAGCTTCACGCGCGCCGCCGCGCGTGAACGGGTCGCGCAACCCGCTGTCAGCGCCCAGATCCGCAGGTTGGAGCGCACCGTCGGTCAGCCGTTGCTGCACCGCACCAGCCGGGAGATCGGACTGACCCAGGCCGGGTGGGCGCTACTGCCGCACGCCCGTGCCGCGCTGGCGGCCGTCAGGGACGGTCGGGCGGCGGTCGACGAGATCGCCGGTGTGGTGAGTGGTGAGGTGGCGATAGGGACTGTCACGTCACACCCTTTCGACATCGCGCGTCTGCTGGCTGACTTCCATGCCCACCACCCGGCTGTCGAGATCGCTCTGACGACGGCGACATCCGACGAACTGTTGGTCGAACTTCGCGACGGTCGACTCGACGCGGTGATCGCGTCGGTCGCCGTCGACGACGACCCGCCCGACTTGAACTTCGCGATGATCACCGAGGAGGTGATCGAGGCGGCGGTAGCCTCCGGCCATCCGCTTGCCGGTCGGAAGTCACTGCGGCTCAGCGACTTGGCGTCTCATCCGGTCATCTCGCTGCCGAGCGGCACCGGCCTGCGGAGCCGGCTGCAGGACGCGTGCGCGGGCGCCGGCGTGGTCCCGAGGATTGCTTTCGAGGCGACCAGCCCCCAGGAGCTTGCAGAACTCGCCGTCCACGGCCTCGGCGTAGCCATCCTGCCGCAGTCGATGACGCGGGCTCACCCCCAGCTGCAGACCCTGCGAATAGTGCCGGCGCTGCGTGGCCGGCTGGTATGGGCATGGCGTCGTGGCGTCAACGATCCGGCGGCACGCCTGATCTGTGAGCGTGCGCTCCAGATGATTGGGGAGCGTCGGTTGGTGTCGTAGCCGGTGCCTAGAGTGAACGCGTGAGCCCAGCCAAGACCGCAGCGGAGACGAAGGCCGGCCAGACGTCAGACTCCAAGCCGACGCTGATGTTGCTCGACGGCAACTCTCTGGCGTTCCGGGCGTTCTATGCGCTGCCTGCGGAGAACTTCAAGACCCAAGGCGGGCTGACCACCAACGCCGTCTACGGCTTCACCGCGATGCTGATCAATCTGTTGCGTGACGAGCAACCGAGCCACATCGCCGCGGCGTTCGACGTCTCGCGCCAGACCTTCCGCCTCGAGAAGTACCCCGAGTACAAGGCGGGCCGGTCGGCG